>NZ_CP102267.1:0-30000 GCF_025148125.1 Blautia wexlerae DSM 19850
ATGAACAAAGTTGTGGAAAAATGGGACGAAATCCTGCAAATCGTCAAGACAGAACATGATCTGTCCGACGTTTCTTTTAATACCTGGCTAAAACCACTTACTGTTTACGAAGTAGTTGACAATGTTGTCACTATTATCGTGCCTTCAGAGCAGGTAGGTCTCAATTATATAAGTAAAAAATATAAACTTCCACTTCAGGTAACGATCAGTGAAGTTACCGGAATGGAAAACTGTGACATCAATTTCATATTGCCGGAAGATGTTCCAAAAAAAGAGGAAGTTTCTCCAAAAGCGCAGTCTCAGGACGCACGCTGCGAGGAAGCTCATTTGAATCCAAAATACACTTTTGATACCTTTGTAGTCGGAAGCAATAATAAATTTGCCCAGGCAGCAGCTCTTGCAGTTGCCGAATCCCCGGGTGATACCTACAATCCGCTCTTTATCTATGGCGGTGCAGGTCTGGGAAAAACTCATCTGATGCATTCTATTGCTCATTTCATTATTGATCATGATGAAAACAGCAAAGTACTTTACGTTACCAGTGAAGAGTTTACCAACGAACTGATCGAAACAATCCGTAATGGAAATAACTCGGCAATGACCAAGTTTCGTGAAAAATACAGAAACATTGATGTTCTTCTTGTCGATGATATTCAGTTTATTATAGGAAAGGAATCTACACAGGAAGAATTTTTCCATACCTTTAACAGCCTGCACAGTGCCAAAAAACAGATTATTATTTCGTCAGATAAACCTCCAAAAGATATGGAAATCCTGGAAGAACGTTTCCGTTCACGATTTGAATGGGGCCTGATCGCAGATATCACACTGCCGGATTACGAAACCCGAATGGCAATTCTTCATAAGAAGGAAGAAATGGATGGATATGATATTAACGAGGAAGTAATCAAATACATTGCAAACAATATTAAATCCAATATCCGCGAACTGGAAGGCGCGATCAACAAGGTGATGGCTTTTGCCAAACTTGAAAAAAAGGAAGTTACACTTGAACTTGCCGAACAGGCGTTAAAAGACATTATTTCCCCTGATGAAAAGAAAGTCATCACGCCGGATTATATTATTTCCATGGTTGCTGAACATTTTGATGTTACAGTGGATGACCTTTGTGGAAATAAGCGTAACTCCAAAATTGTAACCCCCCGCCAGATTGCCATGTATTTATGCAGAGAAATCATCTCAACTCCGCTGAAATCTATCGGAAAATGTCTTGGAAATCGTGATCATACTACCATTATGCACGGTATCGACAAAATTGAAAAAGAAATCAACAACGATGAAAACCTTAAAAACACCATTGAAACTTTAAAGAAAAAAATTAATCCACAGGGATGAGGATAACTGACTGTATAACATGTGTATAAGATGTTGATTGAATGTGTATAAGTGTGTATAACTTTTCGCCACTTTTTGGGCGCTTCGGTTATACACAAGTTATACACATACTTTAAGCACACCTTTACACGAAGTTATCCATATCCGAACTCCTTGAAAAATCAACCTTCAATGGAGTTTTTCACATATTCACATCCCCTACGGCGGAGACGACGAATTCCTTTTATATATTTATCTATAAAAAACCACATCACCCAAGAAAGGAAGTTATACACATTATGAAAATCATTTGCCAGAAAATCAACTTGCTCAAAAGTGTAAACATCTCACTGAAAGCAGTTCCCTCTAAAACAACAATGCCAATTCTGGAATGTATTCTGATTGATGCTACTACAAACCAGATCAAATTTACTACTAATGATATGGAACTCGGTATAGAAACAATTGTTGATGGAATCATTGAAGAAAAAGGAATCATTGCGCTGGATGCAAAAATTTTCTATGAAATCATTCGTCGACTGCCAGACAATACGGTAACTATTAAAACAGATGAGAAACTTACTGCCACCATTACCTGTGAGAAAGCAAAATTCACGATACCTGGTAAATCCGGAGAAGATTTTGCATATCTCCCACTGATTGAGAAAGAAGAAAGTCTTACTATCTCTCAATTCACATTAAAAGAGATGATTAGACAGACTATTTTCTCAATTGCCTCCAATGAAACCAATAAGCTGATGACCGGTGAACTTTTTGAAATCAAAAATAACTACCTGAAAATAGTATCTCTCGATGGACATCGTATTGCGATCAGACGTATGGAACTGAAAAAAGATTATGCAGACCGCAAAGTGGTGGTACCTGGCAAAACACTTAATGAGATCAGTAAGATTTTATCTGGTGAAATTGATGATATTGTAAATATTTATTTCTCAAAAAATCATATTTTATTTGAGTTTGACCAGACTATTGTTGTTTCCAGATTAATCGATGGAGAATATTTCCGTATTGATCAGATGCTTTCCAGCGATTACGAAACCAAAATTAAAATTAATAAAAAAGAATTTCTGGACTGTATCGACAGAGCCACTCTGTTGGTAAGAGAGGGAGAAAAGAAACCGATCATTATTGAAATTACAGATAATTCTATGGAATTACGTATTGATTCTGCAATGGGTTCCATGAATGAAAATATTGATATTGATAAAGAGGGCAAAGATATCCTTATTGGCTTTAATCCAAGATTTCTGATCGATGCACTCAAAGTAATCGATGATGAAACAATCAGTATCTACCTCGTAAATCCAAAAGCACCATGTTTTATCAGGGATGACGAGGAAAATTACACATATTTGATTCTGCCTGTAAATATCAACCAGAATCAGGCAAGATAGGGAGTAAATGAAAATGGAAGAAATTAAAATCAGAGATGAATTTATAAAACTGGGGCAGTTACTGAAACTTGCAGATATGGTTCAGGACGGGGTTGAAGCGAAATATGTGATCACTGACGGACTGGTAAAAGTAAACGGAGAGGTAGATGACCGTCGTGGCCGAAAGGTTTATGAAGGTGACATCGTTTCTTATGATGGAAAAGAAATTAAAGTGATCAGGTGAATAAATGTATATTGAATCTGTTCAGTTAAAAAATTTCAGAAATTATGATTCTCTGGAACTCGATCTGGCACAGGGGACGAATATATTTTACGGCAATAACGCTCAGGGAAAGACCAATATCCTGGAGGCACTTTATCTTTGCGGAACTACAAAATCGCATAAAGGAAGCAGAGATAAGGATATGATTCAGTTTGGAAAGGATGAATCTCATATCAGGATGATGGTAAAAAGAGATGAGCTTTCCTACAGGATTGATATGCATCTTAAAAAGAATAAAGCAAAAGGCGTTGCGATCAATGGTCTTCCTATCCGGAAGGCCAGTGAGCTTTTCGGAGTAGTTAATCTGGTGTTTTTTTCTCCTGAGGATCTGAATATTATAAAAAATGGTCCGGGTGAGAGAAGGAGATTTCTTGATCTGGAACTGTGCCAGTTAGACAAAATATATCTTACAGATCTGGCTTCATATAACCATATTGTAAATCAGAGAAATAAATTGCTGAAGGATCTCAGTGTTCAGCCTTCACTTAAAGATACACTGGATATCTGGGATATACAGATGGCTGAATATGGACGGAAGATCATTGACAAGCGCAGTGAATTTATTAAAGAACTAAATGAAACGGTTCGAAAAATACATGGTAATCTTACAGGGGGATTGGAAGAACTGAACGTTATTTATGAACCGGACTGTACAGCAGAGAAACTGGAAAGTACCATTTGTGCCAACAGAGAAAGAGATATGAGGATGAGACTGACATCCGCAGGCCCACACAGAGATGACCTGTGTGTAATGGCAAATGGGATTGATATCAGGAAATACGGTTCTCAGGGACAGCAGAGGACAGCGGCACTTTCACTTAAATTATCAGAAATATATATAGTAAAGAGAAAAATAAAAGACACACCGGTTCTGCTTTTGGATGATGTTCTGTCCGAGCTGGACAGCAGCAGGCAGAATTATCTTCTGGACAGTATCAGTGATATCCAGACATTGATAACATGTACAGGGCTGGATGATTTTATCAGTCATCAGTTTCAGATAAATAAGGTATTTCAGGTAGTTCAGGGAACGGTATCACAGCCTGTGTAAGAAGAAACAATCTTTTGACAAGGGTACGGGCTTATGATACACTGAGCGTAATTATGGAAAGTTGGTGAATGCATTGGATAAAGAAGAATTTCGGATAAAACTTGAAGAGATTAATAAGCTGGTTCAGGACAAAGATTATAAAGGTGCCATGAACATTGTAGACAGCATAGACTGGAGACGCGTCAAAAATGTCCGCACCTTATGTGTTGTCGGTGAAATATATGCAGCAAACGGAAGATATGAGGACAGTAAGGAGATTTTCCTTCTTGCATATCATAAGGCATCTATTGGAAAAAATATTCTTTACCGTCTGATTGAGATCTCTCTGCGAATGGATGATATCAATGAAGCAGAAGAATTTTTTGAAGAGTATAAGCAGGTGGCTTCGAATGACAGTACACAATATATTCTGCAGTACAAGATTGCAAGGGCAAAAAATTCTTCATTAAATGAGCAGATCAGAATCCTGGAAGAGTATAAAGAACAGGAATTTACAGAGAAATGGTCATATGAACTGGCAGCCCTGTATTACAAAGCAGGAGAAAAACAGAAATGTCTGGATTTATGCAATGAAATCATTCTCTGGTTCAGTGAAGGCAAATATGTTATGAAAGCCTATGATCTTAAAATGAGAATGGGTGAGCTGACAGGTGCTGAGAAAGCAAAATTTGAGAAACAGTTTGTTCCGAAACTTCTTACACCAGAGCAGGCGAAAGAACTGGAGAAGAAAAAAACGGAAACAGAAGTAAAAGCGCAGGAAGAGCCTGAAGCTGAAGAAGTGGAAGAAACGACAGAAAACAATGAGCCGGAAGTTCAGATCAGCATGGAAGGCATTCAGGAAAAGATTTCAAAGGGGATCAGGGATGTCTTTGGAGGTAAGACTCAGGAAGAGAAAGAAGAGTTTCCGGAAGAATCCATGGATATGGTTAACGAGGCCGGTATCACCAGGGAAGATGAGATTCCGGAAGAAATCATAAAGAGTGATGCGTCACAGAAAGAACCTGAAAATGTTCCGGAATTGGAGGCAGAACCTGAAAAACCGGGGGCAGAACCCATGGCTGCAATTAAGATGCCTGAATTAAATATTCCGGCATCCATGAAAAATATGGAACTGAGCAAACCGCCGAAAGTTGAGGAAGTTGCTGAGACGAAACTGAATATGGATTCTTTTGATCTGGAAGGGAAAGAGTTGAATCTGGAGGATACGATCCTTGCTGCTGCCAGTGCGCAGGGAATTGAGATTCCGAAGGAAGAAGAGTCAAAAACAGAAGAAGTACAGGAAGAAAGTTCAGAAACTGATGTTGATGATAAAGAAATAAAAGCCCATGATATTTCAGAGGAACTGGAAGAACCGGATTTCCTCAGCGGAGATATACAAGATATAAAGGTTGCTGATCCAAAGCCGGATGAAGAACCGAAAAAGGAAATACCGGTGCAGCCGGAAATAGAAGAAGCTGAAGAAGAAGATGAGGTTACAGAAGAAGATCTTAGAAGAGCTGAAGAGGAATTTCTCCATGGACCGATGGGGAATACAGATCTGAATCCGGAAGATGATACAGAGGGAACGGAAGAAGCCCAACCCCTGACAGAAGAAGAGGAGCTGGAACGTTTTATAGAATCTATCCAGCCGGAAAATGGGGCAGATCCAAGGGATATCGTACCAAGAGAAAAAGAACTTACAGATGATGAGAAGCAGTTATTTACATATTTTGTAAAGGTTCCGGGTATGAAAGAGCAGCTTGTGGATACTTTATATGATGTACAGATGGCTGCAGCAGACAAGACTTCTAAAACTGGAAATATTATTGTGATGGGCGGTAAGGAATGCGGAAAGACCAGACTGATCTCAGGCCTGATTCCGGCAATCTGTAAAGAACTGAATCTGGAAGCGTCAAAAGTAGCATATGTTTTTGCAGATCAGATCAACGGAAAAAATATTTATAAGATTTTTTCAAAGCTGGCAGGTGGCTTTCTTGTGATCGAAAATGCAAATCAGCTGACACCGGAAACAGTAGAGATGCTTGACAAAGCCATGGAAGTTAATACAGACGGACTTACAGTAATCGTGGAAGATGAGAAGATTGGTATGCGAAAACTGATTGCCAGATATCCGAAATTCGCAAAGAAGTTTACTTCAATGATCAATATTCCTGTGTTTACCAATGATGAACTTGTCAATTTTGCAAGGGTTTATACAAAAGAGAATGGTTATGCTATTGATCAGATGGGAATGCTTGCGCTGTATAATCTGATTGGAATTAACCAGAAAGAGGATTCTCCTATGAATGTTGGCGCAGTAAAAGAACTGATAGATGCTGCGATTGCAAAATCACAGGGAGGAATCCGTAAATTTAAACGAAATGTATCTAAGAAACGTATAGACAGAGATGGATATATTGTTCTGTACGAGAAAGATTTTACTAAATAATGCGTATTTGTACAGTTACAGGTAATAAAGAAAAAGGAGTAAAGATTATGCCCAGACCGTATCTAGGAGATCCAAAGTATACCATAGAAGTGCTTCAGAAGTATAATTTTGCATTCCAGAAAAGGTTTGGTCAGAACTTTCTGATCGATACTCATGTTCTGGATAAGATTATAGATTCTGCACAGATCACAAAGGATGATTTTGTATTGGAGATTGGACCGGGAATCGGAACCATGACACAGTATCTGGCTGAAGCAGCAAGGGAAGTGGCAGCAGTTGAGATTGATAAAACACTGCTTCCTATTCTGGACGACACTCTGAAAGATTGGGATAATGTGACAGTCATCAACAACGACATCCTCAAAGTAGACATCCGCCAGCTTGCACTGGAAAAAAATCAGGGGCGTCCGATCAAGGTTGTTGCCAATCTGCCATATTACATTACTACCCCGATCATCATGGGATTGTTTGAGAATCAGGTTCCTGTTGATTCTATTACTATTATGGTACAGAAAGAAGTTGCGGACAGAATGCAGGTAGGACCCGGAACAAAAGATTACGGGGCGCTTTCACTGGCTGTGCAATATTATGCGAAACCAAAGATCGTGGCAAATGTACCGCCCAACTGTTTTATGCCAAGACCTAAAGTGGGAAGTGCGGTGATCAGACTGGAACGATATGAAAAACCGCCGGTTGAGGTAAAGAATGAGAAGCTGATGTTTCGTATTATCAGAGCATCTTTTAACCAGAGAAGGAAGACACTGGTGAATGGTCTGAAGAATTCACAGGAGATACCATTTTCTAAAGAACAGATTGAGCAGGCGTTGGGGATGTGTGGACTTTCCCTGAGTGTCAGAGGAGAAGCACTGACACTGGCACAGTTTGCACAGCTGGCAAATGCATTTACAGAAATTTCATAAAAAGATAAATATAAAAAGCATCCGGTGGCTAAGCGGATGCTTTTTATATTACGTTCAAATTTATTTTTTAAAAGGAAGGAGAGTTAATTGCCTCTTCCGGCAATCAACATATGAAAAAGAAATTTTATAAAAATAACGTTGGCTTTATTATTTTTATGGCTTTAGTATATCCTGCAATTATGAGAAAATCGTGTTTAAGATGTGAAAAAAATTTGAACAAATGTCGAAGGAATTATGAAGAGAGAAATTGGGATATTTATTTTACAGAAGGCATAAGATTTCTGATATAATGAGCCGGTAAATGAAAATGCCTGTTCATTGTCTGTAATCTGCTGACAGTGAAAAGACAGAGACTTATTATTGACTGGCAAAAGTATGGAGGTAATTAAATCATGAGAATAAAAAAAGCAGGAATACTTATTATTGCGGCAGCAATTACATGTACGACACCGGCAGTACCAGCGATGGCAGCAGATACTTCGGAATCTGTACAGGAGATTATTTCTGATAATGAGATTGATTCTCTTGTATCAGATCCGGACAAAGTAGTTGATATCATTATGTATGTGAAAAATGAGGCAGCAAAACAGGATATTTCAGATGATCAGATCAGATCGCTGATCCAGACTGCGGAGAGTACTGCAGGAGTTAGCCTTTCGGAGGAAGAAGAGAACAGAATCATAAAGATCGTTAAACAGATCAAGGATTCTGATATTGATGAGGAACAGCTCAGGAGTGCTGTGACGAAGGCATATGATAAACTGGAAGAAATGGGGATTGGTAAAGAAGAGGTAAAAGGAATCCTGCATAAACTGGCTGATTTTGCAAAGAGTCTTTTTGAGTAAAATCTGCTCATTCTCAAATCGTAACTGTGAAAAGACGAAATAGTTATGGAAGATTATGTGGGATATACAAGATAGACAAGCATAAAATAAAACAAGAACTATAAATATGTGGTAATTCTATAAAAAAATATTAAAAAATATAAAATAATTGTGCAAACAAACGAAAAGTTAACTGCGAGTTCATAATTTATTCATAAATGATTGCTACTATATAGATAGTTCGAAAGAACCTACGAAAGACGTTGTAATGTGTTATCATTACACATAAATTTTTTTCATAATAATAGCCCCGGTAAACCACTGCCGGGGCACTCCTCGTTTTACGGGGATTTTTTATCTGATAATTTTCCATATTTCTGGATTTCATTATTGAGTTCTTCCATGCGGGTATCCAGTTCTGCTACATATCGCGCACATTCTCTTAATTCTTTTGTGATATAGTCAGGTCCGTCTCCCTCAAATTTGTAATGCATCTTATGCTCCAGAGTCGCCCAGAAATCCTGTGCAACTGTGCGGATCTGAATCTCTACTTTGGTATCAATGATACTGTCGGAGAGAAAGACCGGTGTGGTAACCAGCATATGATAACTGCGGTAACCGCTCTTTTTAGGATTTTTCATATAATCACGTCTTGCAAGGATCGTCAGGTCATTTTGTTTGGAAATCATATCTGCGATCAGATAGATATCAGATGTAAAGGAACAGCTGATACGGATTCCTGCGATGTCATTTACATAGCGTACCATGTTCTCGATACTGGATTCATATCCATGTCGTTTCAGTTTTTTTACAATGCTTTCCGGAGTTTTGATTCTGGATTTTACATGTTCGATCGGATTGTATTTATGTCTGTGCTGAAATTCACCGTTTAGAATATCAATCTTTGTTTCTACCTGTTTAAGGGCAGACTGATAGACAAAAATAACTGTCTCCCAGTCATTCAGTTCTTTAAAATCCCTCAAGGGGACAGAATCATAATTCATGTATAATAATATCCTTTCCTGATACAGGCAGTTCCCCGTTGATTTTTGTAATCTCACAGGGGACTTGTTTATAGATTTGCTATAGTTGGTTGATGATATTATTGTAACATATAAATATCTGTTTGTGTGAACTATCTGTATGAAAATTCAGATTTCCATTATTAAAGTGATTGTGTTATAATGTTTGAAAATAGCTGACATAATATACTCTATTTGTAACTGTTCAGTATCCTGTAACAGATGGAGAAGAGTTACATTTATTCCAGGTAAAGGAGAAAACAGATAATGGCTGAATCAATGAAAGATTACGAAACAGAACTGGAAGCCTCTTTTAAGAAAATTGAAGAAGGGGATATTCTTACAGGAACTGTCGTCAGTGTAGATGAAAAAGAAGTTGTGGTAGATTTGAAGTATTATGCGGAAGGCATTATTCCGGCAGAGGATTACAGCAGAGAACCGGGATTTTCTTTAAAGGAACAGGTGAATGTGGGAGATGAAGTTTCTGCGACTGTTGTGAGTAAAGACGATGGAAATGGAAATATTCTGTTGTCCAGAACAGAAGCAGCAGATGTGCTTGCATGGGATAAGCTGAAAGAATTAAAGGATTCAAAAGAAGTAATTGATGTGGTGGTAAAAGGCATTGTAAATGGCGGCGTGATCGCCTATGTAGAAGGTGTACGTGGATTTATTCCCGCATCAAAGCTTGCCCTGAATTATGTGGAGGATACAAACGAATATCTGAACAAACCAATCCAGGTTCAGGTTTTCGATATTGATAAAGAAAAAGGAAGATTAATTCTCTCTGCAAAGGAAATATTAAGAGAAAAAGCAGAGGAGGAGAGAAAAACAAAAATCTCCAATGTGCAGGTCGGACTTGTAACAGAAGGTGTTGTTGAGAGCTTACAGCCATATGGTGCATTCGTAGATCTGGGAAATGGTCTGTCAGGTCTGGTTCATATTTCACAGATCTGTGAGAAGAGAATTAAGAAACCATCAGAAGTTCTGACAGTTGGAGATAAAGTAAAGGTAAAAGTAACTGCTGTCAAAGATGGAAAATTAAGTCTGAGCATCAAAGAGGCAACAGATATGATGGCTAAGGAAATTGAGGAGGAAGTGATCGAGCTTCCAGATTCAAAGGAAGAGGCTTCCACATCTCTTGGCGCACTTTTTGCAAACATTAAATTAGATAATTGAGGTTAGAATCTGTATGAGAAATCAGGAAAAAATATTTGTAATAGGTCACAAGAATCCGGATACGGATTCCATCTGTTCAGCAATTGCCTATGCGGACATCAAAAACAGGACTTCTCAGAAGGTGAAATACATTCCAAAGCGTGCAGGACAGATCAATGAAGAGACAGAATATGTGTTAAATCGTTTCGGCATGCAGCCGCCGGGATATCTGTCTAACATTGGAACACAGATAAAAGATATGGATATCCGTATGAGTCCGGAAGCTGATAAGAGTATGTCCCTGAAAAATGCATGGGATCTGATGATGGAGAAAAGTATCGTATCTCTTCCGATCAGAGACAGAGAAGGACAGCTGGAAGGTCTGATCACAATCGGTGATATTGCTAAGACTTATATGGATACAACGGACAGTTATCTGCTGTCAAGAGCGAAGACACAGTACAGAAGAATTGCCGAGACAATTGCAGGTACCGTAGTAGAGGGAAATGAGCATGGATATTTTACAAAAGGAAAAGTTCTGGTGGGAACTGCAAATCCGGAAATGCTCAAAGCCTATATTGAATCGGATGACCTGATAATCATGGGAGACAGAGAAGAGGATCATCTTCAGGCGATTGCTCAGAATGTTAGCTGTATTATCGTTGGTATGGGAATTGAAGTCAGCGAAAAGGTGATAAAGCTTGCTCATGAGAGAGAAATTGTAATTATTATGTCTCCGTATGATACATTTACGATCGCAAGACTGATCAATCAGAGTATTCCTGTACGGTATATTATGAAAACAGATAATCTGGTTACTTTTAATACAGAGGATTTTACGGATGATATTCAGAATGAGATGATCAAACACCGTCATCGTGCGTTCCCTGTAATTAACAAAAAGGGAAAATGTATCGGAACAATTTCCCGAAGAAATTTTCTGGATATGCACAGGAAAAAAGTAGCACTTGTGGACCATAATGAGAAAGATCAGGCAGTTGACAATATCGATAAAGCTGAAATCGTGGAGATTATCGACCATCATAAACTGGGGTCTCTGGAAACTATGGTACCGATTTCTTTCAGAAATCAGCCGGTCGGATGTACAGCAACGATTCTGTATGAAATGTATGGGGAGCAGAAGCTTGAGATTTCACCGAGTATTGCGGGGCTTCTCTGTGCTGCGATTATTTCAGATACACTGATGTTTCGTTCACCTACCTGCACATTATCTGACAAGATGGCGGCAGGTGCGCTGGCACTTATTGCAGGAATCAATATTGAGCAGTTTGCAAAAGAGATGTTTAAAGCAGGAAGTAACCTGAAAGACAAATCACCGGAAGAAATTTTCTATCAGGATTATAAGAAATTTATTGCTGAGGATGAGATCAACTTTGGTGTTGGACAGATCAGTTCTATGGACAGCGATGAGCTGGCAGAAATCAAAGAGCGTCTGGTTCCGTTTATGGTCAGCGAGTGTGGCCGTCATGGTGTCACCCGCGTATTCTTTATGCTTACCAATATTATTGAGGAATCTACAGAGCTTCTCTATTATGGTGAGGGAAGTGAGGAAATGGCACGTATTGCTTTCCATATGGAGCCAAAGGATGGTGTATTTGATCTGAAAGGCGTTGTTTCACGTAAGAAACAGCTGATTCCGGCACTTATGGAAGCTGCACAGGCCGGACAGAACGATTACAACTGATGGCAGCAGACAGAATAGCTGAGGATAATAAGAAATGGAAAAAGAAACCTGGAAAGCAGGAAATATGCTTTATCCACTTCCGGCAGTTATGGTAAGTGTTTCTGACGGAGAGGGGAATGACAATATTATTACAGTTGCATGGGCAGGAACTGTCTGCACGAATCCGCCGATGGTGTCTATTTCTGTGCGACCATCCCGTTTTTCCTATGATATGCTCAGAAAGACGGGAGAATTTGTAATAAATCTGACAACAGAAAAACTGGCATATGCAACGGATTACTGTGGAGTCCGTTCAGGCAGGGATGTTGATAAATTTAAAGAAATGAAGCTTACCAAAGAGAAGGCGGATTTTGTGAAAGTTCCCATGATCGCAGAATCTCCGGTGAGTATTGAATGCAAAGTAAGGCAGGTTCTGGAATTGGGTTCCCACCATATGTTTCTGGCGGATGTGCTTGCAGTTCATGCTGATACGCAGTATATGGACGAGAAGAAGAAATTTCATCTGAATGATGCGAAACCTCTGGTGTATTCTCATGGTGAATATCTGGGAATTGGTAAAAAACTGGGAACATTTGGATACAGCGTTAAAAAAAAGAAGAAAAAATCCGGAAAAAAGAAACAGTAATTCGCAATTTGCAGACGCAGGCAATGTATGATAAAATGAAAGGACATAAACATGAATAATGTGACATTAATAGGAATGCCCGGTTCAGGGAAAAGTACAATAGGAGTTATTCTTGCAAAAGCATTGAGATATGAATTTCTGGATTCGGATCTTCTGATACAGAAACAGGAGAAAAGAAAGCTTTCAGAGATCATAGAGCAGGACGGACCGGAAAAATTTAAGGAAATTGAAAATCAGGTTAATGCAGACATTCATGTGACAGATACGGTCATTGCACCCGGCGGAAGTGTTATTTACTGTGATGAGGCAATGGAACATCTGAAGTCTATAGGTAAGGTTATATATCTTAAATTATCACTGGAATCTTTATCCAAAAGACTGGGAAATCTGAAAGGCCGCGGAGTTCTGTTAAAGGACGGTCAGAGCCTGAAAGATCTGTATGAGGAACGTGTACCTCTGTACGAGAAATATGCAGATATTACCATTGATGAAGAGGGGAAAGATTTGGATGAAAGTCTTCGGGCAATTCTGGAGATAATACATATCAAAGAGCAGGGAAAGTGATTATTACAGCTCGGGAAAAGGACAGTGGTAAATAATTTTTGTTTACAAATGATAAATATATGATATAATATACAACTGACTTTAAAATAGGATGATCGTTTAGTATAAACATATATGCATTTGAAACAGAAGTTACATGTTCGCAGAAAACGAAAAACAGAGTGAACAGTGACCATTAATTCTGCTCATGGAGTGAAAATAAATAAGAGGTGTGATATGGAACAGTATGTTATAAAAGGAGGCAACCCTTTAGTCGGTGAAGTTGAGATTGCCGGTGCCAAGAATGCGGCACTTGCTATTCTTGCAGCAGCCATAATGACTGATGAGACGATTCTGATAGAGAATTTGCCGGATGTAAGGGATATCAATGTATTGCTTGAAGCGATCGCTGGTATTGGAGCACAGGTAGACCGTATTGATAAATCTACTGTGAAGATTAACGGATCTACAATTGGAGATGTAAGTGTTGATTATGAATATATCAAGAAGATCAGAGCTTCCTACTATCTGCTGGGAGCACTTCTTGGTAAGTATAAACATGCAGAGGTACCGCTTCCAGGTGGATGCAACATCGGAAGCCGTCCGATCGACCAGCATCTGAAGGGATTCAGAGCGCTTGGTGCAGATGTAGATATCATGCATGGAGCAATTGTTGCGAAAGCAGATGAACTTCATGGAAGCCATATTTTCCTTGACGTTGTCTCTGTAGGTGCAACGATCAATATTATGATGGCAGCCTCATTGGCTCCGGGACGTACTATTTTGGAAAATGCCGCAAGAGAACCGCATGTAGTTGACGTTGCCAACTTCCTGAACAGTATGGGGGCAAATATTAAAGGTGCAGGTACAGATGTGATCCGTATTAAAGGTGTGGAGAAGCTCCACCGTACAGAGTATTCTATTATTCCGGATCAGATCGAGGCAGGTACATTTATGTTTGCTGCGGCAGCAACAGGCGGAGATGTAACAGTTAAGAATGTAATTCCGAAGCATCTGGAAGCAACTACGGCTAAACTTGAAGAAATTGGATGTGAGGTTGAGGAATTTGATGATGCAGTTCGTGTACGTGCACCAAAGAGACTTCACCGTACTCATGTAAAGACTCTTCCATATCCCGGATATCCTACAGATATGCAGCCACAGATTGCTGTAACTCTGGCACTTGCAGAGGGAACCAGTATTGTAACAGAGAGTATTTTTGAGAACAGATTCAAGTATGCGGACGAACTTTCACGTATGGGAGCAAACATCAAAGTTGAGGGAAATTCAGCAATTATTGATGGTGTGAAGAAGCTTACAGGTGCGAGAGTAAGTGCACCGGATCTGCGTGCAGGTGCAGCCCTGGTGATCGCAGGTCTTGCAGCAGATGGAATCACAGTTGTTGATGATATCGTATATATCCAGAGAGGATACGAGAATTTTGAAGATAAGCTGAGATCTCTCGGTGCTGAGATTGAGAGAGTATCCAATGAGAAAGAAATCCAGAAATTCCGTCTCAGGGTGGGATGATAAAAAATACCAAAAAATTACTTGACATTTGTAAGGGTTAAGTATATTGTATGGTATGCAGCAATCTTAATTAATGCAAGTTAATAATTAGTAATAGCCTTTTATTCAGAGTGGTGGAGATACAAAGGATCTGCGAAGCCACGGCAACCCCTGTTTGTGTAGGAAGGTGCCAACCTGAGCGAGTGATCGAACAATAAGAGGATTGTTGAGATAATCAGACAGTCCGATTACTTCGGGCTGTTTCTTTTTGTTAACGGAAAAGTATCAGCGGAGAGAAATAATCTGTTGATACAGTACATAAATGGCTGCGGGTTATTCTGCGGTCGGGAAACAATTGTAAATGAATAAAAAAAGGAGAACACAATGGAGAAAATTTTATTTACTTCTGAATCTGTAACTGAAGGCCATCCGGATAAAATGTGTGATGCTATTTCCGATGCTATTCTTGACGCTCTTATGGAAAAAGATCCTATGAGTCGTGTTGCATGTGAAACTGCTACAACTACAGGTCTTGTACTTGTTATGGGTGAGATTACAACAAATGCATATGTTGATATCCAGAAAATCGTAAGAGATACTATCCGTGAAATCGGATATACACGTGGAAAATATGGATTTGATGCTGATACATGTGCAGTTATCACAGCAATCGATGAACAGTCTGCTGATATCGCTCTTGGCGTAGATAAAGCTCTTGAAGCAAAAATGGGTGAAGATGAAATTGATGCCATCGGAGCAGGTGACCAGGGTATCCAGTTTGGTTATGCTTCCAATGAGACAGAAGAGTATATGCCATATGCCATCAACATGGCACACAAACTTGCACGTCAGTTAACGAAGATCCGTAAAGACGGTACATTAAAATATTTAAGACCGGATGGAAAAACACAGGTTACTGTAGAATATGATGAAGCCGGAAAACCAAGCCGTATCGATGCAGTAGTATGCTCTACACAGCATGATCCGGATGTAACTCAGGAGCAGATCCATGAGGACATTAAGAAATATGTTTTCGATGAGATCATTCCGGCAGATATGGTAGATGAGAACACAAAATATTTCATCAACCCAACAGGACGTTTCGTGATCGGCGGACCTCATGGTGACAGCGGACTTACCGGACGTAAGATCATCGTTGATACTTACGGTGGAACCGGACGTCATGGCGGCGGTGCTTTCTCCGGTAAAGACTGTACAAAGGTAGACCGTTCCGCAGCGTATGCTGCACGTTATGTTGCAAAAAATATTGTTGCAGCAGGTCTTGCAGATAAATGTGAGATTCAGCTTTCCTATGCGATCGGTGTTGCTCATCCGACATCTATCCACGTAGAAACATTCGGAACCGGTAAACTTTCTGATACAAAGCTGGTTGAGATCATTCGTGAGAACTTTGACCTTCGCCCGGCGGGAATTATCAAGATGCTTGATCTGAGAAGACCGATTTACAGACAGACAGCTGCTTATGGACATTTCGGACGTACGGATGTAGACCTTCCATGGGAGCATCTGGACAAAGTTGATGACCTTAAAAAATACCTTGCTTAAATAAGAAAATCGTAACTGTTCAGTACTTGCACAGACAGTGGAATGCTGAATAATTACAGAATATCACAAAAATTGCAGTGCAATGGGATAAAACAGGAATTATCTGAAAGAACAGGACAGATGATTCCTGTTCTTTTTATAGAAAATTTAGATATGTAAAACAGACTTTATGATATAATGCTTGCAGAGGGCAAAATTATAGAAACCTTATAAATCAACAGATAGAGGATGATCGGGATGAAGTTAAAAACAAGGATTATAGTTGGATTCGGTATGAGTATTCTGGTTCCCCTGCTTTTATTTTCGGCAACTTTGTACGGATTAGGTCATACAAAGTTTGCACAGCAGACAAAGGATTCCTCGGAAGTGGTGTATGATATTTCAGTAGGGGAATCCACCCACAGCCAGACACAGGTAAGGATTATTGCAAAAGATCTGCTGTTTACTGCGACGGTAATATTAGTATTCACAGCTTTATCTATTGGATTATGGATTTACAGAAGTATTGCCACACCGCTGGTTAAATTAAAGAAAGCCACTCAGAATATCAAAGAGGGAAATCTTGATTTTGTTCTGGAAGTAGATGGTGACGATGAGTTTTCGGAACTTTGCCGGGATTTTGAGGAGATGAGAAAGCGGCTGAAGGAATCAGCAGAAGAGAAAGTTCTTATGGATAAAGAAAATAAAGAACTTATCAGCAATATTTCTCATGATCTTAAGACGCCGATCACAGCGGTAAAGGGATATGTAGAGGGGATTATGGACGGCGTAGCGGATACGCCGGAGAAAATAGACCGTTATGTGAAGACTATTTATAATAAGACGAATGAGATGGATCATCTGATCAATGAGCTGACTTTTTATTCAAAGATTGATACCAACAGAATTCCATATACTTTCAGTAAACTGAATGTAGAAGATTATTTCAGTGATTGCGCAGAAGAAGTAGGACTGGAACTGGAAACGAGAGGAATTGAACTGGTATATGCCAATTATGTTGAGGATAATGTGCAGGTGATCGCAGATGGAGAACAGATTCGGCGTGTTATTCATAACATTATCAGCAATGCTATCAAATATATGGATAAACCCAAAGGTATCATCCAGATTCGCATAAAGGATGTGGGAGATTTTATTCAGGTTGAAATTGAAGATAATGGAAAGGGAATTGCAGCAAAGGATCTGCCGTCTATTTTTGATCGTTTTTACAGAACAGACGTGTCGAGAAATTCATCCAAGGGAGGAAGCGGAATCGGTCTTTCCATTGTGAAAAAGATCCTGGAGGATCATGGAGGAAAGGTCTGGGCAACCAGCAGGCTTGGAATCGGCACAATCATGTATTTTGTACTTAGAAAGTATCAGGAGGTACCAATGAAATGAGCAGAATTTTAATTATAGAAGATGAAGAGGCAATTGCAGATCTGGAGAAGGATTATCTGGAGCTTTCCGGATTTGAAGTTGAAATCTGCAACAGAGGAGACACCGGACTGACGCGTGCGCTGAATGAGGAGTTTGACCTGATTATTCTGGATCTGATGCTTCCGGAAGTGGATGGCTTTGATATCTGCAGGCAGGTAAGACAGGAAAAAAATACTCCTATCATCATGGTATCTGCAAAGAAAGATGACATAGATAAAATCAGAGGTCTGGGACTGGGGGCAGATGATTACATGACAAAACCATTCAGTCCAAGTGAACTGGTAGCCAGAGTCAAGGCACATATGGACAGATATAATCGTCTGATCGGT
Organism: Blautia wexlerae DSM 19850; assembly: GCF_025148125.1. Classification (NCBI taxonomy): domain Bacteria; kingdom Bacillati; phylum Bacillota; class Clostridia; order Lachnospirales; family Lachnospiraceae; genus Blautia; species Blautia wexlerae. The sequence goes on from NZ_CP102267.1 coordinate 18,109, forward strand.
TCCAATGTACGCAAAAATGATATTGTGGAGATCCGCGGGATCAAGATTGATAAGACTGCACGCCGCGTATGGGTAAACGGAGAGGAGAAAACATTTACTTCCAAGGAATATGATCTGCTTACCTTCCTTGCAGAGAATCCGAACAGAGTGTTTACCAAGGAAGAGTTGTTCCGGGAAATCTGGGATATGGAATCTGTGGGAGATATTGCAACAGTCACTGTCCATATCAAGAAGATCCGGGAGAAAATTGAATTTAATACTGCAAAACCTCAGTATATTGAAACAATCTGGGGCGTAGGATACAGATTTAAAGTTTAACTGAATCAGGGAAGTTCCATATTTCAGGCACGAAAAGGCAATAATCAGTGGGAAATTTGGAACGCAAGATTGTTCGAGAAATCAACTTGTTGGCACAATAGTATAAAAAGGAAAAAAATGGAAAGATTATATAAAAAATTAGAAAGCTATGGGCAGTCTGACTATTATCCGTTTCACATGCCGGGGCATAAGAGAAACCGGGCATCTTCAGCAGATGATTTTCTTTTTGAGAGAGATATTACAGAGATTTCAGGATTTGACAATCTTCATCATGCGGAAGGAATTTTGAAAGAAGCACAGGAATATGCAGCTCAGATTTATGGGACAAAGAAATGTTTCTTCAGTGTAAATGGAAGTACGGCGGCTCTTCTGGCAGCAGTCAGTGCAAGTGTAAATAAAGGTGGGAAGATACTTGTCGCGAGGAACTGTCACAAGGCTGTTTACCATGCATTGTATTTACGTGAGCTTCAGCCGGTCTATATTTATCCACATGAAGATCAGAGACTGGGGATAAACGGAGGAATTTCTCCTGAACGTGTGGAAAGATATCTGGAAGAAAATACGGATGTGCAGGCTTTTCTGCTTACTTCGCCTACATATGACGGCGTTGTGTCTGATATAAAGACAATTGCAGAAGTTGTACACAGACATAAGATTCCTCTTATTGTGGATGAAGCACATGGTGCACATCTTCATTATTCTAAATATTTTCCGGTGTCTGCTGCTGATCTGGGAGCTGACATTGTAATACAGAGTTTCCATAAAACGCTGCCATCTATGACTCAGACGGCGGTGCTTCATATATGCAGTGATATGGCAGATGTGGAAAAGATAAAGAGATTTATGGGGATTTACCAGACCAGCAGTCCGTCGTATATTCTGATGGCGAGTATGGATGCATGTATGGATAAACTGAGAAAAGACGGGCAGCAAATGTTTCGCGAATTTACCTTCAATCTGGAGAAGGCCAGACAGCGTCTTTCAAAGTGTGAAAAAATAAAACTGATCGAAGGTTCTATGATCGAAGGCAGTGGAATCTATGATTTTGACAGATCCAAGCTGTTGTTCTCCACAGTCGGAACTTCTGTTAACGGACATCTTCTCCATCAGATACTTCGTGACAGATATCACATTGAAATGGAAATGGCGGCTGAGAAATATGTTCTTGGAATTGCAGCAGTGGGAGATACAGAAGAGGGGTTTGAGAGACTGTGTACTGCAATTGAAGAGATTGATGCAGAGATACAGCAAACAGATGAGTCGGAGGAATCGCAGTATCATACTTCTCATGCGAGAATGACACAGCTTATGACAATTTCTCAGGCAGTGGATGCGCAGCAAAGGCGATATTCTCTGAAAGAAAGTGTTGGCAAAGTCAGTGCAGAGTTTGCTTATCTGTATCCGCCCGGAATTCCGATTATTGTGCCGGGAGAGCAGATAACTGGACAATTTGTAAGAAATGTGAGAAGATACATGGAACAGGGGCTGGAAGTACAGGGACTCAGTGATACATCTGCTGAAACAATCTGCGTAGCTGCCCGAAATGAAATTGGACAGGAAGAATACAGTCCGGCAAAGGAATAACATAACAGATATGGGAAAGATTTTTTACATCATGGGAAAGAGTGCATCCGGAAAAGACAGAATCTATTCACTTCTGGCCGCACATAAAGAATTGAATTTGAAAACACTTATTCTGTATACAACCCGCCCGATCAGGGCAGGAGAGCAGGATGGAAAAAATTATTATTTTGTAGATGACGGAAAACTGGAAGAATTCAGAAAAAACGGAAATCTTATCGAGGAGAGAGCATATCATACGGTTTATGGGATATGGACTTATTTCACTGCAGATGATGGTCAGGTGAACCTTGCAGATTCCGATTATCTGGGAATCGGTACTCTGGAGTCATTTAAAAAGATGCGTAAATACTATGGGGAAGATGCAGTCTGTCCTGTTTATGTCCAGGTAGAAGATGGAGAAAGACTGAGTCGTGCTCTTAATAGAGAGAGAGAACAGGAAAATCCAAGATATGAGGAAATGTGTAGAAGATTTATTGCAGATCAGTCGGATTTTTCAGAGGAAAATATTCTGAACGCAGGGATAGAGAAACGTTTTCAGAATATAAATCTTGATGACTGTGTGAAAGAAATCGCAAATTATATAAAGTCTGTGCAATAGTTCTTCTTTTATGGTATAATATCTTACAAAACGGACTGGTGAGGTGATTCTTATGATGGGATTTAACAATATTATCGGACATGAAGAGATTATCGGACATTTAAAAAATGCAATAGAATCAGGAAAAATATCGCATTCTTATATTTTTACCGGCGAACCAGGTTCTGGTAAGAAGCTCCTTGCAGGGACTTTTGCGGCAACACTTCAGTGTGAGGCCGGAGGTACAGAACCCTGCCAGAAATGCGACTCCTGCAAAAAGGCGATGGGTAAGAATCATCCGGACATTATTATGGTCAGTCATGAGAAACCTGGAACGATCACAATTGACGAGATCAGGGATCAGGTGATCAATGATATAGATATCAGACCATATTACAGTCCTTACAAGATTTATATTATTGCAGATGCAGATCTTATGACACCACAGGCACAGAATGCTCTTCTTAAAACAATTGAAGAGCCGCCGGAATATGCAGTGATTCTTTTGCTGACTAATAATATCGGGGGACTGCTGCCGACTATTCAGTCAAGATGTGTTCGTCTTGATCTGAAGGTAGTGGATGACGGTCTTGTAAAGAAATATCTGATGGAGCATCTTCATGTTCCGGATTACCAGGCGGAGATTGACGCATCCTTTGCACAGGGCAGTATTGGAAGGGCAAAAGAAGCAGCTACTTCTCAGGAGTTTGCAGAGATGACTCAGAATGCACTGAGGATTCTTAAATATGCAAACACCATGGAAGTTTATGAACTGTCAGATGCGATTAAGAGTCTTTCTGAGGACAAACAGAATATCAACGATTATCTGGATATTTTCCAGTTCTGGTTCAGAGATGTCCTGATGTTTAAGGCAACACAGGAGATTGACAATCTGGTATTTAAACAGGAAATTAATTTTATCAGAGAACAGGCAAAGCAGCGTTCCTACGAGAATCTGGAGAACATTCTGGATTCTATTCAGAAGACAAAGGTACGTCTGAAAGCAAATGTTAATTTTGATCTGGCATTTGAATTGCTGTTCCTGACGATCAGGGAGAAATAGAATGACAAAAGTAGTAGGCGTGAGATTTCGTAATGTAGGTAAGATTTATTATTTCAGTCCTAAAGATTATGAAATTAAAACAGGCGATCACGTGATCGTGGAGACAGCCCGGGGAATTGAATACGGGAAAGTCGTACTTGCACCAAGAGAAGTAGGTGAGGAAGATGTTGTTCACCCTCTCAAAGAAGTTCTTCGTGTGGCAACAAAGGAGGACGACGAGAGAGAGGCACAGAACAGAGTCAGAGAGAGAGAGGCATTTAAAATCTGTCAGAAGAAGATTCGTGAACATGGTCTGGAAATGAAACTGATAGATGCAGAGTATACATTTGATAATAATAAAGTGCTGTTTTATTTCACTGCTGACGGCAGAATTGATTTTCGCCAATTGGTAAAAGATCTGGCAGCAATTTTTAAAACGCGTATCGAACTTCGTCAGATTGGTGTTCGGGATGAGACAAAGATTCTGGGAGGAATCGGTATCTGCGGAAGATGTCTGTGCTGCCACACATATCTGTCTGAGTTTGCACCGGTATCCATAAAGATGGCAAAAGAGCAGAATCTGTCCCTTAACCAGACAAAGATTTCCGGTGTGTGCGGAAGACTGATGTGCTGCCTGAAGAACGAGCAGGAAACATATGAAGAGCTGAATAAAAAGCTTCCGGGACTGGGAGATACAGTTACAACTCCGGATGGGCTTACCGGAACTGTACACAGTGTAAACGTGCTTCGTCAACGTGTAAAGGTAATTGTAGAGATCAATGACGAGAAAGAAATTCAGGAATTTCCGGTAGATGACCTGAAATTCAGACCGAGAAAGAAGAAAGTCAAAGTCTCTGAAAAAGAATTAAAAGAACTTGGAAATCTGGAAGATAAAAAAGGAGATTCCAAATTAAATGACTGATCAGCTGGTAAAAGATAATGAACGTATAGATGATCTTCAGAACGGATATTATGTGATACAGGATCCGGATAAATTCTGTTTTGGGATGGATGCAGTTCTTCTTTCCGGCTTTGCAAAAGTAAAAAAGGGTGAGACTGCTCTGGATCTGGGAACAGGAACGGGAATTATCCCGATCCTGCTTAAAACCAAAACAAATGGGAAACACTTTACAGGTCTTGAGATTCAGAAAGAGTGTGCAGATATGGCCGGACGCAGTGTCAGATATAATCATCTGGAGGACGATGTTGAGATCGTACGGGGTGATATTAAGGAGGCTGCTGATATTTTTGGGGCAGCTTCTTTTGATGTAGTGACAAGTAATCCGCCTTATATGATCGGACAGCATGGGCTTCGCAATCCGGATATGCCAAAAGCAATTGCCAGACATGAAGTACTCTGTAATCTGGAGGATGTGGTGAGCCAGGCATCAAAGGTTCTGAAAGAACGTGGAAGATTTTATATGGTCCACAGACCGTTCAGACTGGCTGAGATTATGAATGTTCTCACAAAGTATCGTCTGGAACCGAAAAAGATGCAGCTTGTATATCCATACATAGACAGAGAACCAAACATGGTTCTGATCGAGGCATTAAAGGGAGGAAATTCCAGAGTTACAGTGGAACCTCCTCTGATCGTATATAAAGAGCCGGGAGTCTATACAGAAAATATACTGAAGATTTATGATATGATTTAACAGAATTTTATTTGCAAAGTAATATGAGAGGAAACAAATTATGAGTGGTAAATTGTATTTATGTGCAACACCCATAGGAAATCTGGAGGATATTACACTCCGGGTACTTCGAACATTGAAAGAAGTGGATCTTATTGCAGCAGAGGATACCAGAAACAGTATTAAACTGCTGAACCATTTTGATATAAAAACACCTATGACCAGTTATCATGAGTACAACAAAATTGATAAGGCATATGTTCTGATCAGTAAAATGCAGGAAGGGCAGAATATTGCACTGATCACAGATGCGGGAACTCCGGGGATCTCAGATCCGGGAGAGGAGCTTGCGGCAATGTGTTATGAAGCGGGGATTGAAGTAACTTCTCTTCCGGGACCTGCTGCCTGTATCACTGCCCTGACTCTGTCCGGACTTCCAACCAGAAGATTCGCTTTTGAAGCATTTCTTCCGGCAGATAAAAAAGAAAGAAAACTGATTCTGGAAGAACTGAAGAATGAAACGAGAACTATCATTCTCTATGAGGCTCCTCACAGACTGGTAAGAACTCTGGAGGAATTGAAGGAAACTCTCGGAAATCGCAGAATGACTCTTTGCAGGGAACTGACGAAAAGACATGAGACTGCATTCCATACGACTATCGAGGAGCTGATCCTCTATTATCAGACAGAGAAGCCGCTTGGAGAGTGTGTGCTGGTGATTGAAGGCAGAAGCAGACAGGAGATGGAAGAGGAACAGAAGGCATCCTGGGAAAAAATTACCATAGAAGAACACATGGAAATCTATGAAAATCAGGGACATTCAAGAAAAGAAGCTATGAAAATGGTAGCAAATGACAGAGGAATGACGAAGAGAGATGTCTATCAGTACCTCATCAATAAAACCGAAGAATAAGATTAACATACAGAAGAATTCCCGTTTTCGGGGATTCTTTTTTATTCAGGCTGTGGCAAGGAACGGGCTTTTGTGCTATAATAAATTTGTATTATTATGTCCAGATACCAGAATATATTTGAAAACCTGTCTATAATTTTCACGCAGGGGTTTTCAGATATATTCTGGTGATAAGTATATATAACAGGAGGAAAGAAATGGGCGGAGAAAATACAGAATACGGAGCGGATCAAATCCAGATTCTGGAAGGTTTGGAAGCCGTACGAAAGAGACCAGGTATGTATATCGGAAGTACATCCGGCAGAGGTCTTCATCATCTGGTTTATGAGATTGTAGATAACGCGGTTGATGAAGCACTGGCAGGATTTTGTACAGAGATTCAGGTAGTTATTAATCCGGACAACTCTATCACAGTTGTAGATAACGGACGTGGTATTCCGGTAGGAATCAATCATAAAGCAGGGATTCCTGCTGTAGAAGTAGTATTTACCATTCTTCATGCCGGCGGTAAATTTGGAGGCGGAGGGTACAAGGTATCCGGTGGTCTTCACGGAGTAGGTGCGTCTGTAGTAAATGCACTTTCCACATGGCTTGAAGTAAGGATCTATCATGAAGGTAAGATTTATCAGCAGAGATATGAACGCGGTAAAACTATGTATCCTCTGAAGGTTGTGGGAGACTGCCAACCGGATAAGACCGGAACAACAGTTGTCTTCCTTCCGGATAAAGAAATATTTGAGGAAACAGTATATGATTATGACATTCTGAAACAGCGTTTGAGAGAGATGGCATTCCTGACAAAGGGATTGAAGATTTCTCTTAAAGATACCAGAGAAGGAATGGAAAGAGAGAAAGTTTTCCATTATGAAGGTGGTATCCGTGAATTTGTAAGCTATCTGAACAGAAGCAAGGAAGCGCTTTACCCGGAAATCATTTACTGCGAAGGACAGCAGAACGGTGTGTCTGTAGAGGTTGCCATGCAGCACAATGATTCTTATACAGAGAACTGCTATGGATTTGTAAATAATATTAATACACCTGAGGGTGGTACTCATATTGTAGGTTTCAGAAATGCCCTGACAAAGACGTTCAATGATTATGCCAGAAAGAACAAGCTGCTTAAAGACAGTGAACCCAATTTGAGTGGCGATGATATCCGCGAAGGTCTGACTGCAATCGTCAGTGTTAAGATTGAGAATCCCCAGTTTGAAGGTCAGACAAAACAGAAGCTTGGAAACAGTGAAGCAAGAGGGGCTGTTGACAGCGTGGTGAGCAAGCAGCTTGAGATTTTCCTTGAGCAGAATCCAACAGTAGCGAAAACTACAGTAGAGAAATCAGTTCTTGCACAGAGAGCACGTGAGGCTGCACGTAAGGCTCGTGATCTGACCAGAAGAAAATCAGCACTTGATAATATGTCACTTCCTGGAAAGCTTGCAGACTGTTCAGATAAGAATCCTGAGAACTGTGAAATCTACATTGTAGAGGGAGATTCCGCCGGTGGCTCTGCAAAAACAGCCAGAAATCGTGTAACACAGGCTATCCTTCCACTGAGAGGTAAGATCCTGAATGTAGAGAAAGCACGTCTGGATAAGATTTATGCAAATGCAGAGATCAAAGCTATGATCACAGCTTTCGGAACAGGAATTCATGAAGATTTTGATATCAGTAAACTTCGTTATCATAAGATTATTATTATGACTGATGCCGATGTCGATGGTGCGCACATCGCAACCCTTCTGCTGACTTTCCTGTATCGTTTTATGCCTGAGCTTATCAAACAGGGATATGTGTATCTTGCACAGCCGCCATTATACAAGGTGGAGAAGAACAAGAAAGTATGGTATGCATACGACGATGATGAACTGAATCAGATTCTGACAGAAATCGGACGTGACGGAAATAACAAGATCCAGCGTTATAAAGGTCTTGGAGAGATGGATGCAGACCAGCTTTGGGAGACGACAATGGATCCTGAGAAACGAATCCTGCTTAAGGTTACCATGGATGAGGCTGCGACTTCTGAGATTGACCTTACATTTACTACACTGATGGGTGACAAGGTAGAGCCGAGACGTGAATTTATTGAAGAGAATGCAAGATTTGTAAAGAATCTGGATATCTGATAATAGGGAGAATAGATAAATGGAAGATAATATTTTTGACAAAGTCCACGAGGTGGATCTGGAAAAGACCATGAAGGACTCTTATATTGACTATGCCATGAGCGTTATCGCTTCCAGAGCACTGCCTGATGTAAGAGATGGTCTGAAACCGGTTCAGCGACGTGTATTGTATTCCATGATAGAACTGAATAATGGTCCTGACAAACCGCATCGTAAATGTGCGCGTATTGTCGGTGATACAATGGGTAAATATCATCCACATGGTGACAGTTCTATTTATGGAGCACTTGTAAATATGGCACAGGAATGGTCTACCAGATATCCGCTGGTAGACGGACATGGAAACTTTGGTTCCGTAGATGGTGACGGGGCAGCGGCCATGCGATACACTGAGGCACGTCTGAGTAAGATTTCCATGGAAATGCTGGCAGATATCAACAAAGATACTGTTGACTTCCAGCCAAACTTTGATGAAACAGAGAGAGAGCCGGTTGTACTGCCGTCCCGTTATCCGAATCTTCTGGTGAACGGAACTTCAGGTATTGCAGTAGGTATGGCTACCAATATCCCTCCTCATAATCTGAGAGAGGTTGTGGATGCTGTTGTCAAGATTATAGACAATATCATTGAAGAACAACGCGAAACGACTATGGAAGAGATTCTGGATATTGTAAAAGGTCCTGATTTTCCTACTGGTGCGACGATTCTTGGAAGAAGAGGGATTGAAGAAGCATACAGAACAGGTCGCGGTAAGATTCGTGTACGTGCAGTGACAAATATTGAGACTCTTCCAAACGGAAAGTCCAGAATTATTGTCACAGAGCTTCCGTATCTGGTAAATAAAGCGCGTCTGATCTCAAAGATTGCAGAACTTGTAAGAGATAAAAAGATTGACGGAATCACAGACCTGAATGACCATTCCAGTCGTGAGGGAATGAGAATCTGTATTGATCTGCGCAAGGATGCAAATGCAAATGTAGTTTTGAATTTACTGTATAAGCATACGCAGTTACAGGATACTTTTGGCGTAAATATGCTTTCACTTATTCCGAATAACGGAAGTCTGGAACCGAAGGTATTAAACCTGAAACAGATGCTGGAATATTATCTGGCTCATCAGGAAGATGTAGTGACCAGAAGAACGAAATATGACCTGAATAAAGCAAGAGAGCGAGCTCACATTTTAGAAGGTCTGCTGAAAGCACTGGACAATATTGATGAGGTGATCCGTATTATCAGAGCTTCGCAGAATGTGCAGATCGCAAAACAGGAGTTAATGGATCGCTTTGAACTGACAGATGTTCAGGCACAGGCAATCGTAGATATGCGTCTGCGTGCTCTGACAGGTCTGGAAAGAGAGAAGCTGGAAGCAGAATATGCTGATTTAATGGAAAAAATCCGTAAATACGAGGCTATCCTTGCGGACAGAAGTCTTCTTCTTCGCGTGATTCGTGAAGAAATTCTTGCAATTGCAGAGAAATACGGAGACGACAGAAAGACTTCTATCGGATATGATGTATACGATATTTCTACAGAGGATCTGATTCCGAGAGAGAATACAGTGATCACAATGACCAAACTTGGATATATTAAGAGAATGACAGTAGATAATTTCAGAAGCCAGAACAGAGGTGGAAGAGGAATCAAGGGAATGCAGACTCTTGAGGATGACTACATTGAAGAACTTCTGATGACAACTACCCATCATTATCTGATGTTCTTTACAAATACAGGAAGGGTATATCGTCTGAAGGCATATGAGATTCCGGAGGCAGGACGTACTGCAAGAGGAACTGCGATTATTAATCTGTTACAGCTTATGCCGGGGGAATGTATCACTGCAGTAATCCCGCTCCGCAAATTTGAAGATGGTCATTATCTGATGATGGCTACGAAGAATGGCCTGGTAAAGAAAACACCGATTAAAGAATATGCGAATGTGCGTAAAAACGGACTGGCAGCTATCACATTGCGTGATGATGATGAACTGATCGAGGTTAAGCTTACAGATGATAAGAAGGATATAATACTTGTTACAAAAGATGGTATGTGTATCCGTTTTAAAGAAACAGATGTAAGAAGTACAGGCAGAACTTCTATGGGCGTACGCGGTATGAATATCGATGATGGAGACGAAGTGGTAGCAATGCAGCTGAATTCTCAGGGAGATTGTCTGCTGATAGTTTCTGCAAATGGTATGGGTAAACGTACTTCTATGGGCGAATTTACCTGTCAGAATCGTGGCGGTAAAGGTGTAAAATGTTATAAGATTACCGAGAAAACCGGTGATGTAATCGGAGCAAGAGCTGTAAATGAAGATAATGAAGTAATGCTGATCACTACGGAAGGTATTATCATCAGAATCGCCTGCGCTGATATTTCCATTCTTGGAAGAATTACATCGGGTGTAAAACTGATCAATCTTACAGAGGGTGTCACTGTAGCCAGTGTAGCTAAAGTGAGAGATAAAGAAGAAAAAGATACAAATGCACAGCAGGCAGCAGTGGAAATTACGGACAGTGCAGAAACAGAAGAATCTGATCAGCCGACAGATCAGGAGACACAGGATGAGAACAGAGGGGAAGAGGAATAACCATGAAGAAATGGTACAGATATCTTGCAGCCGGAGTGTTGGTATTACTGACACTCTGTGTGGCAGGATGCGGGGGAGTGAGTCATAAATCACCGGAAAAAGTAACAGAGGAATTGATTCAGTCCTATACTGACGGGAAAGAAAAGAAAGTGAAGGAGTGCTATAACCAGGCAGATAATACAGAAGCAGATCTTCAGACAGAGATTACAGCAACACTCAAATATTTTGCGGCACATAATCCTAAGAAAGTATCTGTTCAGGATTGTGAGATCCTTTCTGAAAATGACAAGTACAGTTATGTATACATAACCTACAATCTGATCCTGGAGGATGATCAGGAATATCCATGTGTTGAAACTTATATGGTTGGTAAACAGGATAAAACTTATTATATCATGGCACCATCACAGATCACAGATGATATGAAAACTCAGGCGGCTACAGCATATGTCCAATTTATGAAGACAGATGCTTACAAGACGTATACCAAAGCATATGAAACATTTATCAAGAAAAATCCGGGATATGAAGACAAAATTTCGGAAAAAGCAGGAGTGTAATATATCGAGGGCAAAAAAATGAAAAGAATATTACTGATGGTATTTAGAAATCTCTTTTTTGTTCCATATGGATGGTTTAAGTTATGCTGGTATGCATCGCATGCAGAACGTTACAGTGAAGAACAGAGATATCAGCTTCTTAAATATGTAGATAACAGAGCAGTGAAAGGCGGTAATCTGGTAATTGACGGTCATGGTATGGAAAATATTCCAAAAGAAAATGGGTTTATTTTCTTTCCCAATCATCAGGGATTATTTGATGTACTTGCAATCATACAGGTGTGTCCGGTACCTTTCTCGGTAGTGGCAAAAAAAGAGCTGACAAACGTACCATTTCTGAAGCAGGTATTTGCATGCATGAAAGCGTTTATGATTGACCGTGATGATGTCAAACAATCTATGCAGGTAATCATTAATGTTATCAAAGAAGTAAAGGCAGGAAGAAACTATCTGATTTTTGCCGAGGGAACCAGAAGCAAAGACGGCAATCATCCGCAGGAATTTAAAGGTGGAAGTTTTAAAGCTGCAACGAAATCAAAATGTCCGAT
>NZ_CP102267.1:35000-182500 GCF_025148125.1 Blautia wexlerae DSM 19850
AGGCTAGGAGATGGTAACGCCAGTTGCCATGGAGCCGCTGTTGGGATACCACCCTTGCAGTATTGGGTTTCTAACCAGCCGCCGTGACCCGGCGGTGGGACAATGCCAGACGGGGAGTTTGACTGGGGCGGTCGCCTCCGAAAGGGTATCGGAGGCGCCCAAAGGTTCCCTCAGAATGGACGGAAACCATTCGAAGAGTGCAAAGGCAGAAGGGAGCTTGACTGCGACACCGACGGGTGGAGCAGGTACGAAAGTAGGGCTTAGTGATCCGGTGGTATTAAGTGGGAATGCCATCGCTCAACGGATAAAAGCTACCCTGGGGATAACAGGCTTATCACTCCCAAGAGTTCACATCGACGGAGTGGTTTGGCACCTCGATGTCGGCTCATCGCATCCTGGGGCTGTAGTAGGTCCCAAGGGTTGGGCTGTTCGCCCATTAAAGCGGTACGCGAGCTGGGTTCAGAACGTCGTGAGACAGTTCGGTCCCTATCCGGCGTGGGCGTAGGATATCTGAGAGGAGCTGTCCTTAGTACGAGAGGACCGGGATGGACGGGCCGCTGGTGCATCGGTTAGACTGCCAAGTCTACGGCCGAGTAGCCAAGCCCGGAAGGGATAAACGCTGAAGGCATCTAAGCGTGAAGCCCCCCTTAAGATGAGATATCCCATTCGTTAAGAAGTAAACCCCCTTGAAGACGACGAGGTAGATAGGGCAGAGGTGGAAGTGCAGCAATGCATGGAGCTGACTGTTACTAATCGGGTGAGGGCTTGACCAAGAATCGCAGGAAGAATGAATCTCAAGGAAATGTCAACATGTATGTAGTTTTGAAGGTGCAAACCTTTAAATGGCCCAGTGGCTCAGTTGGTTAGAGCGTCGCCCTGTCACGGCGAAGGTCGAGAGTTCGAGTCTCTTCTGGGTCGTTAGCAATGAGCTGACGAGTTTGGTAAATTGCATATGGATATGGAATCTTAGCTCAGCTGGGAGAGCATCTGCCTTACAAGCAGAGGGTCATAGGTTCGAGCCCTATAGGTTCCATACTTGGATGGATTCCCGAGTGGCCAAAGGGGGCAGACTGTAAATCTGTTAGCAACGCTTTCGAAGGTTCGAATCCTTCTCCATCCACTTAGCTTAACAGCTAAGCCGATGTGGCTCAATTGGCAGAGCAGCTGATTTGTAATCAGCAGGTTATCGGTTCGAGTCCGATCATCGGCTTTTGATTTTAAAAATTAATATCGCGGGGTGGAGCAGTCTGGAAGCTCGTCGGGCTCATAACCCGAAGGTCATAGGTTCAAATCCTGTCCCCGCTATTTTGCCCAGATAGCTCAGTTGGTAGAGCAGAGGACTGAAAATCCTCGTGTCGCTGGTTCGATTCCGGCTCTGGGCATTCACTTTGAAAGTGATAATTAAATAATATGGAGCATTAGCTCAGTCGGTAGAGCACTTGACTTTTAATCAAGTTGTCCGGGGTTCGAATCCCCGATGCTTCACTTTAAAACTTCTGTGAGAATATCACAGAAGTTTTTTTGTGTTTTTTTAACCCTAACATCATTTTATGGAATTACTATAGAGAAATAAAAAAGTTCTAAAGTTTTATGCTTTTTCATATATTATTAGTACCTGATACCATTAACCGTAGGAAGTGCGCAGTCTTAACGGTGGACAGGCTGTTTGAAGTCAGTAGATGTAATGCAGAACAGGAGGAGTTTTTATGAAGAGTCCTTTAAAGAATCTGAAAAAATATTTTCAGTTAATCATGACTGCTCTTATTTGCTTTGTAATGGGAGTCATTGAAGACAAGAAAAGAATCTGCATAAAAGATACAGATTCTAAAAAAGACAGAACTGTTTTGCGTCCGGATGATAAAAAGAACAACAGAAAAAATAAAATCATTTACTGGAATGAACCACGAATCCAGAATAGAATAAATAGGGCTGTATATTTTAATACGGGGTAATGAAGCCCCGTATGCAGAAACTATCGCAGTCCTCTCAATTAATGAATTTGAGACAGTTCAGCAGGATTTTATGTTCTGATGAGCAGGATCAATATGCATTATTTACGAGAATTGCTATATAACAGAAGTGTTATAAATAATATACATACAGATAAATATATATGTATATACTAAAAAGAAGAAGTTTATAATGATGGTCTGATATGAGAAAGTCTTTTTTCCCTGGAACAACGGGAATCTTTGCTCTGTTTTTTGTTCCCTATATAGTTACAATTATTTTTAATGGTGCCAACACTACATTGATCAATAAAAAATTTAATGTGGAAATGCTTCTGCCGGTGATCGTTTCATCGCAGATTGAAGACAAATATGAACTTGAGACTATAAAAGCACAAACAATCATAGCAAGATCAAATTTTTACCGGACAATGAAAGAGGAGAAAAATCTGGCAATAACTTTATGTCAGATAAAGGAAGAGATGGAGGGGAAATCCCTGGCTTGTGTAATTTTACAGAATAAGTACGAAAAAGCAGTAACAGAAACAGAAGGAAAAGTCATTGTATGGAATAAAGAATTAAAGTTAGTTCCCTATCATGAATTAAGTGCAGGACAGACAAGAGATGGAATGGAAGTTTTCCACAACGAAGATGATTCGTATCTCAGATCCGTACACAGTCTTGTGGATAAAAATGCAAAAGATTATTTGAATAGTGTATACATAAATAAAAATATCCTTCCGGAAAGAATTGAAATAAAATCCAGGGACAGTGCCGGTTATGTTACAGAAATTCTGGCTGACGGGAAAGTGTTGGAAGGCGAGGCATTCAGAAAAGGAATGGGACTCACGTCCTCAAATTTTACAATTCAGAAGTCTGGAAAGGAAGTACGATTTTTATGTAGAGGAAAAGGTCATGGATTAGGATTCTCACAATATGGAGGGAATGAGATGGCAAAGGAGTCTGCGAATGCAAAAGAGATCTTACAATATTATTTTCCTGAGATGGATGTGCTGAACATAAAATCTGTAAATTGCTGAATAGATACGAATATTCTGGACACCCTATAGATATGAAGATGAAAACAGAGGTGAAAGGAATATGATGAATAACAAAGTGACAAGAATCATTGCCAATTCCGTTGGACTGGCCGCTGTAGCAGCATTGGGAATTACAGTTTATCAGTTAGGTACCTCCCCGGTCAAAGAGAAAACTCCTGAAGAAAAAACAGAAAATGTCGGTGAAAGTACACAGGATACGGAAGAACAATTGAGTGAAGATGCAGGAACGAATCATGTGGAGTCAGAAAATCAGTGGATATCCGATGACGGGGAAGATTTGGATGATACAAAGGTTACATTCCAAAAACAAGGAATGTATGGGGAAACAGCTCAGAATACTGTGGATAATAATGAATCAGATAATACTGCAGATGTGGATAAGACTGACAATGCTGTAAATTCTCAGCAAGCAGAAGAATCATCAGTAAATGCAAATATGAAATCCCAGACGATATCAGAAGATCAGGCAGATGAAGCAACAGATGTTTCGGCATCGGCCCTGAATCTTGCGACAGTAAATTTTTCGGAAGATACATTAATGGAGTGGCCGGTGAATGGAAATGTTCTCCTTGATTACAGTATGGATCAGACTACTTATTTTCCGACGCTTGATCAGTATAAATTGAGTCCGGCTATTGCTGTCGGTGCAGTAGAGGGAGCACCTGTGGTAGCTGCTGTTAATGGCAAGGTTTATTCTATAGAGCAGAATGCGCAGACGGGTACTACACTGACAATGGAACTTGGAAATGGATATCAGGCTGTTTATGGACAGCTTACAGATCTGACAGTGTCAGAAGGAGATACAATTAAAAAGGGAACGACGATAGGATATATTGCACAGCCTACAAAATATTACAGCACAGAAGGAACCAATCTTTATTTTGCAATGAAAAAGGATGGAGAACCAATAGATCCGATTGAATATCTTCCATAATGAAATAGAAGAAAAAAACAGGGCTGCCGTAGATCGGCAGCCCTTAATTTGGTATAGGGCCGAGACAGTAACGTATAAACAGTACTTTGATATTTGCAACAGAAATGATATGTGTAGTATAATACAAAATATGTAGTGATTCAGCAGTTAACAATTCGTGGATATCAGGTTAGGGGCACACTAGCATCATAAAATACTGCTGGTTATAAAAATACTTTTGGAAATTATACAGACAGCATGAAAGAGGAGCTTTTTATATGAATATTAATGAGATTGCCAAACTGGCAGGGGTCTCCAGAGCTACCGTATCCAGGTATCTGAACAATGGTTATGTCAGTGAGGAAAAGAAAAAAAATATCAGCAGAGTTATTGAAGAAACCGGGTATCAGCCTTCTTCACAGGCGCAGAGGCTGCGTACTAAGAAGACAAAACTGGTCGGAGTAATTCTGCCAAAGATAGATTCCAATACGATCAGCCGGGAAGTTGCCGGAATCAGTGACATACTTACCAAAAAAGGATATCAGCTGATACTGGCAAATACAAATAACAGTGTTGAAGAAGAATTGAAATATCTTTCACTGTTTAGGGATAATCAGGTCGATGGTGTTATTTTTATTGCCACCATATTGACAAAACAGCACAGGGAAATGATGAAGGGATTTAAAGTTCCGATTGTTTTACTTGGACAACAGCTGGATGGTTATCCATGTATTTTTCAGGACGATTATAAGGCTGCTGTAAATCTTACTGAACAGATGGTGAAGACAGGAAAGAAGTTTGGATATATTACAGTTACGGATAAAGATGAGGCAGTTGGCAGGCAGCGAAAATCAGGTGTGGAGAAGGTTCTTGGAGAAAATCAGATCACATTGGAAAGTGGATGTGTAAAATGCGGAAATTTCACATTAGAGTCAGGATATGAGAAAGCGAAAGAACTTTTTACGGAGCATCCCGATGTAGATACATTGATCTGTGCAACAGATACCATGGCAGTTGGAGCGGCAAATTGGCTGAAGGAGAACGGATATCAGATTCCTCAACAGGTTCAGATTGCCGGAATGGGAGACAGTTTTCTGGGAAAGATCATAGAACCAAAGCTAACTACTGTACATTTTTTTTATAAGACAAGTGGAATGGAATCAGCAAAAGTGCTGGTAGATTTGATAGAATCTAAGGAAACATCATCTGTACATAAAGAAATAAAAATGGGATGTAAGGTGGTACTCAGAGAGTCTCACCGAAATATATGACTGAACATGAAAAAGGAACTCTGAGGCAATCATCAGAGTTCTTTTTTTCTGAATAATTGGATTTACATATATATTAAAGGGAGTGTTTTGGAAATAATATATAAAAAATGGATATAATATTTGTGATATGTTACATATTTACAAATAAAAAACGCCCAGATATAATAGCATATATGAGAACGATTCCATAAAAGTACATACAATCCATAGGAAATACATATTGGTGATCAGATAAGAAATATCGTGAGAGTGCAAGACATCTGCTGAGTTATAATCAGATATCAGAGTAAATTTGGAATGGTATAAGATGATATTAAGGTTAAAAGGTATTTTTATAAGATTAACAAGTGAAATTTGTTCAATATGTGAGAACTTCAAAGTGTACATTTATATGAGAACGATTCCATAAAAGGAGGATATTATGGATTACAGAAAAACAGCACAGGAGATATATGACCATATCGGTAAAAAAGAAAATATTATTTCCGCAGCTCATTGTGCCACACGTCTTCGCCTGGTTATCAGTGATAATTCAAAGGCTGATAAGGAATATGTTGAGAACATTGAAGGTGTAAAAGGTGTTTTCTTTGCGCAGGGACAGATGCAGATCATTCTGGGAACAGGTGTAGTTAATAAAGTATATGATGAGTTCATCCGGATTGCAGGAGTTTCTGAGAGCAGTAAAGAAGAGCTGAAAAAAGTTGCGGCTTCCAGGGCAAATCCGGTACAGAGACTGATCAAGACACTTGGAGATATTTTTGTGCCGATTATTCCTGCAATTGTTGCAAGCGGTTTCCTGATGGGAATTATGGAAGCACTGAACTTCATGGTAAACAATGGATTTTTGAATATTGATACCAGCGGTTCTATTTATACATTTGCACAGCTTTTCAGTAATACGGCATATACGTTCCTGCCAATCCTCATCGCATACAGCGGTGCTAAAGTGTTTGGTGCAAACCCGTATCTGGGTGCAGTTATCGGTATGATCATGATTCATCCGAATCTCCAGAATGCATGGACAGTTGCCACAGAAGGTGTTAAAGCAACTCAGAAAGTATGGTTTGGACTTTACTCTATTGATATGGTCGGATATCAGGGGCATGTAATTCCGGTTATCATTGCAGTATGGGTACTGGCTCAGATTGAGAAGAGACTTCACAAAGTAGTGCCGGCAATGTTTGATCTGTTTGTTACTCCGCTTGTAAGTGTCTTTGTAACAGGATATCTGACATTATCCATTATCGGACCTATCTTTGTCACTGTTGAGAACGGACTTCTGAATGGGATTCAGTGGCTGATCGCATTGCCATTTGGTATCGGAAGTTTTATTATGGGTGCGTTTTATGCACCGACGGTGGTTGCCGGTGTTCACCATATGTACACGATCATTGATCTTGGACAGTTGTCTAAATTTGGAGTTACTTACTGGCTGCCTCTTGCTTCTGCAGCGAATATTGCACAGGGTGGAGCCACTCTTGCAGTAGCACTTAAGACAAAGGATCAGAAGATTAAATCAATGGCAGTTCCGTCTGCATTAAGTGCCTGTATGGGAATTACTGAACCTGCGATCTTTGGTGTTAACCTTCGCTTTGGAAAACCATTTGTGATGGGATGTATTGGTGGTGCATTTGGTGCACTGTTTGCATCTGTTACAGGACTGGGGGCTACGGGAACTGGCGTAACCGGTATCTTTGGAATTCTTCTTTGTCTGAATAATCCGGTTTCTTATATTCTTATGTTTGTGATTGCATTTGGTGCTGCCTTTGTACTTACCTGGTTGTTTGGATATAAGGACACTAATGTTTCTGAAAAGACAGAAAGTGTTGAAGCTGTGGGAGATAAATCAACAACAGAAAAAAGCAATGCAGATGATTCTGTGCTTTATAGTGTATCAGAAGGAACTGCGATTTTGCTTTCCCAGGTAAATGACGCTACATTTGCTTCGGAAGTACTTGGAAAAGGAATTGCCGTAATTCCATCGAAGGGTGAAGTTGTTGCTCCATGTGATGCTGTGGTTGAGACTGTTTTTGATACAAAGCATGCAGTTGGTTTAAGTACGGAAAGTGGTATGGAGCTTCTGATCCATATCGGGATCAATACAGTGGAATTGAATGGAAAATATTTTACATCTCATGTAAAGAATGGAGATCACGTAAAGAAAGGCCAGCTTCTGGTTTCCTTTGATATGGAGAAAGTTAAGGCAGCAGGATACGATGTGACGACGCCTCTTATTGTAACGAATTCGGATGATTATAAAGATGTGAAAATTCTGTCGGAAGATTCGGTAACACCATCAGATAAAGTATTGGAGATTGTGAAATGAGTACGCTAACTAAAGTTCTTGAAAGAAATATAAAAGTAATTGAAAAGAACGCAGATCTGACAGAAGGAAGATTCCGGCTTGGACATCATCTGATGCCGCCGGTCGGATGGCTCAATGATCCGAATGGACTATGCTGGTATAAAGGCAGATATCATGTGTTTTTTCAATACGCTCCCTTTGATGTGGAAGGCGGACTGAAATTCTGGGGACATTATACAAGCGAAGATCTGGTAGACTGGAAATACGAAGGGACAGCTCTTTATCCGGATTCTCCTTATGACTGTCATGGTGTCTATTCCGGATCTGCATTGGCAGAGAGTGAAAAACTTCATTTGTTTTTCACCGGGAATGTAAAGATTGACGGTGATTATGATTATATTAATGAAGGACGTGAGACCAGTACGCTTCATGTAGAAAGTGAGGACGGAATTCATTTCGGAGATAAAGAAGAGATAATTTCTTTTGAAAAATATCCGGAAGAGTTTACCTGTCATATCAGAGACCCGAAAGTCTGGAAAGAAAACGACAGGTATTTTATGGTTCTTGGTGGACGTCTTAAGGGAGATAAAGGTGCAGTTCTGGTTTATGAATCAGAAAATCTGAAAGAATGGAAATTTAAACATATAATAACCACACCGGAAGCTTTTGGCTATATGTGGGAATGCCCGGACTATTTCGAACTGGACGGGAAGAAATTTCTGTCTGTATCACCACAGGGCTTGAAGAGGGAAGAATTTCGTTTTCAGAATATCTATCAGTCAGGCTATTTTCCGGTAAAAGAGGATGGCTCTGTAGATGAAAGAGACTTTCGTGAGTGGGATATGGGATTTGACTTTTATGCTCCACAGACCTTTACAGATAACAGCGGAAGGCGACTTCTGATAGGATGGATGGGAATGCCGGATGCAGAGGAGGAATATACCAATAAAACCATTGATGAAGGCTGGCAGCATTGTCTTACCGTACCGCGGGAACTGAGGGTAAAGGATGGAAAAATATTCCAGTATCCGGCAAAAGAACTGGAGAGACTCCGAAAAGAGAAAACAATTCTTGATGATGAAAAATCAATTGTTGAGGTTCGTGTAGAAGTAAATGAAGGTTTTGATCTGTTAATTGAAGATATTGCAGTGACAGACAGAAGTTTTCAGATCAGTATGGGCGGACAGATGCTCTTTAAATATGAAAATGAAATTGCGGAGATTGGATTTTCTGAAATTGCGGGTGCAGGAAGAAATAAGCGGAAAGCGAAAGTCAGTGAACTGAACAATATCCGGATTCTTGCAGATACTTCTGCAGTGGAACTTTATCTGAATGATGGAGAGATTGTATTCTCAACCAGATATTATCCGGATCGTGAAGATCTGCAGCTAAAGGTAAAAGGCGGAAAATTCAGGGGAAATCTCTGGAATCTTCGAAAAATGATATTCACAAAATAAGAAAATAAACGTATAATAAAGCAGGTGGGAAAGAAAATCCGCAGTCGGTTTCCCTGCCTGCTTTTTTGACATATTGGTATTTCTGGTGCTGAGAGATCTGGCTGTCAGAAAGAATATGTGTCCGGATGATATACGTGTTTTAAACCGACTGTTTATTATAGAAACAGGGACGACCGCAAAAGATAGCAGTTGTCCTTTACATAAATTATAAAAAATTTCAAATAATGCAATTCCAGACAATAAGACAGTTGCTTGATTATAATATATGACTGTCGGGTGATTATGATGAATTATACTTACATTGTTAAATGTGCAGATGGGACTCTTTATACAGGGTGGACAAACTGTCTACAAAAACGTATGAAAGCACACAACGAGGGAAAGAACGGCGCGAAATATACAAGGACCAAAAGACCGGTTACACTTGTATATTATGAAGGATTTTCAACAAAAGAAGAAGCGATGAGACGTGAATATGAGATTAAACAATTTACCAGAAATAAAAAACTGGAGTTGCTGAGCTTCTGAACCCGTCAGATAAGGAGAATAAGAGAAAATGAAAAAGATGACAAAATGGCTTGCAGTATGTGCAGTATGTGTGATGGGCAGTGTCCCGGCCATGGCAGCAGAAGTACCGGATGTTACTGTAACACCGATCCCGATTGAAACACCGGCTCCGGATGTAACACCAATCGAGACACCTGCACCAACACCCATACCGGAGGTGAAAAATGGCTGGTATGAGTATGGAACAAAAAATAAGAAATATTTTAAAGATGGATAGTATCTTACAGGAATGCGTAAAATCCATGGTGGAGTTTATTATTTCAGTCCCAAAGGATTTATGAAAACCGGATGGATCAAATACAATAACAAGAAATATTATTTTGGTTCCAATGGAATACGTTACAGTGGCGTTAAGAAAATCAGCGGAAAATATTACTATTTCAGTGACAAGGGTGTTCTGAGAACGAAAACAGTTAAAGTTGGAAATACAATTTATTATTGTACAGAAAAGGGAATTCTGGAAGCCTGGAAAAAAGGAAATACGATTTATTATCCAAATGGAAAGAAAATGAATTCCACCAAAGCGTATGAGTATGAGACTTTGCAGAGAGCAAAGGATGTTGTCAGCAAGATCACAAAACCGAGTATGTCAAAAAGTGAGAAATTTGAAACCTGTTTCAGATGGGTAATGTATCAGCATTATTACGATACCAGAAGAATATTTTATAATCAGACTGCATGGCCTGCGTTATATGCAAACGATTATCTGATACTGAGCGGAAAAGGCGGGGACTGTTTCTCAGATGCCTGTTCGTTTGCCTATCTTGCAAAGGCTCTTGGATATAAGAATGTTTATGTCTGCGTAGATACAACGGCAACTGACGGAAGCGGTCATTGCTGGGCTGAAATCGGAGGCAGAGTATATGATCCGCTGTTCGCAGAGGCGAAGAGCTATTATGGATATTTTGGCGTGGGATATGGATCCTATGGATTGTATCCGGAAAGAAGAGTAGCTGTGTAATATAAAAGCTTTCCTGCAGGGATTATGCTGCAGCAGAGAAAATTGTATTGTTAAGGGGTTGTAGCACCGGAAAAAATCCGGTGCTGCAACCCCTTGTTTTGTTTATTGGCAAATTGACGGTTATACAGGTAGTGGAGCAACAAAAAAGTACATGACAATGAAATGGCAGGCACTTCCAAGCATAACGAAGATGTGAAAGATCTCATGGGAACCAAAATTCTTATGTCTGGAATTAAAAAGCGGAACTTTTAATGCATAGATCACACCACCGATGGTATAAATGATTCCGCCTGCAAGAAGCCAGTCAAATCCTGCACGTGGGAGTGCATGGAAGATTGGAACAAATGCTAGTACACACAGCCAACCCATGGCGATATACAGTACAGAGGACAACCATTTGGGACAGGTAATCCAACAGCCCTTTAAGATAATGCCGAGGACTGCAATACTCCATACCAGCGCGCACAGAAT
Source organism: Blautia wexlerae DSM 19850 (assembly GCF_025148125.1). Lineage (NCBI taxonomy): Bacteria > Bacillati > Bacillota > Clostridia > Lachnospirales > Lachnospiraceae > Blautia > Blautia wexlerae. The sequence goes on from NZ_CP102267.1 coordinate 45,956, forward strand.
ATATCCAATGCGGTTATGAAGAACAATCAGGCATACAGGAGTATAGCTTCCGGCGATCATCACAAAAATCATCATGTGATCCATTTTTCGCAGCCGTCGATTGACCTTCTCTGTAGAATCTACAGAATGGTAAATGGTACTGGCTGCATAGAGCAGAACCATGGTAAGGATAAAAATACTTAAAGCAACAATATGGAGCACATCATAAGAACGCGCTGCCTTGATAATAAGAGGAACTGCTCCGACTGCAGCGAGAAGAAGGGCAATACCATGAGTGATTGCACTTCCGGGATCTTTTAATTTAAATTTCATAAAAACGCCTCCATTCATTCAGATAAATACAATGAAAACAATATAACATAGTTTTAAAAACTATATATCAAGTATATAAATACTATAACACAAAAAAACAAAAAATCAAGGGCTTATTTTGGAAATCAAAGAAATGTTTGTCCGGCAATGCAAATGAGTTACAGGGTTGCGAAGATGAGGAAAACAGTTGAATCTATATGATAAATCTCCTATAATACAAGTAAAGTAAGTGGTAAAGGAGACAGTTCCATGGGAAAAACCATAACGATATGTTTTACAAATAATAAGGGTGGAAGTGGAAAAACCACAACCTGTTCAAACCTTGGAGCGGCGATGGCTCAGGCAGGGAAAAAGGTTCTTCTGATCGATGGAGATATGCAGTTAAATCTTTCTCTTGCCTTTTTTCCGGAGCACTGGGTGCTGGAGCAGGCGAAAGGAGAGAAGAATCTGTATTGCGCAATCGGAAAACAGGAAGAGCTCAGCGGTTATGTGGTACATACTCCCTACGAAAATCTGGATCTGATACCATCATCTACATTGATGAGTTCTATAGAATATGAACTTTTTACAAAATGGCAGAGAGAATTTATCCTGCGAAAATGCATTCAGAAGATAAAGGATGCAGGAAATTATGACTATATTCTGATTGATGCACCTCCTACGCTGGGGGGGGGTGGGTGATGAATATCCTTTGTGCATCAGACCGGGTAATTATTCCTGTTGAGGCAAGTCCATGGGGAATGTTCGGACTTGCGAATATGTTTGAATTTCTTAATGAAGTAAAGCAGATTACTCCGGAACTGGAAGTTGCCGGAATTGCAGTGACAAAGGTAGATACAAGAAAGAGTTATTATAAACAGACAATGGAAACACTGCATGAACTTGAGGATATTCATGTATTTGAGCAGATCATCAGAGTGGACAGCTCTGTAGAATGGTCACAGGATAACAGTATTCCGGTTGTGGAATATAAAAAATCAAGCAGAAGTGCCAGGGAATATACGAGATTGGCAGAGGAGGTCATGGAATTATGTCAGTAGGCAGGGAGAGTATTCGGCGTGCAGCAAATGCAGGTGCCGGGAAAACCGTAAAGAAGCCCGTTGTATCCACAAAAGAGGCAGAGAAACCGGAAACAATATCTGTTACAGAAGAAAAGAAAAAAACAGCAAAAGGTTCTGTTCATATTAATGAGGAACTGCCGGTATATCTTCTTTAAAAGTTACTTGTAAGTGCTTGAGTATTTTGTTATTTTATAGAATATAATCAAGTGGTTGCGCAAAAAGTGGGGTATTTTATGGAAACAGAAGAAAAGAAGATATATACAATAGAAGATATCGCCCGGGAGCTTGGGGTAAGTAAGACTACGGTATCACGTGCTATTTCAGGAAAGGGAAGAATCAGTCAGGCTACAAGAGACAGAGTACGGGCATTTATAAAAGAACATGATTACAGACCCAATGTTGTGGCAAAGGGGTTGGCACAGCGTAAAACTTATAATATTGCACTGCTGATGCCGAAGGATTATGTTGCCACAGAGTTTCTTTTTTTTAAAGACTGTATGAATGGAATCTGTGAGATGGCTTCCTCCTATGATTATGATATTATTATTTCTATGATTGATGGAGCAGATGTATCGCAGATACAGAGACTGGAGGCAAATCGAAAAGTTGACGGGATCATTGTAAGCAGAGCAGTGGTAAGTTCCAAGGTACAGAAATATCTGAAGAACTGTAAGGAACCATATATATTGATCGGCCCGTCTTCAGATCCGGAAGTTCCGTTTGTAGATAACAAGAACCAGGAAGCCGGAAAAGAACTGACAAGTATTATGTTGATGAAAGGTTTTCGGAATCTGGCACTTCTGGGTGGAAATCAGTCCTACAATGTTACCGGAAGCAGATATCAGGGTTTTCTGGAAGCACATGAGGAAATGGGAGTTTCTGTTAACGAAAATCTGATCTTCATGGATACGGATAATCAGGCAGCAGTATCTGATGCTGTGAAGAGACTGCTTGAAGAAGGCGCGGATGGTATTGTCTGCATGGATGATGTGATCTGCAGCATGTGTCTGAGCAGTCTGAGGGAAAAGAAAATATCGGTTCCTGCAGAAATAAAAATAGCCAGTATGTATGACAGTAAGAATCTGGAATATAATAATCCACCGATTACCAGTATACGCTTTGATACGGTAAGACTGGGAAAGATGGCATGTGCGAAATTACTGAACATCCTCGGGGAGAAGCCACTGGAGGATACAGTGCCTCTGAACTACCAGGTAGTGTTGCGGGAGTCGACACAGTAGTATATGGAGGTAAAATCCGATCAGATTATAGAAATTGAAAATGAATGGCAGGATTAGAAAGTTCTCTGTATTTATTGTAAGGATCAATAAGCAGAGAACTTTTTGTGTATAAAAAAATCGGTTGAAATTCTCTGGACAATCTGATTTTATCAAAATGAAAACGGTTGCACAAATCAAGTATATCATTGTATGAAAAAACGAAAAAATCAAACTGAATTGTGCAATATGACAAAAAAAGAGTTTTGAAATTAGATAATAATGGCTAATTGACTTTATAAATATAAAGGAATATACTAAAAATATGAACAAACGGTTGCGCAAACAAAACTGAGGGCGTTTATTACGCAAATCGGATGCGGGCTGTTTAGGCATAACCATCAAAAACAGGAGGAAGAGAAAATGAGAAAAAATGTAAAAAAGGTGATTGCACCGTTACTGGCAGCAGCTATGGCACTTTCCTGCACAGTATGTGTAAGTGCAGCAGAGGATGAGACAATTAAACTGACTGTATGGGGAGCTGAAGAAGACCAGAATTTATTAAAAGAACTGACAGATAAATTCCAGGAGAAGTATGCAGATCAGAAATTTGATATTCAGATTGGCGTAGAATCTGAGTCTACTGCAAAAGATACTATTCTGACAGACGTAGAGGCTGGTGCAGATGTATATGCATTCGCAGATGATCAGCTTCCGGATCTTGTAAAAGCAGGAGCACTTCTGAAACTTGATGATTATGCAGAAGCACTTCAGCTTGCAGATACAACACTTGATGATGTAAAAGCTGCAAACGTTGAAGGCGCTATTGATGCAGCAACAATTGATGGCAGTCTGTATGCATTTCCAAGAGCAGCTGACAACGGATATTTTCTTTACTATGATTCATCTGTAATTTCCGAGGAAGATGCAGCAAGCTGGGACAGCCTTCTTGAAGCAGCTGATAAGGCCGGAAAGAAAGTTGGTATGACACTTGCTTCCGGATGGTACAATGCTTCTTTCTTCTATGGAGCAGGATTTACAACAGGACTTAATGATGACGGAACAACAACTATGGACTGGAACGGAACAAGTGCTGATGGATATACAGGTGTTGATGTAGTAAAAGGAATGCTTGATATTACATCTAATCCGGCATTTATGGCAGTTGCTGATGGTGATATGTCTAATCAGCTTGCATCCGGTAATCTGGCAGCATGCGTTTCCGGTACATGGGATGCAATCACAGCAAAGGAGATATTTGGTGACGGATATGCAGCAACAAAGCTTCCTACATTCACAGTTGGTGACAAACAGGTTCAGCAGGGATCTGTTGCCGGTTACAAATATGTTGGTGTAAACGGCTATTCTGAGAATTCCGGATGGGCAGTTCTTCTTGCTGAGTACCTTACAAACGAAGAATCCCAGCAGATGTTCTTTGATCAGAGAGAAAGTGGTCCTTCAAACAAGAATGTAGCAGCATCTGATTCTGTTCAGGAAAATGTAGCACTTGCAGCACTTGCAGCTCAGTCTGAATATGCACAGGCTCAGAAGGTTGGCGGAAAATATTGGGATCCTGCAAAGACATTCGGAGAACTGATTGCACAGGGAACATTATCTGCAGATGATGATAATGCAATCCAGGAAGCACTTGATAATCTGGTAGAGGGTGCTGCTGCTTCTGTAGAATAATTGTAAAATAAAAAAATTATATAACAGATTTTAAAAAATGGCCCATATGCATAACGGCATGTGAGCTGTTTTAAGGAAACGGCAGATGCTGTCTGAGAAAAGATAGTAACAAAAATGAAATGACGAGGAGGAGAGATATGGCAGCACAGGACAATAATTCTGCTGCAGCGGCAGTGAGTGGATTCTTTAAATCCATCGGTGGATTTTTTGCTGACTTTGGTACTGCTGTAGTGAAAGGTGATGCCTTTGTAAAGCTGTCCCTGATCTGGATGGGCGCAGGCTATGCAAAGCGTAAACAGTATGTGAAAGCAGTACTGATGACATTGCTGGAGATCGCAGTGATCGTTTTTTCAGTGAAATTTGCAATGCAGTATGTACCAAAATTCAGTACCCTTGGTACTGTAAAGATGGAAAAAGTCTTTAACATGAAAACAATGAAAAGTGAATTTAATGATTATGATAATTCCTTTACGATCCTGTTGTTTTCATTGTTCAGCTTTGTTGTATGGTTTGCGGCAGCTGTTGTGTGGTTTAAGAACGTGATCAATGCTTATACACTTCAGAAAATGGAAGAAGCGGGAAAGCATATCAATACTTTTAAAGAAGATCTCAGATCACTGACAGAAGAGAAGTTTCATATTACATTACTGACACTTCCGGTACTTGGAGTTGTGATTTTCACATTAATCCCAATCTTACTTCTGATCTTTGTAGCATTTACAAATTATGATCAGCAGCATATGCCTCCTACTGAGTTGTTCTCATGGGTAGGTTTCAGTAACTTTATCAGTTTGTTTGGCGGCGGCGGTCTTACATCTACGTTCGGATATGCATTTGTGCGGGTTCTGGGATGGACACTTGTATGGGCTTTCTTCGCAACATTTACAACTTATATCGGAGGTATCCTGCTTTCACTGCTTCTTAACAGCAAGAAGACAAGACTGTCGAAGATGTGGCGTACTTTATTTATCGTAACGATTGCAGTCCCGCAGTTTGTATCACTTCTGCTGGTGCGTAATTTCTTCTCCAATGGTGGTATCGTCAACACAATCTGTCACAGCATTGGACTGACCGGATTCTTAAGAAGCATAGGACTTGTGTCCACAAGCTATATTCCGTTTCTTTCTGCTCCGGGCTGGGCACATGTAATGATCATTCTCATTAATATCTGGATTGGTGTTCCGTATCAGATGCTGATCGCAACAGGTGTTCTGATGAACCTTCCTTCTGACCAGCTTGAGAGTGCAAGAGTAGACGGTGCAACAAACTTCCAGATATTCAGAAAGATTACAATGCCATATCTGCTCTTTGTAACAGGACCTGCTCTGATCACAGACTTTGTAAAAAATATTAATAACTTTAATGTTATTTATCTGCTCACACAGGATGTTTATACAACAACTAATCAGGCAATGGCAAGCTCACAGGCAAAAGAGGTTGACCTTCTGGTTACCTGGCTGTTCCGTCTGACTCAGGATTACTACAACTATAAGATGGCATCAGCAATCGGTATTATCGTGTTTATTATCTGTGCAGTATTCACCCTGGTTGCATTTAACAGGATGATCAAGGGAGATAAGGAGGGAACATATCAATAATGAAAAAGATGAAAGACAGTCGTACTTCTTCTATAGTATTACATAATTTATTGATCGCAGTGCTGGCATTTATCTGGCTGATTCCGATCATCTGGCTGTTATGTACTTCCTTCAGTGCATATTCAGGAATGAATACCAGTACATTTTTTCCGAAGGAATGGAGCATCAGCAATTACATGAAGCTGTTTCATTCAGATTCTGTATCTCAGTTTCCGCAGTGGTTTCTGAATACATTTATCATTGCATGCTTTACATGTGTGATTTCCACTATGTTCGTACTGATGGTTGCATATGCAACATCTGTTATGAGATTCAAGATGAGAAAACCGCTGATGAACATGGCAGTTATCCTGAATCTGTTTCCTGGTATGCTGGCAATGATTGCAGTTTACTTCACACTGAAATCTTTTAATCTGACAAACAGCTATGCCGGTCTGATCATGGTTTACTCTGCTTCTTCAGGTCTTGGTTATTTGATTGCGAAAGGATTCTTTGATACAGTTCCGAGAGCACTCTGCGAGGCTGCCAGAATTGATGGATGCAGTGAGGCAAGAATCTTCTTCCAGATGGTTCTGCCCATGAGCCGCCCGATTGTTGTTTATACAGTTATCAGCAGTTTCCTGGTGCCATGGATGGATTTCGTATATGCAAAGATGATCCTGAATGCCGGTATTTCTTCCAAATATACAGTTGCCATTGGTCTGTACAAGATGCTGGATAAGAGCCTTATCAATTCTTATTTTACTCAGTTCTGCGCAGGTGGTGTACTGGTATCCATACCGATTTCTATTCTGTTTATGATCATGCAGAAATTCTATGTGGAAGGAATTACAGGCGGTGCTGTAAAAGGTTGATATTATGAATATGACAACGGGAAGAAGAGGAATCGTCTGGAAAACTCCGGATATCACAGCTGATGGGCTGAAGATGTTTGCATGTATCACTATGCTGATCCAGACAGTTGGAATTGCCATTATTGAAAAAGGCCTGATCCATTTAGACCAGTATACTCAGGAGAGTCTGAACCAGGCGATGTCTCAGGATTCCCGTTTGATGACACTTGCGGGAGTCGGATCCATTATGCAGCTTATAGGCGGGATGGCGATTCCCGTATTTGCGTTTCTGCTGGTAGAGGGATTTCGTAATACATCGGATTATAAGAAGTATCTGATCATGATGGCTGTTACTGCACTGGTCAGTGAGATTCCATATGATCTGGCAATCTGCGGAAAAGTATGGGACTTTTCCAGTCAGAACGCAATGATCACGATGTGTATCTGCCTGATTATGCTGAAATGCTTAGATCTGTTTAAAGAAACTTCCGGATTTACAGGTGGTATGTTAAAGGTACTGATCCTGATCGCAGCTATTGTCTGGGTGAGCATTTTCCGGGCAGAGTATGGACTTTGTATTGTTCTGCTTGTGTTTGTGTTCTATGTGTTTGAGACAAGAAATGTGCTGAAAACAGTGCTGGGATGTATTATCAGTCTGATGTATGTGACCGGACCGATTGCGTTCTATGGAATCTGGTGCTGCACTGGAGAGAGAAAGGATTACATCAATAAATATGTCTATTATGCTTTTTATCCTTTGCATTTGCTGGTGCTTGGAGTAATTGCAAACTATATCCTGTAAGAAGAATGAAATCAAATCCCGTCTGCTTTGACTGAGAAAAGTAATAAGCAGCGAGAATAGTGTGTTTTGAAATTGGATAGAGTATTAAATATGATAGTGAAAAAGAAAACGACTGAGAATAGAGAATTAAGAGAAATGTTTTTAAATGATTAATAATATTGATATTAGTGATTAAATGTGTTGAAATATGCTCATGGAGGTATTGCTATGAACACATCGAATATCACTAATTATAAACCAAAAGATTTTGCTGAATTATTAGGTGTCTCTGTGAAAACATTACAGCGTTGGGACAGGGAAGGAACGCTAAAAGCAAATCGAACTCCAACTGACAGGCGTTATTATACTTACAACCAATATCTTCAATTTAAAGGCATAGATACAGAGAATGACACTCGACAGGTTGTTATTTATGCAAGAGTTTCTATAAGAAATCAAAAGGATGATTTACAGAATCAGGTATCGTTTTCACGTCAATTCTGTAATGCAAGAGGAATGATTGTAGACCAATGTATTGAAGAGTATGGCAGTGGTTTAAACTATAACCGCAAAAAGTGGAATCAGCTGTTAGATGAAGTAATGGAACAAAAAATTAAAACCATCATAGTTACACATAAAGACAGATTTATCAGATTTGGATATGACTGGTTTGAAAAATTCTGTATGAAGTTCAACACAACTATGGTGATAGTGAACAATGAAGAACTATCACCGCAAGAAGAACTTGTACAGGATATTGTATCTATACTTCATGTTTTTTCCTGCAGATTGTACGGATTTCGTAAGTATAAAAAACAAATAGAAAGGGATGAAGAGATTGCTAAAGAGCTTCAAGACGGAAATCAATCCAACTGAAGAACAGAAAGCCAGGATCCGCAGGACGATAGGCACTTGCCGATATGTCTATAACTTCTACCTTGGTCACAACAAAGCCCTGCATGATAATGGTGAAAAGTTTATGACTGGTAAGAGCTTTAGTCTATGGCTTAACAACGAATACATTCCAGATAATCCTGACAAAACATGGATCAGGGAAGTGTATTCAAAAGCCGTAAAAAAGTCTATCGAAGATGGATGTACTGCTTTTACAAGATTTTTTAAACATCAGAGTGATTTTCCTAAATTTAAAAAGAAAGGTAAATCTGATGTGAAAATGTATTTCGTCAGAAATAACCCAAAGGATTGTCAATGCGAAAGGCACAGACTTAAGATCCCAACTCTGGGCTGGGTCCGTATCAAAGAAAAAGGATATATCCCAACAACAAAGGATGGATATATGATCAGAAGTGGTACAGTGTCTGTTAAGGCTGGCAGATTTTATGTTTCTGTTCTTGTAGAGATCCCTGATGTCAATATCGACAATAACTCAAACGAGGGAATCGGTATAGACCTTGGACTAAAAGATCTTGCCATTGTCTCAAATGGAAAGACATACAGGAACATCAACAAATCGGCAGGATTAAAGAAACTTGAAAAACAACTGATCCGGGAACAGAGAAGTCTTTCCCGAAAGTATGAAAATTTAAAGAAAGGAGAGTCCACTCAAAGAGCAAATATACAGAAACAAAGGCTTAAGGTACAAAAACTTCATCATAAAATGGATAATATCCGTACGGATTACATTAACAAGACAATCGCTGAGATAGTGAAAACCAAACCGTCTTACATAACGATTGAAGATTTAAATGTAAAAGGAATGATGAAAAACAGGTGTCTTTCAAAAGCTGTTGCATCTCAGAAGTTTTATGAATTTAGAACAAGGCTTAAAGCCAAGTGTGATGAAAACGGCATTGAATTAAGGGTAGCAGATAGATTTTATCCGTCTTCAAAGACCTGTCACCATTGTGGTTCTGTCAGGAAAAACTTAAAGCTTTCAGATAGAATTTACAGATGTGAATGTGGCTATGTTGCAGACAGGGATCTCAATGCGGCACTTAATTTAAAAGATGCTAAAACTTACAGGATTGCATGATTAAAAGCAAATGTAAGTATGTACCGAAGGCTATTTCGGGAATTAACGACTGTGGAGTGTACAAAAACCTGTGAGTAGCGTATTGCCTGCAATCGTCAAAACATACACAATGAAGCAGTAAGAAGTATTCGTAAGGACTTCAATTTCTCGATGTGTTTGGGTATATTTAAACACATTTGGAGTGGCAGAACAAGTATGGACTTTAGAACAGATAAACTGCTCCATGGCGGTGATTACAACCCGGAACAGTGGTTAAAGAGGCCGGATATTCTGGCAAAAGATATTGATATGCTGGAGGAGTCTGGCTGTAATGTAGTAAGCCTTGGGATTTTTTCCTGGTCTACACTGGAACCGGAAGAAGGTGTATTTCATTTTGAATGGCTGCAGGAAATCATTGATAAGCTTTATAAAAGAGGAATTTCTACAATTCTGGCTACACCGTCAGGTGCAAGACCCAAATGGATGGCAGACAAGTATCCGGAGGTACTTCGTGTAGATGAAACACGCCACAGAGCCTTATTTGGATTCAGACATAATCATTGTTATACTTCTCCTGTTTACAGAGAGAAGGTACATATTATTAACAAAAAGCTGGCACAGGAGGTTGCCACACATCCGGGTGTGATCCTGTGGCATATTTCCAATGAGTATGGCGGAGAATGTCATTGTCCGCTGTGCCAGGAAGCATTTCGTAACTGGCTGAAAGAGAAATATCAGACTATTGAAAATCTGAATGATAAGTGGTGCACCACTTTCTGGAGTCATACTTATAACAGCTTTGACCAGATCGAGAGTCCGTCTAAGATTGGTGAGACACAGCTTCATGCACTGAATCTGGACTGGAAACGATTTGTTACTCATCAGACAGCGAATTTCATTCATCATGAGATTGCAGCATTGAGAGAGGGAGGAAGCACACTTCCGACTACTGCTAATCTGATGCATTATTTTGGCGGTTTAGATTATTTTAAGATTGCAAAAGAGATTGATGTGGTTTCCTGGGATACTTATCCGACATGGCATAAAGAAGCAGTGATCGATACAGCTTATGACAATGGTATGTGCCATGATCTGATGCGTTCTCTGAAAGGAAAGCCGTTCTTCCAGATGGAATCCTGCCCGACTTCTACAAACTGGCAGAGTGTGAGCAAATTAAAGAAACCGGGAATGCTTTTTGCACAGTCCATGCAGGCAATTGCACATGGCGGAGAAGGTGCTCTCTATTTCCAGATTCGCCAGAGCAGAGGTGCTTCTGAGAAGTTCCACGGAGCAGTGATCGATCATTACGGTGGAAATGATACAAGAGTGTTTAAAGAAGTTTCCAGGGTTGGAGAAGTTCTGAAAGAGTTAAAAGAACTGGCAGGAACAACTGTGAACAGCTCGGTTGCCATGCTTTATGACTGGGACAGCCAGTGGGCAATGGAGGACAGCCAGGGACCCAGAAATAAAGGGCTTCATTATCTGGAAGCAATGCTGAAATTCTACAGAGGTTTCCGTAAGCAAGGCGTGAATGTGGATGTGATCGATATGACCTGTGAACTGGATAAATATAAAGTACTGGCTCTTCCAATGGTTTATATGTTCAAGGAAGGTTTTGCCAAAAAGGTTCGTGCGTTCGTGGAAAACGGCGGTACATTGATCACAAGTTACTGGTCCGGAATTGCAGATGATACAGACAGGTGTTATCTGGAAGGAACACCACATGGACTGATGGATGTACTGGGAATCAGAAGCACAGAAATTGACGGCCTTTATGACTGGGAAGAAAATTCTTTTGTTCCTGTGGCTGGCAATGAACTTGGACTGGATAAGACTTATACATGTAAATATCTGTGCGACCTTGTGGAGCTTCGCGGAGCACGTACTTTAATGACCTACGGAAGTGATTTCTATGAAGGCTATTCCTGCCTGACAGTGAATGAATATGGCAAAGGTAAGGCATGGTATGTGGCAGCAGATGCTGATAAAGAATTCTATGGAGACTTCCTTGAAAAAGTGCTCAAAGACAGCGGCGTTTCCTGCGGAATCAAAGAAGAAATCCCGGATGCACTGGAGATCACAGTGAGAGAGAATGAAAATGAGAAATATTATATTTATCAGAATTTCGGAACAGAAGCTGTAAGCATTCCCGTACCGGAAGGCGAGATCAGCTGGATTTATGGCAATGGCAGTGATAAACTTAAAGTTTATGGTCTTGTAGTTGCGAAGGTTATCGTGTAAAATAAATAACGATGGATGAGGAAATCCCTTCACTTTAAGCAGAGATTGAGACTGCCTGGTGAAGGGATTCTTTTTTACTCAGGTTGAACCGGGAAAATGATACAAAAAGTTTTTAATTGTATCAGGAAAGGTATAGAAATATGATTTCAAAAACTCAGATCAGATATATGGCAAATTCTTCATCATACAGTAAAGGTGCAGAACTTTATGCAACAGGAAAAGTTTTGGATATGGATGTAAAAAATATGGGTGCGTCTGATGAAATTGTTGCATCTGTAAAAGGCAGTGGAAGAAATATCTATGAAGTAGATGTATCAATCGATACAGAGAATGATGAAGTTGATACCTGCTATTGTGAATGTCGGGCATATGCAGAATATGGTGGACTTTGTAAACATTGTGTAGCGGTTCTTCTGCAATATAATGATTATGAAAATGATATGGATAGTTATGATTACGGACAATCTGTAGAAAAAATTGTAAAAGGTGGTCTGACCCATACGATCAGAAAAGGAGTGCAGATGCATACCACGCCGGAATTGGCTTCATTATTGCAGAAGCAGGCAGTTGCGAAGTCTCTTCCACTGATTCAGGGAAGCACTTATGGAAAAGTAAGGCTGGAACCATATTTTAATTTTGACGGAAGAACATTTACAGTAGAATTTAAAATAGGAATTAATAAAATGTACGTACTGAAGGATGCATTTTCCTTTGATGTTCATATAGCAAATCAGGATGATTATAAATATGGGAAAAATCTTCAGTTTGTCCATACAATAGAATCCTTTGCCGAGGAATCCAGACCGCTTGCGAAATTTATCTGTAAATGGGCAGACAACAACAGGCAATTTCACAGATCCTCTTCCTATTATGGATACTATATGGGAACTCTGGAAAAGGTAAGGCATCTGGAGCTGTCAGGAAATGAACTGGCAGAATTTTTGCTTTTGATGGAAGGAAAGACATTGCAGGGAGAATCCATAGGAACCAGAAACACAACCTGGGAAATAACCAGAGAACATCTTCCGAGAAAAATGACCATAACAGGTGCAAAGCAGGGAATTGAACTGAAGGTAAGCAAATTTACGTGTGCGGCAAATACGGAACAGTATAAAATTTGCTTTTATGATAAAAAGATTTATATTGAGAATGTAGAAGAGCTTTTACCTGTTAAGGATTTTCTGGACAGTTTGTCTTTGATCCCCGGTGAGAAAGCGTTTATAGAAAATAAAGATGTACCGGCATTCTGTCAGGAACTTTTACCGGTGATCCAGAAGTTTTTTAAATGCAGAATGGTTGAATTTCATCCGGAAAATTATGGAATGGTTAAACCGGAGTTTCGATTTTATCTGGATGCACCGCAGGAAAATATGGTTACATGTAAGGCGACTGTTAAGTATGGAGACAGGGAATTTTCTTTATATACAACGGACGATATTGCAGCAAGGGATATGAATAGAGAAACAGTTGTCAGAAATGTGATTCATAAATATTCGAATGCTTTTAATCCATTTGAACAGTGTGCGGTAATTGCGGATGATGAAGAGATGGAATATGAATTTCTGACAGAAGGAATTCAGGCACTGCAGGCAGTGGGAGAAGTATTTATTTCTGATGCGCTGAGACGGATTGAAGTCCGGAATTCGCCAAAGGTTACAGTAGGTGTTTCCCTGAGTGGAAATCTGCTGGAGCTGAGTATGACAGCAGGAGATATTTCAAAGGAAGAACTGATTGACATTCTTTCCAGATATAATAAGAAGAAAAAGTTCTATCGTCTGAAAAACGGAGCTTTTGTAAATGCAGCAGACTCGGGTCTGGATACAGTGGAAGAACTCAGGGCAGGGCTTCAGCTGACGGATAAGCAGATGAAGCAGGATAAGATTGAAGTACAGAAGTACCGTGCGTTGTATTTGGATGCACAGTTGAAAGAGAATCCGGTTGTTTCGGCAGTAAAGGATAAATCTTTTAAGTCGCTGGTAAGAAATATGAAGACCATTGAGGATAATGATTTTGAGGTGCCGGAGAGCCTGGATAAAGTTCTGCGGGAGTATCAGAAACGGGGATTTCTGTGGATTAAGACATTGAATTATAATGGATTCGGCGGAATACTTGCAGATGATATGGGACTTGGAAAAACGTTGCAGGTGATTGCATTTCTACTGTCAGAATTTCTGGAAAGAAGGAATACTGTTGTTGAAAATATAGCAGTAAAAGAAACTGCAATGTTAAATATGCAGAGTGAAATTGAGACAGTGGAACAGGCGTGCAAGGCAGCAGAGGCGCAGAAAGCTGATGGAAAGAAGGCAGATGGACAAACTGGAAAGCTGCAAAGAAATACATTAATTATAGCTCCTGCATCATTGGTATATAACTGGAGCAGTGAAATTCAACGTTTTGCACCGGAGCTTACAGCAAAGATGGTGACAGGGACTGCAGCAGAGAGAAGACAGATCCTGGCAGAAGCAGATTCTGAGGATATTCTTCTGACTTCCTATGATTTGCTGAAAAGGGATATCAGCGAATATGAAGGATATAAGTTCAGATGTGAGATTATTGATGAAGCTCAGTATATCAAGAATGCAAACACTCAGGCTGCGAAAGCAGTAAAAGAGGTTCAGGCAGACTTCAGGCTGGCTCTTACAGGAACTCCGGTGGAAAACCGCCTGAGTGAATTGTGGAGTATATTTGATTATCTGATGCCCGGTTTCCTTTACAGTTATAAGAAGTTCAGGGAAGAAGTTGAAATTCCGGCAGTTCAGAATTCAGATGAAGATGCAATGAAACGTCTGCAGAAAATGATCCGGCCGTTTGTACTCCGAAGATTGAAGAAGGAAGTGCTTACAGATCTGCCGGATAAGCTGGAAGAGAATATGTTTGTACAGCTAACAGGAGAGCAGCAGAAGCTTTATGATGCACATGTGAAACGGATGATGCTGATGCTGGATAAGCAGTCCGAAGAAGAATTTAAGACCTCAAAGATTACAATTCTGGCAGAGCTGACAAAATTGCGCCAGATCTGTTGTGATCCGTCTCTTATTTTTGCAGATTATAAAGCTGATTCTGCAAAAGTGGATATGTGCCTGAATATGATCAGTAATGCAGTGGAGAGCGGACATAAGATTCTGTTGTTTTCGCAGTTTACGACAATGCTTGACCATCTTGCGAAGCGCCTTGAAGAGGAGAAGATCAGTTACTATATGCTGACTGGTTCTACAAGTAAGGAGAAGCGTGCACAGATGGTAGAGAACTTTAACACAGATAACACACAGGTATTCTGTATTTCTCTGAAGGCAGGAGGAACCGGTCTGAATCTGACGGCAGCAGATATTGTAATCCATTTTGACCCATGGTGGAATCTGGCAGTGCAGAATCAGGCAACGGACAGAGCACACAGAATTGGTCAGAAGAATGTAGTGAATGTATACAAGCTGATCGTGAAGGATACGATTGAAGAAAATATTTTGAAACTGCAGGAAAAGAAACGTGAACTGGCAGATCAGATCCTGGAGGGCGAAGGGCTTAACGGAGGCAGCTTCACAAAAGAGGAACTGATGGAATTACTTTCCGGGAAATAACCGCTTGATTGCAGTTAAATGGCATTTTTTGTAAATACAGAAATGTATATTCTCCCTGTTTTTCCACATAATAACCATACAACACATGATATGGAAACTGAAGGGTACAAAGACAGTAAACTTCGATAAAAGGAAAAACAGGAGGAAGAAAAGTGCATGAAAGCGACAGGAATTGTTCGGCGCATAGATGATCTGGGGCGTGTGGTCATTCCTAAGGAGATCAGAAAAACGCTGCGGATAAAAGAGGGGACACCACTGGAGATTTTTACTGACCGGGAGGGGGAGATTATTCTGAAAAAGTATTCCCCTATCGGAGAACTGAATGTTTTTGCAAAGGAATATGCAGAGGCGCTGGCGCAGTCAAGCGGGATGGTAGCGTGTATCACAGATCACGATCAGGTAGTGGCTGCTGCGGGACAGGGAAGCAGGGAATATATGGGAAAACCTATCAGCAAAGCTCTGGAAGATGCAATTACGGAGAGAAGCTCTGTGTTTGCCAACGGAAATGACAGAGGCAGGATACCTGTGACTCAGGAACAGAGAGAACCTTTGTATTCCCAGATCATGCAGCCTATTATCAGTGCAGGAGATACAGTAGGTTCGGTTCTTTTACTGGGAAAGAATGAAAGAGATGTGATGGGTGAATCAGAGAAGATGCTCATCAGAACAGCAAGCGGATTTCTGGGAAGACAGATGGAACAGTAAAATTAATAGAATCTTCAGCAGCTTATAGTGGCGGCTGAGGATTCTTTTTTGTATAATAAGAAGCAGTTATGATTTTCTGGAATTGTTATAGTAATAAAATTGTTATGGCAATGAGAGTTGGAAAGGAGACATATTATATGGCTGCAATATATCTGGCACCGTTTTATCTGTTGGTATGCGTGTATATCCTGCTTCGCAGCCTGCACTGGTTTCAGGTACTGCATACGGTTTTTCGGAATGTGTGGGTGTGCAGGGGGATTGGACTTGTATATTTATTTGTAGTGTTTAGTATACTGATCGCATTTATGGCACCTGCATCAGGATTCAGGAGATTTATGAAGCTTCTGAGTAATTACTGGCTCGGTGTTTTGATGTATACACTTATGACTCTGGGAATCGCGGATGGATTGAGACTGTTACTGAAATATCCTCTTAGAAATTTTGCCTTTCCGGGGAGAGAATTGCTTTTCAGTAATATGGGAACTGCTGTTGTGGGAGCTGTCTGTGCGGTGATCATTTCAACAGTCAGTATTTACGGAGTGCTCAGTGCCGGAAATATACATACAACGAAGTACAATATTTCTGTTGATAAAAAGGCAGGAAATATGAAGGAATTAAATGTGGTTCTGATCGCAGATCTTCATCTGGGATATAATATTGGATGCAAGCAGATGGAGCAGATGACAGAGAAGATCAATGAGCAGAATCCGGATTTGGTGGTAGTGGCAGGAGATATTTTTGACAATGAATATGAGGCACTGGATGATCCGGAAAAACTGGCAGAGATATTGAGAGGAATTCGGTCGAAGTATGGTGTGTATGCATGTTACGGAAATCATGATATTCAGGAAAAGATCCTGGCAGGCTTCACCTTTGGCAGTAAGGAAAAGAAAGAGAGTACCCCGGAGATGGATGAGTTTCTGGAGAAAGCGGGGATTACGCTTCTGAGAGATGAGTATGTGCTCATTGATGATTCTTTTTATCTGTATGGAAGACCGGATTATGAGCGTCCGGGACGGGGGATTGATAAACGAAAGACTCCGCAGGAAATCACAGAGGGTATGGATGTGTCACTGCCAGTGTTGGTTATCGATCATGAGCCGAGAGAACTTCAGGAACTGGCGGATACAGGTGTGGACGTAGATCTCTGCGGACATACCCATGACGGACAGGTATTTCCGGGAAATATTGTGATCAGATTCTTCTGGGAAAATCCCTGTGGTTATCTGAAAAAAGGAAATATGCATAATATCGTTACATCCGGTGTAGGGCTTTTTGGACCGAATATGAGAGTTGGGACTAAAAGCGAAATTTGTGATGTCAGCATATGTTTTAACTGAATCAAGTAAGTCCCCGGCTTCAACTGCCTGTTGATTTTTGCGGTTGGAGCCGGGGACTTGTCTGTTTTGTTACTCTTAATCTGAGTTTATGCTCAGTCGAGAGCTTTCTCACTCATTTCTTCCAGAAGATCTTTTTTCAGATCCCAGAGTTTCTGAGAAAGGTCTACATATACTTTCTGAGGATTTACGAAACGTCTGGATTCATCCCAGAGAGTATTCTGCTCTTTCTGGCAGTATTCGCGAAGTTCCATAACAGATGGAGATTCATAGACCCGTTTACCTTCTCTGATGACAGGAACGAGAAGTTCGCGTACTTCATAGGTTCCGCCGAGAACTTTTGTCTTTTTCCAGGTATCGATTGGATCAAAGAGAACCATGTTCTGGTCTGCATCAAGCTTTTCATCAGCAAGGCAGATAAGATCTGCCCTGATTTTTCCGGTTTTCTTATTATAGAGACGATATACGGTTTTATTTCCAGGGTTGGTTACTTTCTCTGTGTTTTCGGAAAGCTTGATCTTAGGTGTAAATTCGGTACTGTCTGCATCTTTGACAGCAGCAAGTTTGTATACACCGCCGAATGCAGGATTATCGTTGGCGGTGATCAGCCGTGTTCCGACACCCCAGGAATTAATCTTGGCATCCTGAGCCTTCAGGCTCTCAATGAGATATTCGTCCAGATCGCTGGAAGCGGAAATAACTGCATCGTCAAATCCGGCAGCAGCAAGCATCTTATATGCTTCTTTGGAAAGGTAGGCAAGATCACCACTGTCGATACGGATACCGTATTTGGTAAGCGGAATACCTTCTTCGCGCATTTCCTCAAATACACGAATTGCATTTGGAACACCGGATTTCAGGACATCATAGGTATCTACCAGTAAGGTGCAGGCATTGGGATAAAGTTTGGCATAGGTTTTGAATGCGGTATATTCATCCGGGAAGCTCATGATCCAGCTGTGTGCGTGAGTTCCAAGGACCGGTACGTCGAACATTTTGCCTGTGAGAACACAGGAAGTACCGGCACATCCACCGATGACTGCGGCACGTGCGCCAAAGATACCTGCATCCGGTCCCTGGGCACGACGCAGACCAAATTCCATGATCGCATCACCTTTTGCAGCATAGCAAACACGGGCTGCTTTGGTAGCAATGAGGCTCTGGTGATTGATGATATTCAGGATTGCTGTCTCTACAAGCTGAGCTTCCATGATAGGTGCTACAACTTTGACAAGCGGTTCTCTTGGGAAGACAACTGTTCCCTCAGGAATTGCATAGATATCACCTGTGAAACGGAAGTTGCTTAAATATTCAAGGAAGTCCTCTTCAAAAGTATTCAGACTTCTGAGATATTCGATATCTTCATCTGTGAATTTAAGATTCTCAATATATTCAATCATCTGTTCCAGTCCGGCAGTGATGGCAAATGCACCTCCGCATGGATTGGTACGGTAAAACATATCGAAGATAACAGTCTGGTTTGTTGGGTTCTTAAAATAGCCCTGCATCATAGTAAGTTCATAAAGGTCTGTGAGCAGAGTAAGATTATTAGCTCTCATATATAGCTCTCCTTTTTGGTTAATAATAATATCTCATTATGAGAACAAAATTATTATTAAAATTTCCTCGTAAAAATATTTCCTGCTGTTTTAGAGTTCTGCGAAAGACATTATTATAAACAGCAATAAGTTTTTATTGATTATAGCATAATTTCACTCTGAGTACATAAAAAAAGTCCCGGAAATAGGCGGTATTTTCATGTTTTTGAAGAAAAATAAAAAAAATTAAAAAAATTTCAAAAAAGGGGTTGCATTTTCCGGAAGACTATTATATAATACCAATTGTCGCGAACGAAGTAGCGAAAACAAAACATAAAGGGCTATCGCCAAACGGTAAGGCAACGGACTCTGACTCCGTCAGTTCAAGGTTCGAATCCTTGTAGCCCTGCTAAATGAGACATCTCGGTATGAGGTGTCTTTTTTTTGTGTGACTTGAAGGAGTGTGGGTCTTTTTCCTTTTTTATTGAAAAATTTTGTAACCTATGTATAATTTTTTCGACTTATATAATAAGAAGATGATATCCTGCAGGAATAATCATATCTTATTGAAACAATAAAAGGAGAAATGCGGTGGAGGATATAAAAATTATCGAGTTGTTTTTTAACAGAGATGAAACGGCAATTCAGGAGTTAAGCAATAAGTATTCGGGTTATTGTTATAAAATTGTATGGAATCTTTTAAATAATCATGAGGATGTGGAAGAATGTTTAAATGATACGTGGCTTGCTGCGTGGGAATATATACCACCCAGGAGGCCGTCTGTATTATCTGCATATGTTGGAAAAATTGCACGAGGATTTGCAATTGATTGTTTTCGTAAAAAGCAGGCTGCGAAGCGCATGGATGGGCATGTTGCTGACGTTTGTGGTGAAATGGATGAATTAAGCTTTTCTTATGTAGTGGATGAAAAAATCGCGGAAAAAGAACTGATAAAAATCATAGAAAATTTTCTGAGAAAACTGTCAGATTCAGACAGGGATATTTTTATCAGGCGTTATTGGTATCTGGATTCCATAAAGGATATTGCGAAAAGACATGGCGTATCCCAAGGGTGTATTAAAACAAATTTATGCCGTAATCGAAAAAAACTATATCGTATTTTGAAACGTGAGGTGTTGATATGAAAAAATACTTAGACTTTTCACAAGAGTTTGGAAAGGTTGATGAAGAACTGATAGCAGAAGCAGGAAAACCATGGACAATAAAGAGAGGCGATATTTTCAGGCTGTACAGGCGAAAAATCGGTCAGGCAGCAGCAATCCTTTTGGCTTTTATCACAGTGGCTGGTAATTCGCATGTTCAGGCGGCAGTTAAAGAATTTACTACAAAAATAGGAGAGCTGATGGGATTTTCCAAAGATTTGTCTGCCTATACAGAAGTGATAAATCAGGTACAGACAAAGAGTGGGATATCATTAACAATCAACGAAGTAATTTTGGATAATTATAGTTTGATTGTATCAGTAAAACCTGACTATGAAGAAAAAAAGAAAGAATCTCTATATTTATGGATTAATGATGAAAAAACATTGATTAATGGTAAGCGATATCAGAGTTTTAGCAGCACGACAAGGCTAATGGATTTGGACTCTTATACAAAATATGAGATGGATACAGAAATGGTTCTGATGCAGGAGTATGATGGTGTGGAACTGCCAGCTGGAGAAACAGAGATACATCTTGTTTTGGATGTGGGAAGTAGCGCGCCAATTTCTGAGAAAAATCGTTCTGAGAATATTACGGAGTTTGTTTATGACTTTACTATTACAGCAGAGCAATTAAAAGAGCAGACGATACGAAAGAAAATGAATATGGAAATTTCAGGTGGAGATGGAGGTAATCTGATTTTAAAGGAACTTGCGATGAACGATTTACATTCCAGGATTACGGCACTTGGGGTGACTCCGGATGATAAATGGCTTAATGAATATGAATTGAAACTGAAAGGCACAGATAGTTTTGGCAATCCAGTGAGTTTTGAAGGTGCAGGATTTGGACCGGAAAATGAATTGAGGTTCGAAACCAGTGTTTTTGGTGACTATGAAGAAGGCGATGTAGTTGATGAGGATAACTTCCAGATGTCGCTGCCAGACAAAAACTGTCAATATCTCGATTTACAATTGTATCAGAGAAAAATCCGGTGGGATTTACAATCAGCAGAACAACTGGATGATGAATATTATGTACAGGAAAAAACTGATTCTGACGAGATATATTCAAAAGAAAATAATTATGGATGGGAACCGGTTGGGGAGAAGTTTCGAATCCAAATAGATGAAGATTTAGATATTGCTGATAAAATTATTGGTGGTGCTGGTGAACCAACATATATAGATCTTAAGTAACCATTCAGCAGTCTATTATCTTGCAAGGATGCTGAACAGTTACTAAAAGATAGGTAGTGTAAAATAGTTTGTATTTTTTATGGCAGTTGCAAAGGAACAAATTCGACAGATCATCTCAGAAAACAACAGTAATAGCGTTGCAGATATATACACGCTTCTGAAAGAAAGTTTCAAGGATATCTTGCAGGAGCTGATATTGGATCACATAAAAATTCAGCAAATATTTTTGTCACAGGTGAAACTATGGAAAAAATGGGGATTTTTAGTTGTAAGGAGCTTATCTGGTAATTGAGAAAAGTATATCCATGGTAAAAAATCGAAATAAAGAATCTGATGAAGAAAACAACTATGTATCTCTGGAAGGTAGCACTAAGAATCAAAAGGCAAGAACGATAGAACTGAATAAAGAAGCAAAATATATCTTACAGAAAATAAAATACAGTCGGGACAGCAGTCTGCCAGATGAATTTATAGTGACCACAAAAACGGGAAAGATTAATACAGCTTCTAATTTAGAACACCGCATGAAAGTTATTATGAAAAATGTAGAATTACAGGGAGTTAAAGGTGGATTGCATATTTTCAGAAAAACATTTGCAACCAGAATGTATGAAAGTGGTGCACGAGTAGAGGAGATAGCTGCCTATATTGGTGATCTTGAGTCAACAACTCAAAAATATTATATTGCTATCCGTAAAAAGGTAGTTTCAAATGGAGAGGTACGACAGGTTGTTAAACTTCCCGGAATAAAAGAAGAGACAACTGTAGCGTAAAAGATTTGCTCAGCATAGGAGCTTTTGTCGAAATGTTTTTTCGAGGGAAACTTGCTGAAAATAGATGCTTGTGGTAACATAAAAATAGAAGAAGTAGAAGACATGCTTGCGGGAGATGATGATTATGGAACGGCAAACAGATATAGCCAGACAATAGAACTGGCGGCAGACAGAGCACGATATGATGAATGTGCGAAAAAATTGCTGACGTATAAAGCAGTTATTGCCTGGATTTTGAAGTCTTGTACAAAAGAGTTTTTGCAGTATAGCGTAAAATTTATCTGCGATAATTGTCTGAATGAAAATGTGGAGTTATCGGAACATGCAGTCCATCAGGATCAGCTGAATCGTGATGAAAGACTAAATGGCGATAAACGTTTGGATGGTTTAAACACAGAGGCAAATGCTGTCAAAGACCAGACAGTGTATTATGATATTCGTTTTAAAGCAACCCTGCCAGAGAGCAAAGAGCCGGTACAGCTTATTATAAATCTGGAGATTCAGTTAAATGATACACCGGGATATCCACTGGTAACAAGAGGTTTCTACTATTGTGCCAGAATGATTTCAGAGCAGTATGGAACGGTCTTTACAGATGAACATTATGAGAAGATACAGAAGGTATATAGTATCTGGATATGTCCTGATCCGGCGAAGAAAAGGAAGAATGGAATATTCAGATATCATACCGTTGAAGATTCTGTTCGTGGTAACTCGTTTGTGAAATCAGAAGCATATGACCTTATGGAAGTTGTCATACTTAATCTTGGTGATGCGGATGAAAGCAGTGATCTGGAAATTCTGGATTTGTTAAATGTGCTGTTTTCAACAACTGCAACACCAGAAGAAAAGAAGAAACGTTTAAATGATGAGTTTGATATTGCAATGACAGCAGAGTTTGAAAGTGAGGTGCGTGATATGTGTAATTTAAGTAAAGCACTTGTTGAGCAGGGCATTGAACAAGGCATTGAACGGGGAATCGAACAAGGTATTGGAAAAGGAATCGAACAGAAAAATTTATCATTGGCAAAAATGATGATTGAAGGTAACGAACCAATAGATAAGATTGCGAAATATACAGGATATGGAATTGACAGAATCAAGGAAATTGCAGAACAGATGAAAACACCTGTATCAGTATAAGAAATCTGATAGGTCAATTTATAGGTCAATTTAAAAAATTATAAGGCGAGGAAGCCTGAATTTACAGGGATTCTGACGCATGTTCTGACGGACTCTGACTCCGTCAGTTCAAGGTTCGAATCCTTGTAGCCCTGCTACATGAGGCACCTCGGTATGAGGTGCTTTTTTGTGCTATAAGAGAAACTGAAATTTTTTGGAAGTGAAAGGTAAGATTAAGATGGAAAATTCGGGTAAAAAATATCAGATAGATACAGAAGAAAATAAAATGTTCTTAGGTGAATTGCAGAAAAATCTTTTAAATTTTGGAAAAGGATTTTTATCACCGGGAGGAAGTGCTTATTTCCTTGGGGATGATGGAACACCATGGAAAGACAGAAACAGAGAAACATGGATCACATGCCGTATGGTCCATGTATATAGTATGGGAATCATGCTTGGGGATAAAGAAAGTCCGGCACTGGTCCATGGTGCTGTACATGGATTACTGGAAGAACTGAAAGATCGTGAAAATGGAGGATGGTATCCGGGAATTACACCGGATAATAAATTCCTGCCAGATAAACAGTGTTATGCTCATGCATTTGTTCTTCTGGCTGCTTCTTCTGCTTTGCTGGCAGGAGAAAAAGATGCAGAAACTCTGCTTAAAGATGCATTGGAATTATTTGATAAACGGTTCTGGGATGAGAAACAGGGACTTACTTATGATACCTGGAATACAGAATTTACAGTTCTTGATGATTATCGCGGTCTTAACGCAAATATGCATACAGTAGAAGCGTTTCTGGCAGTAGCAGATGCAATAAAAGAAGAAAAGTACAGAATACGTGCAGGAAGAATTATAGATCATGTTATTGGATGGGCAAGCGCAAATGACTGGAGAATACCTGAACATTTTACAAAGGAATGGAAAGCTGATCTTGATTGCAATAAAGAATGTCCTGCTGATCGTTTTAAACCTTATGGAGCAACACCGGGCCATGGAATTGAGTGGGCCAGATTGATCGTGCAGTGGGCATATTCTTCTTATAAAGATACCCCTGATTCTGCAGAAGTATATTTAAAAGCTGCAGAGAAACTCTACAACAGAGCAGTTGAAGATTCCTGGAATGTGGATGGAAATCCTGGAATTGTGTATACGACTGACTGGGATGGAAAACCTGTTGTTCATGACAGAATGCATTGGACATTGGCAGAGGCAATCAATACATCAGCAGTCTTATGGCATATAACTCATAAGCAGAAATATGCAAAAGATTATGAAGAGTTTATGAGATACCTGGATGATAAGGTATTGGATCATAAAAATGGTTCCTGGTTTCATCAGTTAGATGAAAATAATAATGTGATAGGAACAGTATGGCCGGGAAAATCAGATGTATATCATGCTTTTCAGTCAACCTGGATCCCATATGGAACACCATATATATCAATTGCTTCAGATGTAAAACAGTATATGGAAGTATGCCATCAATAAAGTAAGTGTTTATTTGTACCCGGCGTACAAGATTTCTGTAAAATGCAGCCAGAACCTGACGGAACAAGGTTCTGGCTGCATTTTACTTCAGGATGATAAAAAGAATGATGTGGGTAACTATTTTTTAATCTCCGGCTGGAATTCTTTTACATCTTTGGCAATCTCGCCGCTTAACAGGAGCATGCAGATCAGGTTCGGGATAGCCATCAGTGCGTTGGCGATATCGGAGAAGTTCCATACCAGAGCTCCGGGACCACCGGAAACCATGGCTGTGGCAACACCGACGATATTTCCGGTACCGATGGTGGCTGCCAGTGCGGTTGTCAGTGCGGAAAAAGGTGATACATCTCCCTGTCCGCGGCTCTTGGTGCGGGCTTCCTTGCTGAGTGTGCTTTTCAGTGCATAGCCAAGGTTACGCCATGTAAGAAATCTGGTGCGCACAGTCAGGAAGATACCGGTTCCGACCAACAGGATCAGCATCACCGGTCCCCAGACAAAGTCATCAATTCTGGTAACAATTTCTTTATAAAATACTTCGAAGATTTACAGAGCTGAATATCCGTAGCTGCTGACAATGGCATCGATTTTCTGCTGCCTCTGACACATTGGACATTTTGTAGATGAATAGGAATGATAGTCCGGTATATCTTTGGCGTTAAAAATAGAATATACAGGGAGAGAAGCCACGCTGTCTACGCTGCTGAATATGGCTGCGATACCTCTGATAGTGCCTCCGTAATACAGAATGCTCTCGATTGCTTTGGACAAAGTAGAGCCTGTGGTAATCGAACCATTGAGGATCAGTACATTTTTGCCCTTGATCATTGGCTGAAAATTATCACGGAAGATAATCTGTCCGGAATTGCTGGATTCAGGAGTAATCACGTAGATCGTCTGATGAGCATTCAGGGAAAAAATGCCGGCTTTGGTAAGTTCTTCAGAAAGATATGCGCCAATTACTTCCAGTCCGTCCATACAGATAATGGTATCAACAGGAGTAGATACTTCATAATTAGCAGCCAGTTCGTGAGCAATATTCTGTGCTTCGGCAGTTCTGGATTTCATAGTTGTAAGATCCAGATAGTGAGTGATATGTGACTGAGATGTGACGAAATGTCCGGGAATTACCTTCAGCTGAATGCGGCTGTCACCACGGGCGTAGATTTTTGTCATGTTTTCCAGATTCATAAGAATACCTCCCTCGTTGAAAAAAAACGTGTAACTGTTCAGTAGCTTTGCGGTTAGCAGACCATTGAACAGTTATAAATCAGTACACTAATCTTATAAAACATTGTAGCATTGTTTTGCCAAAAAATAAATAATATTGTACAAAATCAATAAAAAATTATGCGATATGTATGAAGATTGTTAATAAAATACCAAAAAACATATAACGATGATCCCCTGGTGCGTTGATGGAAGTATTATTTACGAGGGTTGCTATAGATTGGTTGTGAGTTATGGAGAATGGAATAAACAGTGATGGGTGTGGAAATGGGAAACAGAAGAGAATATTCTATAGAAGTAATATATGTGAAATGATATAATGATTTTCAGTCTATTATTGACTGTCAGAAAAAGAGAAAAGATGAGATAAAAAATGTATACAGCAGAACGAATAGAAGAATTGGATGAAAATAGGAGCCTGATAAAAGTGACAGATTAACAGCCTGATATTTTGACTGCGAAAAGTGAATAATCATAAGAAAATCTTAAGAATTTGTCCCTTTCATATTAAGAAGCTTCGATTATTCTAATATCAGAAATACAAAATAAGAAGCCGGGGTGTCTGTACATGAGAGATTTCAGACAGGCATTTCGGATGATGAGGGAGGTGTATAAAGTGGCGAATATTCTGGTCTGCGATGATGATAAAGACATTGTAGAGGCAATCAGTATTTATCTGGAGCAGGAAGGGTATGTGATTTTTAAAGCATATGATGGTTTGGAAGCAATCAATATACTGCGCAGTCAGCCGGTGGATCTGCTGATCATAGATATTATGATGCCGAAGCTGGATGGCATCCGGGCTACTTTGAAGATAAGGGAAGAGAATCCTCTTCCGATCATTATTCTTTCTGCAAAATCAGAAGATGCAGATAAGATCCTTGGATTAAATGTAGGAGCAGATGATTATGTGACAAAACCTTTTAATCCGCTGGAACTGGTGGCAAGGGTGAAATCACAGCTTCGCAGATATACAAGGCTGGGAGCAGCAATACCTGTGGAGAATGCTCATATCTACGAGACAGGAGGTCTGAGTATAAATGATGACCTGAAGGAAGTCAGGGTGGACGGTGATGTGGTGAAGCTGACACCCATTGAGTACAATATCCTGCTTCTGCTGATGAAGAATCAGGGAAGGGTATTTTCCATTAATCAGATTTACGAAAACATCTGGAATGAGGAAGCGGTTGCTGCAGATAATACGGTGGCAGTGCATATCCGGCATATCAGAGAAAAAATTGAAATTAATCCAAGGGAGCCAAGATACCTGAAGGTTGTGTGGGGACTTGGGTATAAAATTGAAAAAATTTAACCGAATCAAGTAGCGAAGCGGATGATTTTATCCGCTTGACCTAAATCAAGTAACGGAGCGAATGCAAAGGAAAGGGACAAAATTATGAAGGGAAAAGGATACAGGAGCAATGTTGCCAAGGCGGTCTGGATCGTGATCGTACATCTGGCGGCTGTGGCAGCTGTGATATGTGCAGCATTTTTTGTAATGATTTATCAGACGGGAATCCGTCTGGATGACAGAGGGAAAAGTTACATTCAGTCAGAGGGATTCAGGGAGCGTCTGAATTCCAGAGGTACGGATATTCTGGAAAGTCTGTCAGCAAAAGAGGATATAAATTACCTTACAAACGCAGGTTCATCGGCAGTGATCGATCTGGCAGAATTTAAGGAAAAGGAAATCAACCGTGATTCGTTGAGTGAGCTTTCTTTTAAGAATACATCTGGCGTGGCATATTCTGTAAAAGATCTGCTGGAGTGGGCGCAGGACTGGACCGGAGTTGGAGAGGGATATGATGATGTAAGCCTTGACGATGCAGGGCAGTTTATCCAGTGTAAGGCCTCGGATGGCAGCAGTTATTATTTTTCCTTAAGTGATTTTAAGAAACTGGTGACAGATGGAACATTAAAGGTTGATTACGATCAGGATATCATGGAAGAGTATGATGATTCCTATGAGACAAAATTTGCAGAAAAAACAGAAAATCAGAAAATAGATGCTGCCATTGAACTGGGCTACTGGAGCGATTCGGATAGCCGAAGTCTGGGAAGTATTACAGATAAAGAACATAATACAGAATATCCGGAGTTTTATTTCTGTGAGATAGAGGAATTTACAGAGAAATTCAAGCCTCAGGGTGCGGAAAGTCTTCCGGATGCAGTCAATTCCAGTACGGAATGGAATGGAAAACTTGAGGATGCCTATAATGAGCTGGCCAAGGTCCTGGACTGTATCAGAGCTGTTCAGGATGATATAAATGTCAGTGACTGTGCCATATCACTTACGTCTGTATACCATACGTCCGGAGACTATGAGGAAGGGAGTACCAATCTCACATATCTTTTCGCAGATAAAGAGAAAAAGACAATCTATACAAACAGAAAAGCATACAGCAGCTATTCACAGCTGGAGCAGAACCTTGAGACAATATTTAAAGAAAAAGCATATGCAGTTGTTTACCCGGAATTAAGTAAGTGTGTGACAAATATTCCGGATGCAGATCTGCAGGTGTGGAATCATACCATTGATCAGAGCTTTGACACAAAGGATTTTGTGTTTGCAGTTTCGGTTGATACGAAATTTTCTGTGGCAGATTCCATGGCTGATGAGGCAGAGAACTATGAGAAATATTCAAAGCTTATGTTTCCGATGCTGGCAGGAGCGGTCTTCGGAAGTGTGCTCTGGCTGATCGGTATGGTGTGGCTGACTGTGACTGCAGGAAGGAAACCGAAGGATGAAGAAATCCATCTGAACGGATTTGACAGATGGTATACAGAAATTGCGGCAGGAACAGTAATCGGTATATGGCTGGCAGGAACGATCATATCGGGAACTTTGATCGCCAACTCATCATTGGGTTACAGTCATGCGGTGGTGACAGTGATTGTTACCTGTCTCATATGTGGAACTTATACAATGGCATGGTTTCTGCTCGGGTATCTCAGTCTGATAAGAAGAATAAAAGCAGGTACCTTATGGAAAAACAGTCTGATTAGAAAAGTTCTGAAATGGATTGGAAAATGCAGTGGGAAGCTTGTCGATTTTGCCAGAGCTTTTTCCAGAAATACAGCAGAAAAAATAAAAGTTCTGCTTGTGGGAGGAGCATTTTTATTCTTGCAGTTCCTGATTATTGGTTGCGGATTCACAGGTGCAGGAGTATTCCTGATAATATTACTGATCGTAGATGCGGCTGCTGTGATTTTTATCATCAGAAAAGCGGATGGGCTGGATCTTATTATGGATGGTCTGAAGAAAATAAGCGATGGAGAACTGCAATATAAGATCAAAACAGATACACTTACAGGAAAACAGAAGGTGATGGCAGAATATATTAACAATATTGGCAGTGGTCTGGATGCTGCTGTGGAGAACAGCCTGAAAAAGGAAAGAATGCAGACAGAGCTGATCACAAATGTTTCCCATGACCTGAAAACGCCTCTGACTTCCATTATTAATTATGTAGATCTGATGAAACGGGAAAATCCGACAGATCCGAAAATACAGGAATACTTACGCATCCTGGATGAGAAATCCCAGAGACTGAAGGTGCTCACAGAGGATGTGGTAGAGGCATCCAAGGCAAGCACCGGAAACATCAAGCTGGAGATGAATGATATTGATTTTGTGGAAATGGTGCAGCAGGTGATCGGAGAATTTGAAGAGAAATTCCAGGAGAAGAATCTGACTATGATGGTACATTTCACAGACGAACCGTCCATTATCTACGCAGACGGCCAGAGAATGTGGCGTGTTCTGGAAAATGTATTCGGTAATGTTGTGAAGTACGCAATGGAAGGTACCAGAGTTTATGCAGAAATCAGCAACAGAAATAAAAAAGTAACTTTTTCTCTGAAAAATATTTCAGCACAGCCCTTGAATATCTCTGCGGATGAACTGACAGAACGGTTTATCAGAGGAGATGTGGCGAGAAATACAGAAGGAAGCGGATTGGGATTATCTATCGCAAAGAGCCTGACAGAGCTGCAGGGCGGTGAGTTTAAGCTGTATCTGGATGGGGATCTGTTTAAGGTAATGATCACATTTGTAGCAAAGAATTACAGTAAATAATATAACGTATAACAAAGATAAGGCATAGGCCAGTTTATAAAAACTGTTTTATGCCTTATACTTTTGGCTTGTTATAATAATAGAAAAGAAGTATATTAAAAAATCATAGCGACATAAGAAAAGGGGATATAAAAAATGAATTATAGTTTTAACAGCAGAGTCAGATACAGTGAGACAGGTGAGAACGGCAAACTGACATTACCGGGTGTTTTGAATTATTTTCAGGATTGCTGTACATTTCATGCGGAGTCGGTCGGGCTTGGAGGAGACGTGCTGAAGGCAAGAGACAGAGCGTGGGTTCTTTCTTCCTGGCAGGTAATTGTGGATGAATATCCTGCTATGGGAACGGAAATCAGGATCACGACAGCACCTTATGATTTCAAAGGATTCATGGGTATGCGTAATTTCACCATAGAAACAATGGATGGGAAGAAGCTTGCCTGGGCGAACTCCAACTGGACACATCTGGCCATCAGTACAGGGATTCCGGTGAGATTGACACCTGCAGATACAGACAATTACATACTCGGCGAAAAGCTGGAAATGGATTATGCACCGAGGAAAATCAAACTTCCGGATGACATGACTTCACAGGAATCATTCACAGTGCAGAAGCATCATCTTGACACTAATCATCATGTAAACAACTGTCAGTATATCTGTATGGCAGAAGATTTCCTGCCGGAAGATTTCAAAGTATACCAGATGCGTGCAGAGTATAAGATGCAGGCAAAACTTGGAGATATAATCTGCCCGAAAGCAAAAGCAGAAACAGGAAAGGTGATTGTATCGCTTGATGATACAGACGGAAAAGCATACGCAATTATAGAATTTCAGCAAAAATAACGGTAAAAATCTTGTGAATAGGATGAATAGCAGGACAGAATTGACAAAGATATTTCGGAATTGATGTGTGGTTTTGTGAGAGATTTTTTGAATAAATTATTTACAAACAACAAGAAACAATATATAATACATTCATAAACAACAAGAAACAACATATTGCTAAAAACAAACAACACAAAACCACAAAAAGCGGAGGGTATATATATTATGAAAATTCTGGAATCTAAATTTGTACAGGGATTTATCAAAATGGCAAATGACGGTTATCTTCAGGGATGGCATGAGAGAAACGGCGGAAACTTAAGCTATCGTCTGAAACCGGAGGAAGTAGAGATGATTCGTCCCCGTCTGAATGCACCTGGAGAATGGATACCGATCGGGGTAGAGGTTCCGGGATTAGCAGGAGAGTTTTTCCTTGTAACGGGAAGCGGTAAATATTTCAGAAATATTATCGTGGATCCGGAAGTATGTCTTGCGATCATTGAATTGGATGAGACAGGAATGAATTACAGAATCCGCTGGGGCCTGGTTGAGGGCGGCAGACCTACCAGTGAGCTTCCGACTCATCTGATGAATCATGAAGTGAAGAAGAAACTGACAAACGGAAAACATCGTGTTATTTATCATGCACATACGACAAATACAATTGCTCTGACATTTGTTCTGCCACTGGATGATAAGATCTTTACAAGAGAGTTATGGGAATCTGCTACAGAGTGTCCGGTTGTATTCCCGGACGGCGTAGGTGTTGTCGGCTGGATGGTACCGGGTGGAAGAGAAATTGCCATAAGAACAGCAGAATTAATGAAGAAATATGATGTTGTTATCTGGGCACATCATGGAATGTTCTGCTCAGGTGAAGATTTTGACCTGACATTTGGTCTGCTCCATACGGTAGAAAAATCTGCAGAGATCCTGGTGAAGATTCTTTCTATGACTCCAAATAAACTTCAGACTATTACACCGGACAATTTCCGTTCACTTGCAAAAGATTTCAAAGTAAGCCTGCCGGAAGAATTTCTGTATGAGAAACAGTAACAAAATAATCAACATACAAGTTGGTACATGTACCGTACAAGTGCTATAATACAGATATTAAGAGATTTTCCGGGCGGGATATACACAAAAAGCCGGAATATCTGAAAGCTATTGTAAAAGAATATCTGAAAAGTAAAAGGAGAGGTACGAATCATGCTGGAGAAATTAAAAGAGGAAGTTTACAAAGCAAACATGGATCTTCCAAAATACGGACTTGTTACATTTACATGGGGAAATGTAAGCGGAATCGACAGAGAATCAGGACTTTTTGTCATCAAACCAAGTGGAGTTGATTATGATCTGCTGACACCGGATGATATGGTTGTTGTAGACCTGAATGGAAATAAGGTAGAAGGAAAATACAATCCATCTTCTGATACAGCAACTCATGTAGAACTGTACAAAGCATTCCCGAATATCGGAGGAGTTGTACATACACATTCTTCATGGGCAACAAGCTGGGCACAGGCCGGAAGAGCAATCCCATGTTATGGAACCACACATGCAGATTATATTTATGGTGAAGTTCCATGTGCACGCTGCCTGGAAGGCAAGGAATTTGAAGAATATGAGAAAAACACAGGACTTCTGATCGTAGACCTGTTTAAGGACAAAGATTATGAAGCAGTACCTGCAGTACTTTGCAAAAACCATGGACCATTTGCATGGGGCAAGGATGCTCATGAAGCAGTACATAATGCAGTTGTTCTTGAGGAAGTTGCCAAGATGGCATCCCGCTGTGAACTGATCAATCCACAGGTAAAACCTGCACCACAGGATCTGCAGGATAAGCACTACTTCAGAAAACATGGTGCAAATGCATATTATGGACAGGGAAATAAATAATTGCTGATCTGAAAATAAAAGATATGAACTTGTTAAAGATATAAAAAATCTCCCGGATAAGAGTAAGCGCTTCTCTTATCCGGGAGATTTTTTGTAGCAGAAGAAACAAGGAAAATTCTTCTGCCATATTGCAGAAAGTCCGGGCAATTTTCTGCAACTTTATCGAAGGAGGAGAACGTTTCAGGGCAGACCGTTAGCATGAATGCAAAAGATGTCATGATCCTTGAAAGATAATAACAGCTGAACTTTAATATTGTATGGTTCGTTTAATTTGCAGTAAACGGGACAGCAACATTTTATTTTGCACCTTAACAATTACATATATTTACCTTATAATGAACTCATAAGAAAATGCAAGAAATTAGGTTGATATACCGGAATAGTAACAGTAAGGATTTCAGACAACCGGAGGAAATGCATATGAAAGAGCAGCAGGAAAAAATAAGAGTATTAGATCCACATATAATACTGATATTATTTATATCAGCGTTTGTATTCGGCATAGGAATTCTGATGATTTTCCTGGAAAGAAAGGAGATAAGAACAGAGGGATATGAATTTATAATTTTTAGTGTGGAAATATTAATGTTGCTGTTAATCTTGTATTATATGAGAACTGTTGTGCTGAGCAGAGAAGGCTGTACGGTATCCTGGCTGTTTTGGAAGAGAAATTATAAATGGGAAGAGCTTGCTGTTATCAGAGAGGATGTCTGGTATACATATGGTAAAGGAGGGAGCATACGTTATCAGGGGATTGTATTTTCCAAATATGCAGTAAATAAGAAGAAAAAGAAATATACTACCAGGATGATCGTTGATGCGTTTCCGCTTTCAGATTGTTTTTACATTACTTTTGATGAACATGGCAATGTTTTTTCTTATAAATTAGAAAAAGGAAAAAAGCAAGTTATTAGAAAAATGTACGTAAATGTTCGTGAAAAAATGAAGGAATGGGGAGTGGAGGCAGAAAAAGGAGAGGGAATAAAAGAAGAAGAAAAACAAAGACAATATGATGAAATGATAGAATTGAGGAGGCAACAAAGAAAAAAAATTCAAAGCAAAGGAGCAGACTGTACAAATTTAAAAGAATATCAGCAAGAAGTAATAAAGATCAGAGATTTTTTGCAGATAACCATGGTAATACTTATTACGGTACTGCTTATTTGGACAGGGCTGTCTGCTGAAGAGGGAGAAAGAATTCCAATATTGATTCTTGAGTTTTTGATTGATGTACCATTATTGTTTTTCTCTTCAAAAGTCGTAACATTAAGTAAAGAAGGCTGCAAAATATCGTATCTGTTTTTCAAAAAAATGTATAAATGGGAAGAACTTGAAATTATACGTGAAGATTATTTTCCAAGTTTCCGAGACAGGAGAAGCAGAGGGATTGTTTTTTCTAAAAGAAAAAAGAATAAAGCAGGATATATATATACAACACGGGAAATTGTAGGATCAGGTCATATTTTAGAGTGTTTTTATATTGTTCTTGATGCAGATGGAAATATACATTTATATAAGCGTCTGGCAGCAAAGGATGGCAAAACAAAACTGAGAAAAGTAGCTGTAAATATTCCCCAAAAATTAGCGGAATGGGGAGTAGAAATGGAAAAAATGATGAAATATACAGGAGGAACTTATGATTTATAAGAAGATTGAAATTGCAGTAGACGGATATAAAGAAACTGCAGATTTATACACTTATTTTCTGGATAATTCCATTGAAATGCATATCAACAGAAAGCGTC
Organism: Blautia wexlerae DSM 19850; assembly: GCF_025148125.1. NCBI lineage: Bacteria > Bacillati > Bacillota > Clostridia > Lachnospirales > Lachnospiraceae > Blautia > Blautia wexlerae. The sequence goes on from NZ_CP102267.1 coordinate 80,351, forward strand.
CGGTAGTTGTGATCTGCCCGGGAGGCGGGTATGCTATGACTTCTGACAGAGAAGCAGAACCAATCGCCATGCAGTATCTGGCAAGGGGATATCATGCAGTGATCCTGCGCTATAGCGTAGAACCTGCCAGATATCCACTGGCACTCTTGCAGCTTGCGAAGTCTGTTGCTTTTTTAAGAAAAAATGCTGCAGAGTTTCATATTGATACGAATAAAATTGTTCTGCAGGGCTTTTCCGCAGGTGGTCATCTGGCAGCAAGTCTGGGTGTTTTCTGGAAGAAAGATTTTATTGCACAGACACTTGGGGTAACTTCTGATATGGTGAAACCAAATGGTATGATCTTAAGTTATCCGGTGATCACTTCCGGTGAGTTTGCACATACAGGTTCCTTTGAATGTCTGCTTGGAGAGGATTATAATGATCTGGATAAACGAAAAGAACAGTCCCTGGAATTCCAGGTATCCAGAGATACACCGCCAACATTCCTGTGGCATACAGTGACGGATGACTGTGTTCCTGTAGAGAATTCTCTGTTGTTTTTTAACGCACTGCGTAAATTGGAAATACCTGTAGAGATGCATCTTTATCCGGTTGGCGGACATGGACTGAGTCTTGCAAATGAAGAGACAAGCTATGAAGACGGAGGCTGCGTGCAGAAAGAGTGCCAGTCCTGGATAGAACTGGCGTGCAAGTGGATGCAGAATATATAATACACGATAAAGAATCTGTCTGAGTGTATGTGAAATCGAGTTGGAATAAAATACATTCTGATCTATAGTGAACAGTAACGTAAAATAAGATAATAAAAAATAATAAGGCGGCATTGTGCCGCCTTTATTATTTATGTTATACTGAAATATAAAGCTAATGTCAGAGGATGATGAAAGTATAGTATATTTTTAATTTTCTTTAAAAAGATACTATCACAACAGAAATGGAGATTATATGATAGAGTTAGGAAAAAAACAGAAATTAACAGTAGTGAAGTCCGTAGATTTTGGTGTATATCTGGGTGAGGATATGCAGGCAGATGCAAAGAACCGTGTTCTTCTTCCGTCCAGACAGGTTCCGGAAGGAACAAAGGAAGGCGACAGCATTGAAGCATTTATCTACAAGGATTCTCAGGATCGTCTTATTGCAACAACAAAAGAACCGAAGCTTCAGGTAGGTCAGACAGCAGTTCTGAAAGTCTCTCAGGTAACAAGGATTGGTGCATTCCTTGACTGGGGACTGGAGAAAGACCTTCTGCTTCCATATCATGAACAGACTCTGAAAGTAAGAGAGGGAGAAGATGTGCTGGTAGCACTCTATATTGACAAGAGCAGTCGTCTCTGCGCAACTATGAAGGTTTATCATTATCTTTCCACCAGAACTCCTTATGTAGTGGGAGATATGGTGAAGGGCCGTGTTTATGAGATCAGCGACAGATTCGGTGTATTTGTGGCAGTTGATGATAAATATTCTGCACTGATCCCTGCAAGAGAAGCCAAGGGAAAATACCGTCCGGGCAAGATTCTGGAACTGCGTGTCAGCGAAGTAAAAGAAGACGGAAAAATGAACGTCACAGATCGTCAGAAAGCATATCTTCAGATCAATGAGGATGCGGAGAATGTCCTTGAAGTAATCAATGAATTTGCAGGTGTTCTTCCATTTGATGACAAGGCATCACCGGAAGTGATCCAGCGAGAATTTGGTCTGAGTAAGGGAGCATTTAAACGTGCCATTGGCCATCTGATGAAGGAAGGCAAAGTAGAGATTAAGGACAAGAGAATCTACGCGAAATAATAACAGTAAAAATATACTGCGATAAAATTGCAGATATTAGAACAGGAGAGAAATAGAGTTGGAGTTTACACATCTTCACGTCCATACAGAATACAGTCTGCTGGATGGTTCCAATAAGATAAAAGAATATGTAGCCCGTGTCAAAGAACTTGGCATGGACAGTGCGGCGATCACAGATCATGGAGTCATGTACGGTGTGATTGATTTTTATCGTGCAGCAAGGGCCGAGGGAATCAATCCTATTTTGGGATGTGAGGTATATGTAGCTCCCGGTTCCAGATTTGACCGTGAAGCAGGAAGCGGCGAAGACAGATATTACCACCTGGTTCTTCTGGCAGAGAATAATCAGGGTTATGCAAATCTGATGAAAATTGTGTCCAAGGGTTTTACAGAAGGATTCTATTATAAACCGCGAGTAGATCTTGCGGTATTAAAAGAGTACCATGAAGGGATTATTGCCTTAAGTGCCTGCCTTGCAGGTGAGGTTGCCAGATATCTTCAGAGAGGCATGTATGAGGATGCAAAGGCAGCAGCTCTTCGTTATCAGGATATTTTTGGAAAAGGCAATTTCTTCCTGGAGTTACAGGATCATGGAATTCCTGCGCAGAGACTGGTAAATCAGGAACTTCTCCGTATGCACGAAGAAACAGGGATTGACCTTGTTACAACCAATGATGTGCATTATACAAGGGCGGAGGATGCTGATCCTCATGATATTCTTCTCTGTCTGCAGACAAACAAGAAACTGGCAGACGAGGACAGAATGCGTTATGAGGGCGGCCAGTATTATGTGAAATCCCCGGAAGAAATGGCAGAACTTTTCCCATATGCTTTGGAGGCCCTGGAGAATACTCATAAGATTGCACAGAGATGTCATGTTGAGATTGAATTTGGCGTGACCAAGCTTCCAAGATTCGATGTGCCGGATGGTCTTACATCCTGGGAATATCTGAACAAGCTATGCTTCGAGGGACTGGAGGAACGTTATCAGCCGGTTACAGAGGAATTAAAAGCTCGTCTGAATTACGAATTATCTACTATAAAAAATATGGGCTACGTGGATTACTTCCTTATAGTATGGGATTTTATTAAATATGCCCGCGATCATGACATTATGGTAGGACCGGGACGTGGCTCTGCAGCGGGAAGTCTGGTTGCTTATACCTTGGGCATCACACAGCTTGATCCTATTCGCTATGATCTGCTCTTTGAGCGATTTCTGAATCCGGAACGAGTATCTATGCCTGATATTGACGTTGACTTCTGCTTCGAAAGAAGGCAGGAGGTTATTGAATATGTCCGCCGTAAATATGGGGATGATTGTGTGGTTCAGATCGTTACTTTTGGTACGCTGGCAGCCCGTGGTGTGATCCGGGATGTGGGCCGTGTACTGGATATGCCTTATGCACAGGTGGATTCCATTGCGAAAATGATCCCGCAGGAATTAAATATTACTATAGATAAAGCCCTTACTATGAACCCTGAGCTGAAAAAAGCATATGAAGAGCAGGATGAAGTTCATTATCTGATTGATATGGCAAGACGTCTGGAGGGACTTCCCAGACATACCTCCATGCATGCGGCAGGTGTTGTTATCAGCCAGAAGGACGTATCAGAATATGTACCGCTTTCCAGAGCATCAGACGGGTCTATTGTCACTCAGTTTACCATGACAACACTGGAAGAATTGGGACTTTTGAAAATGGACTTCCTGGGACTTCGTACTCTGACTGTGATCCAGAATGCAGTAAAGCTGATCCAGAAGGATGCAGGAGTGACTCTGGATATGCAGAAGATTAATTATGATGATAAAAAGGTTTTGGATTCCCTTGGCACCGGTCGTTCTGATGGTGTATTTCAGCTTGAAAGTGCGGGAATGAAAAACTTCATGAAGGAACTGAAGCCTCAGAGTCTGGAAGATGTGATCGCAGGAATTTCTCTTTACCGCCCGGGCCCCATGGATTTTATCCCTCAGTATATCCGGGGCAAAAACCGTCCGGATACCATCCGTTACGACTGCCCTCAGCTGGAGCCAATCCTGAAGCCTACTTATGGGTGTATTGTCTATCAGGAACAGGTTATGCAGATCGTTCGTAACCTGGCAGGTTATACTCTGGGCCGAAGCGACCTGGTGCGCCGTGCAATGTCCAAAAAGAAGGCCTCTGTCATGGAAAAGGAGCGCCAGAACTTTGTTTATGGAAATGAAGCGGAGGGAGTTCCCGGATGTATTGCAAATGGAATTGATGAGGCAACGGCAAATAAAATATATGATGAAATGATTGATTTTGCCAAATATGCTTTTAATAAGTCCCATGCAGCAGCCTATGCAGTTGTTTCCTATCAGACTGCATATCTGAAATATTACTATCCTGTGGAATTTATGGCCGCATTAATGACATCGGTTATTGATTTTCCCAATAAGGTTGCAGAATATATTCTGGTCTGCAGACAGATGGGGATTAAGATCCTGCCGCCGGATGTGAACTGTGGAATGTACGGATTCTCTGTAGATAACGGTGCGATCCGATATGGTCTGTCCGCTATAAAGAGTGTGGGACGTCCGGTTATTGAAAGCCTGGTAAGAGAGAGGGAAGAGAACGGACAATATCGTTCCCTGAAGGATTTTATGGAACGAAACTCTCCGCAGATGAATAAGCGAGCAGTAGAAAACTTTATCAAAGCAGGTGCGCTGGATTGCCTGGATGGTAACCGCCGCCAGAAAATGCTGGTTTATCAGAAGATTTCCGACAACATCAGTCTGGAGAAGAAGAATTCACTGGCCGGACAGATGAGTCTTTTTGATCTGGTAAGCGAGGAGGACAAGAAAGAATTTGAAATCCGTATGCCCGATGTGGAGGAATTCGGAAAAGAGGAACTTCTGGGATATGAGAAGGAAGTTCTGGGAATCTACCTCAGTGGTCATCCTCTGGAAAATTACCGGGAAATGATGGAGAAAACCATTTCTGCGAAAACCTCTGATTTTCAGCAGGATGAAGAAACAAATCTTCCGAAAGTCATGGATGGTCAGAAAGTAATTATCGGTGGAATGATTACGGATAAAACCATCAAATATACAAAGAATAATAAGGTTATGGCATTCCTCACAGTGGAGGATCTGGTAGGAACAGTGGAGGTAGTTGTGTTCCCCAGAGATTATGAGAAAAGTCAGCAGTTCCTGAATGAAGAAGGCAGAGTATTTATTCAGGGCAGAGTATCTGCAGAGGACGATCGCGCCAGTAAACTGATCCTTGAAAAAATCCGTCCCTTTGACAATATGCCAAGGGAAATCTGGATACAGTTTGACAATAAAGAAAGCTACACACAGCAATCTCAGGAACTGCTTGCAGACCTCAGACGTTCACCGGGTGACAGTGCTGTTGTGATCTACCTGAAAGACGTAAAGGCCATAAAGAAGCTTCCGATTGGATATCATGCACAAATTCAGGACTCATGGCTGAATTATATGTACGAAAAATATGGTAAAACCAATGTTAAAGTTGTAGAAAGAGGATTGAAAAACTTATAGAAATGCGCTAAACTATACCCGGATATGTGTATAGTAAAAATGAGATAGATTCAGAAGATGGAGGAAGAAAAGATGGCAGAAAACAAGATAAAAACCATTGGTGTCCTTACCAGCGGTGGTGACGCACCTGGAATGAATGCTGCAATTCGTGCAGTTGTCAGAAGAGGTTTAAGCAATGGATTAAATGTAAAAGGTATTCTGAAAGGATACAATGGTCTGTTAAACGAAGAGATTATTGACATGAGCGCAAAAGATGTATCTGATACAATCGAGCGTGGAGGTACAATCCTTTATACAGCACGTTGTGCAGAATTCCGTACAGAAGAAGGCCAGAAACGTGGAGCAGAGATCTGCAGAAAACATGGAATCGACGGACTTGTTGTCATCGGTGGTGACGGATCCTTCGCAGGTGCTCAGAAGCTTGCGAATCTCGGAATCAATACAATCGGTCTTCCCGGAACAATCGACCTTGACATTGCATGTACAGAATATACCATCGGATTTGATACAGCTGTAAACACAGCAATGGAAGCAATTGATAAAGTACGTGATACTTCCACTTCTCATGAGAGATGCAGTATCATCGAGGTTATGGGACGTGGTGCAGGATATATTGCTCTGTGGTGCGGTATTGCCAACGGTGCTGAGGACGTTCTGGTTCCTGAAAAATATGACTATGATGAGCAGAAGCTGATCAATAACATTATCGAGAGTCGTAAGAAAGGCAAAAAGCATCACATCATCATCAATGCAGAAGGTATCGGTCATTCTGAAGCAATGGCAAAACGTATCGAAGCTGCCACAGGTATCGAAACACGTGCTACAATCCTTGGACACATGCAGCGTGGTGGAAGCCCGACATGTAAAGACCGTGTATATGCATCTATGATGGGTGCCCTGGCTGTAGACCTTCTTGTTGCAGGCAAGACATGCCGCGTTGTCGGATATCGTCACGGTGAATTCGTAGACTTCGATATCAATGAAGCACTTGCTATGCAGAAAGGTATCTCTGATTACCAGTGGGAAGTATGCCAGTCACTTTCTCATAACTATGATAAAAACAACAAATAACAAATGAATAAAAAGATGCAGTTATATAACAGACTGCATAAATTAAATACTGCTCAGATAATTACCCTCGGTTTTGCGGGGGTGATTATCTTAGGGGGATTACTTCTGTGGCTGCCGTTTTGTACGGCACCCGGATACCACACATCTTTTACAGATGCCATGTTTACCGCAACCACAAGTATATGTGTAACAGGGCTTGTGACAGTTGTTACGGCAACTCACTGGACTCTGGCAGGCAAGATTATTATTCTTGTCCTGATCCAGATCGGAGGTGTGGGACTGATTTCCCTGGGCAGTATTATTTTTATAAGTCTGAGAAAGAAAATATCGCTGAGGAACCGGCGTGTTATCCAGGAGTCCTATAATATGGACAGAATGGGTGGGATGGTCAGGCTGGTGAAGAAAGTTCTGATCTGTGTGTTTGGAGCAGAAGGAATCGGTGCAGTGTGTTATGCAGTTCGATTTATTCCGCAGTTCGGTCTGGCAAAAGGTCTGGGATACTCTGTTTTTACGGCAGTATCTGCATTCTGTAATGCTGGTATTGATCTGCTGGGAGAGGACAGCCTGGCTCAGTATGTTGCTGATCCGATCGTAAACTTTACAAGTGTAGGACTGATCATTATGTCAGGTCTTGGGTTTGTGGTCTGGTGGGATATCTGGGATAAGATCAAACGAGTCATCAGAGGGAAACTTCCTGTGGGACGTGTGTTTAAAAATCTTCGTCTTCACAGTAAGATTGTGTTGATGATGACGCTGATACTTGTTGTGGGCGGTACAGTACTGATCTTTCTGTTTGATCATGGAAATCCGGAAAGTATTGGGACATATTCGCCGGGAACGAAGTGGATGGCATCTTTGTTCCAGTCAGTTACCACAAGAACAGCTGGATTTTTCACTGTAAGCCAGGAGAGATTTTCCAATGCAACTTATATGCTGTGCCTGATATTGATGTTGATCGGCGGTTCCCCTATGGGAACAGCAGGTGGAATTAAGACAACAACAGTTGCGGTCCTTCTGCTGAGTCTGAAATCCAATCTTCAGGGAAAACGGGATGTGGAAGTACACCACAGGAGAATCAGAGACAGCTATATCCGTTCTGCAATCGTAGTGACAGGTATGGTACTTACAGTACTTATTCTCATGAGTATGCTGTTGTGTGCAGCCATGCCGGAAGCACCTATAGAAGATGTTGTTTATGAAATTACATCTGCGGTTGCAACGGTAGGACTTAGCAGAGGGCTGACACCCTGCCTGAATACAGCAGGCAAATGGATCGTGATCCTGACTATGTATCTGGGAAGAATCGGTCCGCTGACTCTGGGAACTGCAGTGACTGTACGTGTACAGAAAATGCCGGCAGATTCACATCTGGCAGAAGAAGATATTATGATCGGATAGTAACGGTTCGGCAGTCAGGCGGATATTCGCAGAGGATAACGAATACATGTTCAGAAAGAGAAATGAGGAAGAAAATGAAGAACAAATCTTATGCAGTGATTGGTCTTGGGCAGTTCGGGATGACGGTAGCCCTTACTCTGGCAGAGGCGAACTGCGATGTACTTGCCATTGACGATAAAGATGATAATGTGCAGGACATCGCAGAGAAAGTTTCCTATGCTGTCAAGGCAGATGTGCGTGATCCGGGAATTCTGGAATCGCTTGGAGTTCAGAACGTAGATGTTGCGGTCATCGCAGTAGCCGAGAATATGGAGGCCAGTATTACAGCAACCATGCAGGTGAAAGAACTTGGAGTTCCTTTTGTCATGGCAAAGGCAATGAATTCTCTTCATGGCAGGATACTGGAGAAAATAGGGGCAGATAAGGTGATTTATCCTGAACATTCCATGGGTATCAGAGTTGCAAGAAATCTTCTCTCCAGTGGATTTGTCGATATGTTTGAGCTTTCTTCTGATTTCAGTATGGCAGAATTTAAGATCCCGCGGGAATGGATAGGAAAAACACTTCGGGAGCTGAAGGTCAGGGAAAAGTATAACATCAATCTGATCGGTCTGAAGCATGGCGACAAGATGAATATGAATGTGGCGCCGGATGAAGTGTTTCCGGCAGACTGCACAGTTGTTGCAGCAGGAGCAAACAGTGACCTGAATAAGGTTTCGGAAAATTGAGGATAAGATATGATCACCAGTGTAAATAACGGACAGGTAAAAAATATCATACAGCTGAACCAGAAAACAAAAGCCCGCAGAGAACAAGGGCTTTTTGTTGCAGAAGGAAGAAAAATGTTCGGCGAAGCACCGAGGGATTGGATCTCGAAGGTGTATGTATCAGAAGCTCTCAGCGGTGATGCAGAACTGATGGCTCAGGTGGAGAAACTTCCATATGAAATAGTAACAGATTCTGTTTTTCGACAGATGAGCGATACGCAGACGCCGCAGGGAATTATGACAGTGCTTAAGAAACCTTCCTATATAATGGAAGATATTCTCGGCGGGAAAAATCCGCTGGTTATGATTCTGGAAGATCTGCAGGATCCGGGAAATGCGGGAACTATTCTCCGTACAGGAGAGGGTGCCGGAGTAAGCGGAGTTCTTCTGACAAAGACCTGCGTGGATATCACAAACCCGAAGGTTATACGATCAACCATGGGTTCTGTCTACAGAATGCCTTTCCTATATGTGGAAAGTGTGGTATCATTAGCACAGGAACTGAAAGACAGAAATATCCGCACATTTGCGGCGCATCTGCATGGTAAGAACTCTTATGATCAGGAATCCTACACAGGAGGAACTGCTTTCCTGATTGGCAATGAGGGAAAAGGACTGACAGATGAAGCGGCAGACAGTGCTGATTGTCTGATACGGATTCCTATGTGTGGAAAAGTAGAATCTCTGAATGCTGCCATGGCATCCGGAATTCTCATGTATGAAGCTGCTCGTCAGAGACGATAGCAGACGAAAGCCTGCTAATAAAAAGTCAAGTGTTTTTTTGAAGAAAATTTCAAAAATCCGATTTGATATTTTGTGCATAACTTTTAAGCCGCCAGAAATGCCGGCTTTGAAAGTGGTGATATAGAAAAGGGTGTTATTCTGTCTGTTCTAAGTTCCGCAGACATTCTTTGACTTTACCATAGTAAATGCGTAAGAACTTATTCGCTCCGGCTGTCATGTAGACATAGTAAGGCTTTCCCTGAGACCGTTTTTTGTCAAGAAAACGGTACACCGGATCGGCTTCAGGAGCATTTTGCAACAAGGTTGTCATGATCTGAAACAATGTTTTGCGCAGCCTTGCGGATCCGACCTTTGAAGCCCTGTTGCTCTTTGACTTGTGCTGGCCGGATTCATCAACACCGGGGTCTACGCCCGCAAAGGCGGTCAGTGCTTCCCTGTGGGTAAACCGGGATACATCGCCGATCTCAGCGATGAGCTGGGGACCATAGGTTTTCCCAACGCCATAGATGCCCATTACGGTGCTGTATTCTGGAAGTGTGGATGCCAGTTCGTTCATTTCCCTGCGGAGTCGTTCTACATGTTCGGAGGCAAGATTTAACTGCTGGATGCTTTGCTGGATCAACAGCTTATAAGTCTTCTCCTTTGGAAAGACGGCAACCAACTCCTTCGAGGCATTAAACAGTTTTTCTGGCTTGTCCTGCTGAAAGATATAGTGGTGCTTCTTACAGAAAGACATGTAGCGTTCTGTAAATGCCTTTAACCCAATCTTGCGGACACAATCCGCATGCCAGAAAGAATAAGCATAGTCAACCCATTTTTCACTCCCGTCCTCACGGGTGGGGCTGTCAAAGAGTTTGTTTACACCAGGATAAGTATTATCCAACAGTGCAATCAGATTTGCTTTTGCGGCAACCTTTTGTTTCATAAAGAAGCTGAATTGAGAGTTTAAAGTTTTTAACTGAGTACGTGTATTGTCCATACCTGAATATTGGCGCAGTTCCGTCCAGTTGTCAAGCGTATAGCGGGCAATTTTGCGGGCATCCGCCGGATCCGATTTCACCTTGCGCAGGGAGTTGTTGCCAAAGTTTTTAATCAGGTGAGGATTTACAATGGAAATAAACAATCCAGCCTCGGATAGAGCCTTTATCATAGGCTCATGATATCTACCCGTACACTCCATAACGATCTTTGTGGTGCCGTCTAATGAACTCAAATAATCTGCCAGTTCATTGAGGTTTTGGGATGTGTGGGAGACATCAAAGGGCTTGCGGATCACAGTGCCGCCAGGCTGCAGGACTGCAACGGTGCTTTTACCCTTTGAAACATCAATACCTACTGCGTTGTACATTCTACGTACCTCCAAAAGTGAATTTGCATGGATTCCAGCATTTCTCATTGCCTATTCAATCTCCTGGGGTATCAAACGAACGTGAAGTAGTAGTTCAACCTGCATAAATCGAACGGCTGCAATGACAGGCTGGCTGACAGGCTTTCGTACGGACGCCAATGGTCCTAGGAGGTGTCGTCAGACCGATGCCTAATCATTATACAGCTTAAACAATGAGAGGATTAAGTCCCAACTGGCTGTTGGGTACTGAAACCCTACACTTATATATTAGGAGGAGGAGTTTCATGCAGCCTTTGATCTGGCTTGGGATTCTTGCGTTATTGCTTGTTGTAGAGGCAATTACGGCAGGACTGACCACCATCTGGTTTGCCGGCGGCGCACTGGTCGCTGCTATTGCATGTTATGCAGGAGCGAACCTCACTGTACAGATATTGCTGTTTCTGTGTGTTTCATTGGTACTTCTCATCTTTACCAGACCACTGGCAATGAAGTACTTCAACAAAGAAACCATACAGACCAATGCAAACAGTCTGATTGGAAAGAAAGCAGTTGTGATTCAGGAGATTGACAATCTGGCGCAGACAGGCCAGGTTCGTATCAATGACATTGAATGGACTGCACGTTCTGCTGATGACGAAAAAATCGGCGAAGGCACCGTTGTAACGATCGAAGAGATCCGAGGTGTGAAACTTATCGTAAAACAGAATAAGGAGGATTAGTTATGGGCGTGGTTTTTCTGATAGTTATTATCGTTATTGCGGTATGGGTCCTTGCATCCTGCGTCCGCATTGTACCACAGGCATATGCAGTAATCCTGGAACGTCTGGGAGCTTATCAGGCAACCTGGAGTACAGGAATTCACTTCAAGGTTCCGTTTATTGAACGAGTAGCCAGAAAGGTAAATCTGAAGGAACAGGTAGTGGATTTTCCACCGCAGCCGGTTATCACAAAGGATAACGTAACCATGCAGATCGATACTGTCGTATTCTTTCAGATCACAGATCCGAAGCTTTATACTTACGGTGTGGAGAATCCGATCATGGCAATCGAGAATCTGTCCGCAACAACATTAAGAAATATTATCGGTGACATGGAACTGGATGAGACACTTACATCACGTGAGACGATCAATACTAAGATGAGAGCTTCTCTTGATGAAGCTACTGATCCATGGGGAATCAAGGTCAATCGTGTGGAACTGAAGAACATTATTCCTCCGGCAGCTATCCAGGATGCAATGGAGAAACAGATGAAAGCTGAGCGTGAACGTCGTGAAGCAATCCTGATCGCAGAAGGTCAGAAGAAATCTACGATCCTTGTTGCAGAAGGTAAGAAGCAATCCGCAATTCTGGATGCAGAAGCTGAGAAACAGGCAGCAATCCTCCGCGCAGAGGCTCAGAAAGAGCGTATGATCAAGGAGGCAGAAGGACAGGCTGAGGCAGTTCTGAAAGTTCAGAATGCCAATGCAGAGGGTATCCGCATGATCAGAGAGGCAGGAGCAGATGAGGCAGTTCTGACACTGAAGAGTCTGGAAGCATTTGCCAGGGCAGCAGACGGTAAGGCAACCAAGATCATTATTCCGTCGGATATTCAGGGAATCGCAGGTCTGGCAAGTTCGCTGAAAGAGATCGTCACTGATCCGAAAGCGGAGACAGACAAATAACAAAAGAGAATAAATGACATCGGGGAGAGAATTATTATGAACTTAAAAGGAAGAAACTTTCTGACACTGAAAGACTTTACACCGGAGGAGATCACATATCTTATTGATTTATCCGCAGAACTTAAAGCAAAGAAGAAAGCCGGCGAGCTTCACGAATATTACAGAGGCAAAAATATTGCACTTATTTTTGAAAAAACAAGTACAAGAACCCGCTGCTCTTTTGAGGTAGCTGCCCATGATCTTGGAATGGGAAGCACATACCTGGATCCGACAGGTTCTCAGATCGGTAAGAAAGAAAGCATTGCAGATACAGCAAGAGTTCTGGGAAGAATGTATGATGGTATCGAATATCGTGGATTTGGTCAGGAAGTCGTAGAAGAGCTTGCAAAACATGCAGGTGTTCCGGTATGGAATGGCCTTACGAACGAATATCATCCGACACAGATGATCGCTGATATGCTGACAATCCGTGAGCATTTCGGAGATTTAAAAGGACGTAAGCTTGTATACATGGGTGATGCCCGCTACAACATGGGTAATTCCCTGATGATTGCCTGCACAAAACTTGGCATGCATTTCGTAGCCTGCACAACTAAGAAATATTTCCCGAATGCAGAGTTAGTTGCTCAGTGCGAGGAATATGCAAAAGCATCCGGCGGAAGCATCACTCTGACAGAGGATGTTCAGGAAGGAACAAAGGATGCAGACGTTATCTATACAGACGTATGGGTATCTATGGGTGAGCCGGATGAGGTATGGACAGAGAGAATCCATGATCTGACACCTTATAAAGTAACAAAGGACGTTATGAAGAACGCAGGAGAGAAAGCAATCTTCCTTCACTGTCTGCCTGCATTCCATGACCTTAAGACAAAGATCGGCAAGGAAATGGGCGAGAGATTCAATCTGACAGACATGGAAGTAACAGACGAAGTATTTGAATCTGAGCAGTCCAAAGTGTTTGATGAGGCAGAGAACCGTATGCATACCATCAAAGCTGTTATGGTAGCAACATTAGGAGAGCCGGAGAACAAATAATGGCACATCTGTATAATGAAGAAACAATTTCACAGGCGATAGACACAAAATGGGCGGGCAAAACCGTCCATTTTGCAAAAGAAACAGATTCTACCAATTCATGGATCAAGCGTCTGGCAAAAGATGGTGCAGAGCATGGAACTCTGGCAGTTGCGGAATTCCAGTCTGCGGGAAGAGGGCGTTTTGACAGAAAATGGGAAGCGCCGGAGGGCAGCTCTATTATGATGACACTGCTCTTACGTCCGGAATTTTCACCGCAGTATGCGTCTATGCTGACACTGGTTATGGGAATGGCAGTGGCACAGGCAGCAGAGGAACTGGGGTTTAACGTAAGTATTAAATGGCCCAATGATATTGTGATCTCTAAGAAGAAAATCTGTGGTATCCTGACCGAGATGGGAACAAATGGTGTGAAGATCAATTATGTTCTCATCGGAGTAGGAATCAATGTAAACCTGAAAGAATTTCCGGAAGAGATGCAGGACAAAGCGACTTCACTGATTCTGGAGGGCGGTCATGAATATGACAGAAATCAGGTGATTGCACTGGTGATGAAATATTTCGAGATCAACTATGAGAAATTTATCCAGACCTGTGATTTTACTCATCTGCTGGATGATTACCACAGAATCCTTGCAAATCTGAACCAGCCGGTCAGAGTGATCGATGGTGACAGAAGTTTCGAAGGAATCTGCAGGGGGATTGATGAAAAAGGTGAACTGCTTGTGGAAAGGCAGAATAAAGAAGTTGTGAAAGTCAGCGCAGGAGAGGTTTCGGTGCGTGGGCTTTACAGCTATGTATAAAGATTCTGAATAATTTCGAAAGAGGGAAACAGTAATTTATGTATCAGGACAACATTACTCTCTGCGGCGCAAGCGCCTATGAGAAGAAATTTTATTTTAATCAGGATTTCAATGCACTTCCGGATCATGTGAAGAAAGAGCTTCAGATCATGTGTGTTCTTTACACAGAGGATGTAGGAGGAATCCTGACTCTGGAATTTGACGAAAACGGCAGACTTCAGTTTAAAACAGAAGCTCTGGAAGCAGATGCCCGCTACGATGAGATCGGAAGCGGACTGAAGATCAAACAGCTTCAGCAGGACAAGAAAGAACTTCTGGAATCTCTGGAAATGTATTATAAAGTATTCTTTCTCGGAGACATCCCGGAAGAAGAACTGAAGAAAACATCGGGCAGTGAGGACTGAATCCATGCAGACAAGGAATGAGCCGGTACAGGCAAGAGAACCATTCATGAAGATGCAGTGGAAAATAGGAAACGTACAAATTGATAATCCGTTTGTTCTTGCACCAATGGCAGGTGTCACAGACCTGCCATTTCGAACGCTCTGTAAAGAGCAGGGGGCCGGACTGATCTGTATGGAAATGATCAGTGCAAAAGCGATTTCTTTTCACAATAAAAACACTATTGCCCTGATGGAGATTGATCCATGTGAGCACCCGGTTTCCATGCAGCTTTTTGGCAGTGAACCGGATCTTATGGCAGAGGTTGCGAAATCCATTGAGGACAGAGATTTCGATATCCTGGACATCAATATGGGATGCCCTGTGCCGAAGGTTGTCAATAACGGTGAGGGATCTGCATTGTTGAAGAACCCGAATCTGATTGAAGAGATCGTTCGAAAAGTATCATCTGCAATCAGTAAACCGTTGACTGTCAAGGTGCGAATCGGATTTGAGAATGAACCGGTAGATATTGTTGAGATCGCGAAACGTATTGAGGATGCGGGAGCAGCAGCACTTGCAGTGCATGGGCGCACCAGACAGCAGTACTATTCCGGCACTGCAGACTGGGATACGATCCGCAGGGTAAAAGAAGCGATTACCATTCCTGTAATTGGAAACGGAGATGTAGATTCTCCGCTGAAAGCAGAAGCACTGGTGAAACAGACCGGATGTGATGCTGTTATGGTGGGACGTGCAGTAAGGGGAAATCCCTGGTTGTTCCGCGAACTGAACCATTATTTCCGGACAGGAGAACTGTTGGAACGTCCGTCTGTAGAGGAAATACGTGAAATGATCCTGCGTCATGCCAGAAAACAGATTGAATTAAAAGGGGAATTCGTAGGAATCCGTGAGATGCGTAAACACGTTGCCTGGTATACTGCAGGCATGCGTCACAGCGCAGGACTCAGAAGAGAGTCAAACACCATAGAAAGTTATGAAGCGCTGGAGGCGCTTTTATCAAGATTACAATAAAAGTTAAAACCATGTGAAATGAGAAATATAAACAATAGCAAAGGCGCTCGGAATGCTTGACAATCCGGGTGCTTTTTTGTATAATACAGAAATTGTGAATATCCTAGAATAAGTCTGCCCTTTTTCAGGTATGATGTATCAGGAAGCACATAAATCCATGTAGTGATCCGGGGCGAAAAGAAACGCAGAAGACTATACCGGATGTTGAAAGGGAGTAAGGTTATTATGGAAGAAAAGAAAAACTTACTAACTTATGCAGGACTTAAAAAATTAGAAGAAGAGCTGCATGATTTAAAGGTAGTAAAGAGAAAAGAAGTAGCAGAGAAAATTAAGGAAGCCAGAGAACAGGGCGACTTATCTGAGAATGCGGAATACGATGCAGCGAAAGACGAACAGAGAGACATTGAAGCACGTATCGAAGAAATCGAGAAGATCTTAAAGAATGCTGAAGTTGTTGTAGAGGACGAAGTAGATCTGGACAAGATCAGCGTTGGATGTAAGGTTAAAGTACACGATTTTGAATTCGAAGAAGACATCGAGCTGAAGATCGTAGGTTCCACAGAGGCTAACAGCCTTGAAGGCAAAATCTCCAACGAATCTCCCGTAGGAAAAGCACTTATCGGTGCGCATACAGGTGATGTAGTAGAAGTAGAGATGCCGGCAGGAATCATGAAATACAAAGTTCTGGAGATCCAGAGAAACGTATAAGAGACAGATGACTGAGGTGCGCGTAGAGATTTATCATGCAAAGGCATAACGCGCACCTTTCTCTGACTATATAAGCAGATAATAAGAAGACAATAAGAAGTTTGTTATTTCTTATTTTTGTCTGTATATCTGATAAATTGATATTTGAAAATACAGGATTCTGTTGAATGGAATCTTCTGTTACATCTAATATCACATGGAAATGTAGAACAAATAATAATTATACAAGTATATAAGGAGGAACCAAGGTGGCACAGCAGAAGCAGGAACAGGATTTAAACCAGTTACTGAAGGTACGTCGCGATAAACTGGCAGATCTTCAGGCTAATGGAAAAGACCCATTTCAGATCACAAAGTTTAACCAGACTCATCACTCAATGGAAGTGAAGAGTCTTTATGAAGCACATGAGGCAGAACTTCTCAAAGATCGTGCAGAAGTAGATGTAACAGGTCTTGATGAAGAACAGGCAAAGGAAGCTGTTAAGAAAGATTATGAAGAGAGAAGAGAAATCATGGACGCAAGCCCGATCCACGTAGCGATCGCAGGCCGTATGATGTTCAAGAGAGTTATGGGTAAGGCTTCTTTCTGCAATATCCAGGATTTACAGGGAAATATTCAGGTATATGTAGCAAGAGATGCGATCGGAGCAGATTCTTATGCAGATTTTAAGAAATCCGATATCGGTGATATCTTCGGACTGGAAGGTTTTGCATTCAGAACAAGAACAGGTGAGATTTCTATCCATGCAGAAAGCATGACTCTTCTTTCCAAGAGCTTACAGATTCTTCCTGAGAAATTCCATGGACTGACAGATACAGATATGCGTTATCGTCAGAGATATGTAGACCTTATCATGAATCAGGACAGCAAGAACGTATTTATCAAACGTTCCCAGATTCTGAAAGAAATCCGTAACTTCCTTGCAGACCGTGACTTCATGGAAGTGGAAACTCCGATGCTGGTTGCAAATGCAGGCGGTGCTGCAGCAAGACCGTTTGAAACTCATTATAATGCACTGAACGAAGATGTTAAGCTTCGTATTTCTCTTGAACTTTATCTGAAGAGACTGATCGTTGGTGGTCTTGAGAGAGTTTATGAGATCGGACGTGTATTCCGTAATGAAGGTGTAGATACCCGTCATAATCCGGAGTTTACTCTGATGGAGCTTTATCAGGCATATACAGATTATGAAGGCATGATGGAACTGACTGAGTCTATGTTCCGTTATCTGGCAGAGAAGGTTTGTGGTTCTGCGAAGATTTCCTACAATGGTATCGAGATCGACCTCAGCAAACCTTTTGAACGTCTGACCATGAATGATGCGATCAAGAAATATGCAGGAATTGACTTTGATGAAGTTGCAGATGATGAAGCAGCTAAGAAGCTTGCAGATGAGCATCATATTGAATATGAAGAACGTCATAAGAAGGGTGATATCATCAACCTGTTCTTCGAGGAATACTGTGAAAAAGAACTGATCCAGCCAACCTTTATCATGGATCATCCGATTGAGATTTCTCCGCTGACAAAGAAGAAACCTTCTGATCCGAATAAGGTAGAGCGTTTCGAGCTGTTCATTAATACATGGGAAATGTGTAACGCATATTCCGAGCTCAATGACCCGATTGACCAGAGAGAGCGTTTCAAAGCACAGGATGCTCTTGCTGACGCAGGAGATGAGGAAGCAAACCACACAGATGAAGACTTCCTGAATGCACTGGAGATCGGTATGCCGCCTACAGGTGGTATCGGATACGGAATCGACCGTCTGGTTATGCTGCTTACAGACAGCCAGGCAATCCGTGACGTACTGCTGTTCCCGACAATGAAGTCCCAGGGCGCTGCTAAGAACGAAGCAAACAACGTTGCGCAGGCTAAAACGGTTTCAGAAAAGCCAGTTGAGAAGATTGATTTTTCAAAGGTAGAAATCGAACCATTGTTCAAAGATGAGGTAGATTTTGAGACTTTCAGCAAGTCCGATTTCCGTGCAGTAAAGGTAAAAGAGTGTGTCGCAGTGCCGAAGTCAAAGAAACTTTTACAGTTTACTCTGGATGATGGAACAGGCGTAGAACGTACCATTTTAAGCGGTATTCACGCATTCTACGAACCAGAAGAACTGGTAGGTAAGACACTTATAGCTATCACAAATCTGCCACCTAGAGCAATGATGGGAATTGAATCTTGTGGAATGTTACTTAGTGCAATCCATGAAGAAGAGGGCGAAGAAAAACTTCATCTTCTGATGGTAGATGACCATATTCCGGCTGGTGCAAAATTATATTAATATCAGGACACTTCGCTTTTAGTGAAATACTAAAGGCGGAGTGTTATTTATATTATAGGAAATTACTCTGTAATGTTCCTATAATATAAATAACACTCCGGGCAGGATCGCACTGCGATGGAGAGTAATGATACGGCTGCAGGTATGCCATATATGGCATATATAAGGCACAAAAAGGAATATGTCAATATCCCCCCGCAGGGCTTACTGATGTCAGAATTGTCTGATATCATAAAAGCCAGTTACCAATAAAGAAAAAGCGAGGGAACATGAAATGAAAAAGGGTTTATTGACAATGGCCGGAGTGCTTCTGACTGTATCACTGGTCAGTGCCGGAACAACAGTGCCTGTACTGGCAGAGGAAGAAACAACACTGGTATACGGAAGCGGAGATTATACCAGGATCAATCCTGCTATGGATGAACATGGAGAGATCAATATTCTGATCTTCAACGGTTTAACTGCACATGACGGAGATAATCAGGTAGTTCCGGGACTGGCAGAGAGCTGGGATTTTGATGATGAAACCAATACTTATACATTCCATATGGCAGAAGATGCCAAGTGGCAGGACGGCGAACCTGTGACAGCAGAGGATGTTAAATTTACTATTGAAGCGATCATGGATCCGGAAAATGGTTCTGAGAATGCACCCAACTACGAGGACGTAGAAGAGATCAATGTGATTGATGATCATACGGTTGCGTTCAAGCTTGAGGACAAAAACGTTGCATTCCTTGACTATATGACAATGGCAGTTCTTCCTAAGCATCTGCTTGAGGGAGAAGATATGCAGACTTCTGACTTCTTCCGTAACCCGGTAGGAACAGGTCCATACAAGATTGAATCCTGGGATGAGGGACAGGCGATCACACTGGTTAAGAATGAAGATTATTTCAAGGGTGAGCCTTCCATCGATAAAATTGTATTCAAGATCGTACCGGATGACAATGCGAAAGCACTTCAGTTAAAATCCGGAGAACTTGATCTGGCATTATTAACACCAAAGGATGCAGCTGCTTTTGCAGATGATGAGGCATATACATGCTACGATATGAAGACTTCTGATTATCGTGGAATCATGTTTAACTTTGGAAATGAATACTGGCAGAAAAACCGTGATCTGATCCCGGCAGTATGCTATGGGCTTGACCGTCAGGCGATCATCGACGCAGTTATCCTTGGACAGGGAATGCCGGCTTATGGACCTCTTCAGAGAAATATCTACAATTATGAAGATGTAGAGCATTATGATTACAATCCTGAAAAAGCAAAAGAAATTCTGGAAGCTGCAGGATGCGAGATGGGTGATGACGGATTCTATTATCGTGACGGCGAAAAAGTGGGATTTGTAATCAGCGTAAGTGCAGGAGATCAGGTACGTATTGATATGGCTCAGATCGCAGCACAGGAACTGAAAGAGATCGGCATGGATGTATCAGTAGAGATCCCTGCACAGACAGACTGGGCAGGACAGATGGCATTCCTGATCGGATGGGGAAGCCCATTTGACGCTGACGACCATACATACAAAGTATTCGGAACAAATAAGGGAGCAAACTACTCCGGCTATTCTAATGCAGACGTTGACAAGTATCTGACAGAAGCAAGACAGTCAGCTGATCCGGAAGTTCGTGCAGAAGCCTATGCTAATTTCCAGAAAGCTCTGGCAGAGGATCCGGCTTATGCAATGATCTGCTATATTGATGCCAACTATGTTGCTGACAGCAATATTAAAGGAATTGATCCTGATACAATTATGGGACATCATGGAGTTGGAATCTTCTGGAATGTAGCAGACTGGACTATTGAATAATAAAATGATATCAGGGTCAAAAGGTCAAAAAGCCATTCATGCTTGCGCCATAAGACCTTTGACTCTAACATCATAAAAAAGATAAAGGTTGTGACGGGGGCACTAAAGGTGCCCCCTTTTTACACGAGCGGAAAAAGGATTAAAAATGGAACATTTATTAGAGGTTAAAAATCTTTCAGTCAGCATTGACGGTCCTGTCGGAGAAGTCCAGGCAGTAAGAGATGTGTCTTTTTCATTAAAAAAGGGAGAGGTGCTGGCCATAGTCGGAGAATCCGGATGCGGGAAGAGTGTGCTTTGCAAAAGTATCATGAAGCTTTTGCCTCCAAGTGCAAAGATTAAAGAGGGCAGCATCTGTGTGAACGGACAGGATATCACCTGTTACAGGGAAAAGGAGATGCAGAAACTGCGTGGAAGAGTTTTTTCTATGATCTTTCAGGATCCTATGACATCCTTGAATCCAACTATTAAAATTGGAAAACAGATTGGGGAAGCAGTGGTGATCCACAATAAGAACTACACGAAGGAACAGGTAAATAAGAAGGTTCTGGAACTGATGGAACTGGTAGGTATCTCCCATCCAAAGGAACGATATCATCAGTATCCGTGGCAGTTCTCCGGAGGAATGCGTCAGAGATGTGTTATGGCCATCGCTCTGGCAGCAGATCCGGATATTTTATTTGCAGATGAACCAACTACTGCACTGGATGTGACCATACAGGCACAGATTCTGGATCTTCTGCGGGAAATACAGATGAAGCTTGGAACAGCTACCATACTGGTATCCCATGATCTGGGAGTGGTTGCACGTGTGGCAGACAGAGTGGCAGTCATGTATGCAGGCAAGATCGTAGAGATCGGTACAGCAGAGGAAGTGTATTATGATCCCAGACATCCATACACATGGGGGCTGATGAGATCACTGCCTGCATTTGCAAATGGAAAAGAAAGCCTGTACACTATCCCCGGCATGCCTCCTACTTTGATAGATCCGCCGAAAGGTGATGCTTTTGCATGTAGAAACGAATATGCCCTGAATATTGATTATGAAGAAATGCCGCCTATGTTTAAGATAACAGATACTCATTATGCGGCAACCTGGCTGCTGGATCCAAGAGCACCGCAGATCAAATCACCTATGGGAGGAATCGTCCATGAGTAAAGAAATTTTATTGGATGTCAGGCATCTGACTCAGCAGTTTCATCTGACAAAAAAGATCAAGGTAAAGGCTGTAGATGATGTCTCATTTCAGATCCATAAAGGTGAGATCTTTGGTCTGGTAGGGGAATCTGGTTCAGGAAAGTCCACAGTTGCCAGATGTCTGATGAATATATATCAGCCGGCTCAGGGAGAAATCTGGTATAAAGATGTAAATATCTGCGACAAAAAGGAATTTAAAAAGCATAAAAAAATGCTGCAGACCCGCCGCCAGATGATATTCCAGGATTCCGCATCCAGTCTGAACCAGAAAATGAAGGTGTCAGATATTATTACGGAACCAATGAGAATCCAGCATATCACACCTCCGAGAGGAAGCTTTGTGAAGGAAGCTGCTTTTCAGATGGAATATGTAGGACTTGAGAACAGTTTCCTGGACCGTTATCCATCTGAATTATCAGGGGGACAGAGACAGCGAGTGGCCATAGCCAGATCTCTGTGTATGGAACCGGAATTTCTGGTGGCTGATGAACCGATAGCTTCCCTGGATGTGTCCATACAGGCACAGATCGTCAATCTGTTCCGTCATCTGCAGGAGGAGCATGGATTTACATTTCTGTTTATAGCTCATGACCTGGCTATGGTTGAGTATCTCTGTGACCGTGTGGGAGTTATGTATCATGGAAAACTGGTAGAACTGGCGCCATCAGAAGAATTGTATTCCAATCCGGTGCATCCTTATACAAAAACATTGCTGTCTGCAATTCCTGTTCCTGACCCGATCAGGGAGAGAAAAAGAGTTCTGCAGTACTATGATGGCGAAGGAATGGAAAACAGCGTGTGGACAGAAGTGTCACCCGGACATTTTGCAATGCTTCCGGCTGAAGGAAAGGGGTGCAGTATATAATGAGACAAAAAAAGTTAGTCTACTATGGTAAAAAATGCCTGATATTCCTGATCTCAGTATTTATATTGTCTGTAGCTGTATTTTATGTAGCCCGTCTTGCACCGGGAGATCCGCTGATCTCCTATTATGGTGACCGTACAGAGAAGATGAGTCCGGAAGAACGTGAATGGGCTATGGGAAAACTGGGATTGAACGAACCGATTTCTGTGCAGTATGTGAAGTGGGTAAAAAATGCCTTTCATGGAGAATTTGGAATTTCATTTAAATATAAACAGGATGTGGTAGAAGTGATCGGCGGCCGTATTGGCAATACACTTGTACTTGGAGGAATCGGATTTATCATTATGTTTGCCGGAGCCTTGCTCCTGGGAATCCTGTGTGCCTGGTACGAAAACCGGCTGGCAGACCGGATCCTGTGTAAGCTGGGAACCATATCCAGTTGTATTCCTGAGTTTTGGATGGCTCTGGTCCTGATCCTTGTTTTTTCCGTAAATCTTAAGATCCTGCCAAGCAGTGGAGCTTACAGTACAGGAAATGCAGGAGATATCGGTGACAGAGTGCTGCATCTGATCATGCCTCTGACCATCGTGGTCATGGAGCATTTATGGTATTATGCTTACATGATCCGAAATAAGATCCTTGAAGAGGTTCGCGCAGATTATGTACTTTTGGCAAAGGCAAAAGGCCTGGATAAGAAAAAGCTTATGTTCAGACATTGTGTCCGAAATGTAATGCCTGCTTATCTGAGTATTATGGCCATTGCAGTCCCCCATGTACTTGGAGGAACCTATGTGGTAGAAAGTGTATTCTCTTATCCCGGAATCGGAGCTCTGTCCTATGAGAGTGCCAGATATCATGATTACAATCTGCTGATGCTGCTTTGTATGATGTCAGGAATCCTGGTTATTTTCTGTAATATCGTCAGTCAGACTATTAATGAACAGATAGATCCCCGTATGAAGGATGAAGTAATAACCGAGAAATCGGAGGTAGTAGAAGGATGACCAATCATTTATTTGAACTGGCAGGAAACAGAAAGACAGAAACCGTAATTCCCAAATCAAAGAAAAAGTGGTATCAGGGAAAACCCGTTGTTTCAGCAGCAATCCTGATTCTTATCGTACTGGGCTGCCTGTGTGCGGAACTGATCATGACAAAGGATCCTGCTTATATGGATCTGTTAAACTATAATAAAGCTCCTGACAGGGAGTTCCTTTTTGGAACAGATACTATGGGAAGGGATATTTTTTCCATGATTTGGTATGGAGGAAGAATCTCGATCTTGATCGGTGGATTAGCCACAGTTATTTCTACTTTTATTGCAGTGGTAGTCGGTGCCTTCAGTGGAGTGGCACCTGCCTGGCTTGATGAACTGATCATGAGATTTACAGAAATATTCTTAAGTATACCAACTCTGCTCCTGATCATTTTGCTGCAGGCTATTATGGGAGATGCAAATATCCTGAGTCTGTCCTTTGTGATCGGTGTGACCAGCTGGACCAGTATTGCGAAAGTAGTACGCACAGAGGTACGGCAGATACGAAACAGTGAGTATATCATCGCTGCAAGATGTATGGGAGCGGGATTCTTCCGTATTTTGTGGAAGCATCTGGTGCCGAACTTTTTCTCATCCATTATGTTTATGGTAGTCATGAATGTAAGAACTGCAATGATCTCTGAAGCTACTTTAAGCTTTATGGGCATTGGACTTCCCATAGAGGTTATCACATGGGGAAGTATGCTGTCTCTGTCAGATAAGGCATTAATGACAGGTTCCTGGTGGATCATTCTGATCCCCGGACTTTTCCTGATCACCACAGTGCTCTGCCTGACCAATATAGGAAACGCCTGCAGAGAGCGGACAAACAGAAAAGAAAGTAATTTTTAAAATTTGATTGAAATCTCGCTGTCTTGTTGCTGATTTGTCTGATTTATGATATTATGGAAATATCTTAAAAAATCTAAAAAATAAGGCAGGAGTGGTCAAAATGTATCAGGAAGAATACAAACGTTGGTTGGCAGCAGATCTGCAGGATGCGGATCTTAATCCGGAATTATCCAAAATCGAAGGAAATGACGAAGAGATCAAAGATCGTTTCGCAGTAGCGCTGAAATTCGGAACTGCCGGACTTCGCGGAGTACTTGGAGCCGGAACCAACCGTATGAATATTTATGTAGTTCGCCAGGCAACACAGGGACTTGCGAACTGGGTAAAAACACAGGGCGGTAATCAGACAGTAGCCATCAGCTATGACAGCCGTCTTAAGAGTGATGTATTTGCAAAAACAGCAGCAGGCGTACTGGCGGCAAATGATATCAATGTCAGAATTTATGACGCACTGATGCCTGTACCTGCACTTTCCTTTGCAACACGTTACTATGAATGCAATGCAGGTATTATGGTAACAGCATCCCACAACCCGGCTAAGTACAACGGATACAAAGCATACGGTCCTGACGGATGCCAGATGACAGACGATGCAGCTGCCATTGTATATGAAGAGATCCAGAAAACAGACGTACTTACAGGTGCGAAATATATGTCCTTCGCAGAAGGCGTAGAACAGGGAAAGATTCGTTTTGTAGGAGATGACTGCAAGCAGGCTCTCTATGAAGCTATCGAATCCCGTCAGGTTCGTCCGGGTCTCTGCAAGACAGCAGGACTGAAACTGGTTTACAGCCCGTTAAACGGATCAGGACTTGTACCTGTAACTCAGGTATTAAAAGATATCGGAATCACAGATATCACAATCGTTCCGGAACAGGAATATCCGAACGGATACTTCACAACCTGCAGCTATCCGAACCCGGAAATCTTTGCAGCTCTGGAGCTTGGATTAAATCTCGCAAAAGAAACAGGTGCAGACTTAATGCTTGCAACTGATCCGGATGCAGACCGTGTTGGTATCGCAATGAAATGCCCGGATGGTTCCTATGAACTGGTAACAGGTAATGAGGTAGGTGTACTCCTTCTTGACTATATCTGTGCAGGCCGCATTGAAAAAGGCACAATGCCAAAGAACCCGGTAGCAGTGAAATCCATTGTTTCCACACCACTTGCAGATGCAGTGGCAGAGCACTATGGAGTAGAACTCAGAAGCGTACTTACAGGATTCAAGTGGATCGGCGATCAGATCGCACAGCTTGAAGCAGCAGATGAAGTAGACAGATTTATCTTCGGATTTGAAGAGAGCTACGGATACCTTGCAGGACCATATGTACGTGACAAGGATGCTGTTATCGGATCTATGCTGATCTGTGAAATGGCTGCATATTACAGAAGTATAGGAAGTTCCCTGAAACAGAGAATGGAAGAGATCTATGCACAGTACGGACGTTACCTGAATAAAGTAGACAGCTTCGAATTCCCGGGATTAAGCGGAATGGATAAGATGTCAGCTCTGATGCAGGGACTTCGTGACAAACCTCTCACAGAGATCGCAGGTCATACTATAGTAAAAGTAACAGATTACCAGAAACCGGAAGAAACAGGACTTCCTGCAGCAAACGTACTGATCTACAAGCTGGATAACGGCGAGACAGTAGTTGTCCGCCCATCCGGAACAGAACCAAAGATCAAAATCTATTACACAACTCTCGGCAAGAATCTGGAAGAGGCAGAAGCTGAGAAAGAAAAGCTTGCAGAAGCATTAAAACCGATTATGGCATAAGCAATTGTAAGCAGAACTGAATAAAATATACCAAACCGGAAAGGCTGTGCTCATTGGAGGTGCAGTCTTTCTTTTTGTAACCCGCAGGGGCCTTACTGTTACTGTGAACGGAGTGAACAGTAACGACTTACTTGATTCGGTTAAATAGGATTGATATAATTAACACTCTTTGCTACAATAAAAAACAGCGAAAATAAGAATAAGACTGCTTATGAATGAAAGGAAAACATACTATGGAAGAATATGAAGTAATCAGCATTCCGGTATCTGACGGAACAGAACGGGATTTTGCAATCATGGATACCTTTGAATTTGAAGGACAGGGATATCTGGCAGTTTCTCTGATCGAAGGAGATGAGATCCAGGAAGGCGTTTACATTTACCGTTACCACAATGCAGAAGATGGAGATGTTGTGGTAGAGCAGATCACTTTGCCTGCAGAATACAAAAGGGTGACAAAATTTTACGAACAGATGTAAGCAAAAAAATATCTCGAAAAGAACCTGCATCTTGTGATAAAATAAAAAAGAAAATCAAATTTTGATCAATAAAAACAGGAGGAAAAACGATGGAAAAATCAACCGTTTATTTTACTGATTTCAGATGTCCGGTTGGCACCAGCCAGCTTGATAAATTGAAGAAACTCTGCGTTACAGCCGGAATCAAAGACATTGATATGGATGGAAAATTCGTGGCTATTAAAATGCATTTCGGAGAACTTGGCAATCTGGCTTTCCTGCGCCCGAATTACGCAAAAACAGTAGCTGATCTCTGTAAAGAGCAGGGAGGACTTCCGTTCCTCACAGACTGCAACACTCTTTATCCGGGAAGCCGTAAGAATGCACTGGAGCATCTGGAGTGCGCAAATCTCAACGGATTTAACAGCATTTCAACAGGATGCCAGATCATCATCGGTGATGGCTTACGCGGTACAGACGAAGTAGAAGTACCGGTAGTTAACGGTGAATATTGTCAGACTGCACTGATCGGACATGCGATCATGGATGCAGATATTTTTATCAGCTTAAGCCACTTCAAAGGACATGAAGCAACCGGCTTCGGCGGTGCACTGAAGAATATCGGAATGGGATGCGGAAGCCGCGCAGGTAAGATGAAACAGCATGCCAGCGGAAAACCTGCAGTAAATGAAGAACTCTGCCGCGGATGCCGTCGCTGTGCGAAAGAGTGCGGAAGTGATGCGATTACATATCCGAATAAAAAAGCAGTCATTGATTATGATAAATGTAAAGGCTGTGGCCGTTGTATCGGAGCCTGCGGTTTTGATGCAGTATACAATCCAAACAGCAGTGCGAATGAACTTCTTGACCGTAAGATGGCAGAATATGCACAGGCAGTCTGTCATGGCCGTCCGCATTTCCATGTAGCACTTGTTCAGGATATCAGCCCGAACTGTGACTGCCATGGCGAAAATGATGCACCAATCCTTCCTGATATCGGAATGTTTGCAAGCTTTGACCCGGTTGCTCTGGACCAGGCCTGCGCAGATGCCTGTCTGAAAGCAACTCCGATCGAGAACAGCCAGCTTGGAGAACATCTGGCAAAACCTGACTGGCATTGCCACCACGACCATTTCAAAGATTCCAACCCGAACATTGAATGGCAGGCAACACTGGATCAGGCAGAGAAGATTGGTCTGGGAACCAGACAGTATGAACTGAAGATTGTGAAATAATATGTCTATCAGCAGTGGAAAATAAATGCGAAAAAGTAATAAACAAAAAGGACCGGATGAATGAACTATATTGTCTTTGACCTGGAATGGAATCAGAATCCTTCGGGAAAGAAAACACGTAACGACAGGCTTCCATTTGAGATTATCGAGATTGGGGCTGTAAAAGTAAACAGCAAAAAAGAAATAACGGATCATTTTCACCGACTGATCAAACCACAGGTCTATAAATGGATTCATGACAGCATCCATGAGGTAATTCATGTAGATTATAAAGATCTTATGAAAGGAGTGCCCTTTGAGCAGGCAGTCAGGGAATTTATTGACTGGTGCGGAGAAGACTGGTACTTTTTTACCTGGGGAAATCAGGACGTGATGGAACTTCAGAGAAATATGAAGTTCTATGGCCTGCTGGATCTGCTTCCCGGACCTGTGACCTATTATGATGTGCAGAAACTATACAGTATCAGTTATGATGACGGTACACACAGGTGTGCATTGGAGCATGCGATCGATGAGCTGAAAATAGAGAAATCCAGGGGATTTCACCGGGCGCTTGCAGATGCCTGGTATACAGCGAAAGTCCTGGAGAAAATAAATAACATAATCATCATCAATCATCCGTCACTGGATGTTTACCAGAATCCAAAGAAGAAAAAAGACGAGATACATATTTCCTATCCGGATCATGACAAATATGTATCCAGAGAATTTGCCACAAGAGAGCGAATCATGAAAGACCGCGAGGTGACCAGCACCAGATGTCCGGTCTGTCATCTGCCTGCAAAGCGCAAACTCCGATGGTTTATGAATAATCCAAAGGTTTATTACAGCATATCCAATTGTGAAGAACATGGGCTGATAAGAGGCAAGATCCGCATCCGAAAAACAGAAGATGAGAAATATTTCGCTGTGAAGACATTGCGTTTCACAGATACAGAAGAAGCAGAGGAACTTCGTGAAAGAAAAGAAGTCCTCCGCCTCAGGCGAAAACTAAAAAGAAGCGTTGAGAAGGAAATCTGAAAGGATTTCCTTTTCATATTGCATTCCATATCCGACCATATGGCCGTCTAAATAATATTTACTTTTAATTCGCTTTGGACCGACAGAATTGTTCAGAAGTTTCTGCTTCTTTACAAGCTGGCTCACATCGGTTCCTGTGGGGACAGTTACGTACACATGCCTCATATAATAGAAGGAACACAGATTATTCCAGTCCTTTAACAGGTGCTTTTCGCATGGGAGAAATACTGCCGGTACCGGATCGGTATCTATATTCAAGTCTACTTTTTCAAAATTGTCGAAGCCGTAATCCAGCAGAGAAGTTGTGTCAGGAAAAGCACCGTTTGTAGAATTCAGCACAACTGCAATGAGAATGGAATTTCCTCTCTTGGCATAGGTGACAAGCGTACTTCCCGCTGCATCGGTGTATCCGGTCTTTCCTCCCAGAACCCCATCGTATGCATAAGACTGTCCGGGCATCATCTTATGGTGATTGAGAAGATAACGGGTTTCAGACTGCTTATTAGTCGGAGGAATCTCATAAACCTGTGTGGTCACAAATTTACGGAATCTGGGATTATACCAGGCTGCCTTTGCAATCTTCATCATATCACCTGCGGTGGTATAATGCGTCTCATCCGGAAGACCATTTGGATTATTAAAATGGGTGTTCTTACAGCCAAGCTGAGCTGCCCTCTGGTTCATCAGTTCAACAAACTTCTTTACAGAACCGCTTGTTTTTTCTGCCAGAGCAAGAGCCATCTCATTGGCGGATTCCAGCATCAGAGCCATCAGGGCCTGCTCTACTGTGAAAACTTCTCCTGTTTCTGCATAAATGCTGGAGCTTCCGGCCTCAATCCCATAAGCCGCTTCCTGCGACATGGTGATCGTATCGTCCATATTCAGATATTCACAGGCCAGAAGAGCGGTCATGATCTTAGTGATACTGGCGGGATATAGCTTATCCTTGGCATTCTTGGAATAAAGAATAGTATCAGTGACTGCATCCATCAGCACTGCGGACTGTCCCTCGATATTAGGACCTGTGGGCCATCCTTTGACAGAATCGATATCTGAGGCCTGTGAATAGGTTTCTGAATGACCGGCTTCAGGAGTGGCAGAGGTCTCGGCAGCGTAAGTGACTGCAGGCTGGGAGGTCAGAATCCCTGCACAAAGCATTCCGGTGAGGAAACGTTTCATTAATTTATGAAATTTTGTTTTAAACATTTGAAATTACCCTTCATTAAATATACATAGTAGTTGCTTTCCATATCCTAGTACATCGTTTTAAATGACGTTCGGACAAAATATTCTACCTTATTATATCATTAATTACAATGCCTGTGTAAAATTTATATGATAGTATGTTAACAGTGTGTTACTGTTCGGGAGTTTGACAGTAACCAGTGTTATTAAACAGTAACAGGATTACCCTAATATTCAAAAAAATACTTGACACAGTGAATTTTGTGACCTTATAATGAATCCGCATAGTTAAATAAATGATATGTCCACAAAAACGTTGATGGAGAGAGTAACTGCAGAGGAAAGCAGACAGCGAACCGGGGAGGGTGTGAGTCCGGTGGTGAGTAAATGCAGTGAAGATCACTCCGGAGTTGCAGCTCTGAAGGGTGTACAGACAGGTAAGAGCTGACGGAAATCCCCGTTAAAAGATTCATGTATCGGCAGAGGATGCCCGTACAATGTAACAGGTGGTATAGCGAACGTCAATAAACCTTCGTCCTTTTACAAAAGGGCGATTTTTTTATGGGCTTATTTTCGTTCTTAAAGGACACTGGAAATATTTTTTAGCGTATATAAACGTCCTGCATATTTTCAGGTGTCTGATACAAATAATTTAAACAGGAGGTAAATTACTGTGTACCAGAAAGTTGATACGAACTTAAACTTTGTAGACCGTGAGAAAAAAGTAGAAGAATTCTGGAAAGAAAACCATATCTTTGAGAAAAGTATGGAGAACAGAAAAGAAGGAGAAACCTATACATTCTATGATGGACCGCCCACTGCAAATGGCAAACCGCACATCGGCCATGTACTTACCCGCGTTATCAAGGATATGATTCCGAGATACCGTACAATGAAGGGCTACATGGTTCCGCGTAAAGCAGGATGGGATACCCACGGACTTCCGGTAGAGCTGGAAGTAGAGAAGAAACTTGGTCTGGATGGCAAAGAGCAGATCGAAGAATACGGTATGGAGCCATTCATCAAACAGTGTAAGGAAAGCGTCTGGAAATACAAAGGAATGTGGGAGGATTTCTCCTCTACTGTTGGTTTCTGGGCTGATATGGAACATCCATACGTAACTTACTATGACGATTATATTGAATCCGAATGGTGGGCACTGAAAGAAATCTGGAACAAGAAGCTTCTGTATAAAGGCTTCAAGATTGTTCCTTACTGTCCAAGATGCGGTACCCCTCTTTCCGCACAGGAAGTATCCCAGGGATACAAAACTGTAAAAGAGCGCTCCGCAGTTGTAAGATTCAAGGTTGTTGGTGAAGATGCATACTTCCTTGCATGGACAACAACACCATGGACACTTCCGTCCAACGTTGCACTCTGCGTAAACCCGGATGAGACTTACTGCAAAGTAAAGGCAGCAGACGGATATACCTATTATATGGCAGAAGCACTCCTTGACAAAGTCCTTGGCAAGCTTGCAAAAGAAGAAGGCGAGAAAGCATATGAAGTTCTGGAAACCTACAAAGGAACAGACCTGGAATACAAAGCATACGAGCCGCTTTTCGCATGTGCAGGAGAGGCAGCAGCAAAACAGAAAAAGAAAGCTCATTTCGTAACCTGTGATAACTACGTTACTATGAGTGATGGT
The DNA here is from genome assembly GCF_025148125.1 of Blautia wexlerae DSM 19850. NCBI lineage: Bacteria > Bacillati > Bacillota > Clostridia > Lachnospirales > Lachnospiraceae > Blautia > Blautia wexlerae. The sequence goes on from NZ_CP102267.1 coordinate 111,999, forward strand.
ACAGGTATTGTTCACATCGCACCTGCATTCGGTGAAGACGACAGCAGAATCGGACGTAACTATGAACTGCCATTCGTACAGTTCGTAGACGGACAGGGTAACCTGACAAAAGAGACACCATACGCAGGCGTTTTCGTAAAGAAAGCAGATCCTATGGTCCTCACAGATCTGGACAAAGAAGGCAAGCTCTTCAATGCTCCGAAATTCGAGCATGATTATCCACACTGCTGGAGATGTGACACACCACTGATCTACTATGCAAGAGAATCCTGGTTCATCAAGATGACAGCAGTTAAGGATGACCTGATCAGAAATAACAATACAATCAACTGGATCCCTGAGAGCATCGGTAAAGGACGTTTCGGCGACTGGCTTGAAAACGTTCAGGACTGGGGTATCAGCCGTAACCGTTACTGGGGAACTCCACTGAACATCTGGCAGTGTGAATGTGGACATATGCATTCCATCGGAAGCCGTCAGGAGTTATTCGAGATGAGCGGTGATGAGAGAGCCAAGACAGTAGAGCTTCACCGTCCATACATCGATGAGATTACACTGAAGTGTCCGGAGTGCGGTGGAGAAATGCATCGTGTACCGGAGGTTATTGACTGCTGGTTCGACTCAGGAGCAATGCCTTTCGCACAGCATCATTATCCATTTGAAAACAAAGAATTATTTGAGCAGCAGTTCCCTGCAAACTTTATCTCCGAGGCTGTAGACCAGACTCGTGGATGGTTCTATTCACTCCTTGCAGAATCCACACTGCTCTTCAATAAAGCACCATACAAGAACGTAATCGTTCTGGGACATGTCCAGGATGAGAACGGACAGAAGATGAGTAAGTCCAAAGGAAATGCAGTTGATCCATTCGATGCACTGAACAAATACGGCGCAGATGCCATCAGATGGTACTTCTACATCAACAGTGCTCCATGGCTTCCGAACCGTTTCCATGGCAAGGCAGTTGTGGAAGGACAGCGTAAATTCATGAGCACACTGTGGAATACTTACGCATTCTTCGTATTATATGCAGACATCGACAACTTTGACCCGACCAAATATGAACTGAACTATGACCAGCTTCCTGTAATGGACAAATGGCTGCTCAGCAGATTAAACACAACTGTTCAGGCTGTAGACAATGATCTGGCAAACTACAAGATCCCGGAAGCAGCAAGATCACTTCAGGAATTCGTAGATGAGATGAGTAACTGGTATGTAAGAAGAAGCCGTGAACGTTTCTGGGCAAAGGGAATGGAGCAGGATAAGATCAATGCTTACATGACCCTGTACCATGCGCTGGTAACCATCGCCAAGACAGCAGCTCCGATGATTCCGTTCATGACAGAAGATATCTATCAGAACCTGGTAAGAAGCGTGGATAAAGATGCTCCGGAGAGTATCCATCTCTGCGACTTCCCAACTGTAAACGAAGCATGGATCGACAAAGATCTGGAAGCAGACATGAAAGAGCTTCTGGAGATCGTAGTTCTGGGACGTGCCTGCAGAAATACAGCAAACATCAAGAACCGTCAGCCGATCGGAACCATGTATGTAAAAGCTGAGAAGAAAATGAGTGAATTCTACACTGACATCATCGCAGACGAACTGAATGTCAAAGAAGTAAAATTCGCAGATGATGTAGAATCCTTTATCTCCTACAGCTTCAAACCACAGCTTCGTACAGTAGGACCGAAATACGGTAAACTCCTTGGAGGAATCAGACAGGCTCTCACAGACATCAATGGAACAGCAGCAATGAACGAACTGAGAACCAACGGTGTCCTGAAACTGGATATCAACGGAAACGATGTAGAGCTTACAGAAGAAGACCTTCTTATTGAAACAGCACAGACAGAGGGTTATGTATCTGAATCTGACGGTGAAACATCCGTAGTCCTGGATACAAACCTGACACCTGAACTGATCGAAGAGGGATTTGTACGTGAGATCATCAGCAAGATCCAGACCATGAGAAAGGAAGCCGGCTTCGAAGTTATGGACAAGATCGTAGTATACGCTCACGGAAACGACAAGATTCAGGATGTCATGAAAGCACACGAAGATGAGATCAAGTCAGAAGTACTTGCGGACGAAATGGTACTTGGCGAGACCGATGGTTATGTGAAAGAGTGGAACATCAACAAAGAAGCAGTAACTATGGGTGTTAAGAAACTGTAATAGACAACATTCGGTCAATTACTGACAAGAAACTGATGAGTTACAGGTATTTCACAGGAAATATACTACTTTCGCAATGCACGAAAAAAAATTGTTATAAAATTCGGCAATTATACACATGACAGACTGTCGAAAAAAGAGTATCATTATCCTTGACAGTCTGATTTCAGAGAGGAAATTGGAGGCAGAGATTCTTTGCCCCCAATTTCTCTGATATGAGAAAACAGAAGAGTTGACGGAATGAAGAGGTTCACCGGCAATATCCGCAAGGTGTATTGCTGAGAATAAAGTGAACAGTGAAACCATTACGGGAGGTATGAAATGACAAACGAAATGTTCAAGAAAGAGGCATTCAAGAAAAGCGTAAAAGACAACGTAAAATTCCTCTATCGAAAAACAATTGAAGAAGCTACACAGGAGCAGATTTTCCAGGCAGTAAGCTACTCTGTAAAAGACGTTATCATTGATAACTGGCTTGCAACACAGAAAGCTTATGACGAACAGGATCCGAAGATCGTATACTATATGTCCATGGAATTCCTGATGGGACGTGCTCTCGGAAACAACCTGATCAACCTTTGCGCTTACGGTGAAGTAAAAGAAGCTCTCGAAGAGCTGGGATTTGACCTTAACTGTATCGAAGATCAGGAACCGGATCCGGCACTTGGAAACGGTGGTCTGGGAAGACTGGCTGCATGCTTCCTTGATTCTCTCGCAACTTTAAATTACGCAGCATATGGCTGCGGAATCCGTTACCACTACGGAATGTTCAAACAGAAAATCCAGAACGGTTATCAGATCGAGGTACCGGATAACTGGTTAAAGAACGGCTACCCATTTGAACTGCGTCGTCCGGAATATGCCAAAGAAGTACACTTCGGTGGATATGTAAGAGTAGAGTACGATCCTGAAAAGGGCGGAAACAAATTTATCCATGAAGGATATCAGGCAGTAAAAGCCATTCCTTATGATATGCCGATTACAGGATATGACAATGATGTAGTAAACACACTTCGTATCTGGGATGCAGAGCCGATCGTAGACTTCGAGCTTGATTCCTTTGACAAGGGTGATTACAAGAAAGCAGTAGAGCAGGAGAACCTTGCCCGCAATATCGTAGAAGTTCTTTACCCGAATGACAATCATTATGCAGGTAAAGAGCTGAGACTGAAACAGCAGTACTTCTTTGTATCTGCAAGCCTCCAGGCAGCAATTGCCAAATACAAAAAGAAACATGACGATATCCATAAATTATATGAAAAAGTAACATTCCAGATGAACGATACACATCCGACTGTAGCAGTAGCAGAGTTAATGCGTATCCTCATGGATGAAGAAGGGCTTGGATGGGATGAAGCATGGGAAGTAACAAGAAAATCTGTTGCTTACACAAACCATACAATCATGTCCGAGGCACTTGAGAAATGGCCGATCGAGCTCTTCTCCAGACTGCTTCCGCGTGTATACCAGATTATCGAAGAGATCAACCGTCGTTTCATCCTTGAGATCCAGGCAAAATATCCGGGAAATTATGAGAAGATCAAAAAGATGGCAATCATCTATGACGGACAGGTTAAGATGGCTCACCTTGCAATCGCAGCAGGCTACTCTGTAAACGGTGTTGCACGCCTTCATACAGAGATCCTGAAGAATCAGGAATTAAAAGACTTCTATGAAATGATGCCTGAGAAATTCAACAACAAGACAAACGGTATCACTCAGAGACGTTTCCTGCTCCACGCAAATCCACTCCTTGCAGACTGGATCACAGAGCATATCGGACCGGACTGGGTTACAGACCTTCCACAGTTAAAGAAACTGGCAGTTTATGCTGATGATGAGAAAGCACTCCAGGAATTCATGAACATTAAGTTCAAGAACAAAGAGCGTCTGGCTAAATACATCCTTGAGCACAATGGCGTAGAAGTAGACCCGCACTCCATCTTCGATGTACAGGTTAAGAGACTTCACGAGTACAAACGTCAGCTCCTGAACATCCTGCATGTTATCTATCTGTACAACCAGATCAAGATGCATCCGGAAATGGAATTCTATCCAAGAACATTCATCTTCGGTGCAAAAGCATCCGCAGGTTACGCAACAGCCAAGAAGATTATCAAACTCATCAACTCAGTAGCAGATGTAGTAAACAACGACACTTCCATCAACGGCAAGATCAAAGTTGTATTCATCGAAAACTACAGAGTATCCAACGCTGAGTGGATCTTCGCAGCAGCAGACGTTTCCGAGCAGATTTCCACAGCAAGTAAAGAAGCATCCGGTACAGGTAACATGAAGTTCATGCTCAACGGTGCTCCTACACTTGGAACAATGGACGGTGCTAACGTAGAGATCGTAGAAGAAGTTGGCGCAGAAAACGCATTCATCTTCGGTTTAAGCTCCGACGAAGTAATCAACTACGAAAACAACGGCGGATACGATCCAAACGTGATCTACAACACAGACGAAGAAATCCGTCAGGTACTGATGCAGCTCATCAACGGAACCTTCTCCAATGATACAGAACTCTTCCGTGACCTGTACGATTCACTTCTCAACACAAAGAACACAGACAGAGCAGACCGCTACTTCATCCTCGCAGACTTCCGTTCCTATGCAGACGCACAGAAACGCGTAGAAGCAGCATACAGAGACGAAAAAGGCTGGGCTAAGAAAGCGCTCCTCAACACAGCATGCAGCGGTAAATTCACATCCGACAGAACCATCCAGGAATATGTAGATGATATCTGGCATCTGGATAAGGTTATTGTCAGAAAGAAATAATATGTTTGCTTTAACACCTTAAAGCAAATGGTAGAGAAACAGCAGAGAATGATAAAAAAGTTCTCTGCTGTTTTTGTGATGCTGGAAACAGGAAGATATTTTTGATAAAATAAGAAAAGATAATCAGTTTTGACAGAATGGAGGAATACAAGATGCTGAAAATATTTTTTGGGGACAATCCGGGAGACAATTATATTTTTAATCCTGATGTGTTTTTCAATAACACATATGAAGATGAGTGGATCACATCAGAAACTTCCAGAAAAATGATCAAAGATATAGATGGATCAGAGGTAAAAGGTCCATGTATGATTGACAGCCCATTTCTCGGCCCGATTCCACCGGAACGCCTCTCAGGAGGAGTAAAAACTCTGATATTGATGCAAAATGATCCAGATCATATATTTAACGCATCTGCCTGCGGAAACAACTGTGCACAATGGATTTTAAAACTGGCAGAACAAAAAGACATCACAATTCGCCTGGGCTATATCATGGACTTTGGAAAACAGTCATTTGATATCTATATTGTAAACACAGGAAAAACGGTTCATTCCATGCTGGAACTGGATGACGAAATCATTGTAAACCGATTATTGAGGGGATAATAAAACATGACAGGAAAGTATGATATTGAAATATACAACAAACGAGTTCATTATCATCTTACAGTAAAGAGAAATATCACAGTCATTCAGGGAGATTCTGCAACAGGAAAAACAGAACTTCTTAGAATGATTTCTGATTATGAGAACAATGGCATATCATCAGGAATTACCCAAATATGTGAAAAACGATGTGTAGTAATGGAAAACGCTTCATGGAAAGAAAGGCTTGCCACCCTGCAGCAATGCATTATATTTATTGATGAAGGAGCACCATTTTTGCGCAGTAAAGAATTTACCAGAATGGTAAAAGGCAGTGACAATTATTTCGTTTTGGTCACAAGGGATAGTCTGGAACATTTACCATATAGTATCGAAGAAATTTACGGCATGAGACAAGAGCGAGACAGTCAGAAATATCAAAACGCCAAAAGAATATATAATGAAACTTATCAGTTATATAATTTGCAGGCAAAAGAGGATATCCAACCAGATCTGGTAATAACAGAAGACTCTAATTCAGGATATGAATTCTATCATAAATTATTCGGAGAAAGAAAGATTGTAAGCCAGCTTCCAGAACAGATCAGGATTAACTGTTAGAATCGGTAAAAAAGAGAATACTACATCATCTTGTGATAAACAAGAAAAACTCACCACATTTGTAACAAGTTATAGATTTTAAACCTGAAAAATCAAGGAAAATAAATGCTTTTGAAGTGTATGAAATTTAAAAAAATCGTAAAATTCTTGAGCATTACCCTTGACAAAAAGTGGTGAAAGCACTATTATTAACCATAACAGACAGATTATGTCTAGGAATCTTTACCCAAAAAAGAAATAGTTATATTAAGGAAAGGGGAACTATAATCATGACAAAGATTAAAAACACAAAGAAGGGCATGGCAAAAAAGACATTAAGTATGTCACTTGTTGTTGCAATGCTTGCTACTTCTAATGTGCCGGTATGGGCTGCTGAGTTCAGCGATGGTTCTGACGTTGCTGTAACATCTGACGCAGAAGCTTCAGTTGCTGAAACATTCTCTGATGACGTGACAGAAACTCCGGTTGTAGAAGATACTACGGACAATACTGCTGTAGCTACTGCTGCAGAAGTATCTAGCGATTCATTCAGTGTGACTCCAGAATTTACTGATAACGCAAATAATGCTATTAAAGATAATGCTGTAACATGGGGAACAACTGTTAAAGCTAAATTCAAAGTAACCGCTAAAGATAATAAAGCCATTGATTCAAATATTAAATTTCATTATGCTTGGAAAGTAAATGGAACTGCTGATTCAGCCACTGATATCGAAACACCTACAAATGAGCAGACGGTAACACGCGCTACTGTAGCAGCTGAAGCAGGAAAGACACTTACATTGTTTGTATATGCTACAGATTCTAATGATAATAACAGAACTGTATGGTCTTACACTTCAGAAGGTATTGCTGTAAAAGCAATTGATGTATCTCAGGTATATCTTAGCGCATCTGTTGATGGAACACATACCTATAATGGAAAGCCTCAGGAAATAGCTAGTTCCGATATTACATTAACATTAAACGATGGAAAACAAACACATGAAACAGTAAAAGCAAATGCTGCAACAGTGGGCGCTAACTTTAAAGTAGTTCAGTCTGGTGATCATACAAATGCAACTAAAAAAGCAACTGTTACTTTAGTTCCACAGGCAGATGGATATACAGGACAGATTTCTACAACATATGAAATTGAGCCAAAAACATTAGATGGTACTAACGACAAGCTCATTTCTGAACATATGGAAGCAACTTTATTAACATCTGCTTTCACTTATACCGGAAAAGTTATTCGTGTAAAAAAAGATGATATTAAACTAATTGATAAAGAGACAAAAGAAGATTTATCAAACTATATTTATGCAGATAAAGATGGATATGTATCTATTTCTGCAGGAAGCGCCAATAATTTAGCAACAAATGTTGACGATGTCGCTTATGCACGTATTAATCTGATTATCGGTACTCCGGAAACTGGTAAATTTAAAAATTACAATATTACTGCTGAAGGAGACAACCATAGAACAATCGAAACAACAAATACTTTCAAAGTAACCAGTAGAGATTTATCAGACGTTAATGTTTCTATAAAAGCCAAAACATATAACGATAAGAAGAAAGTAACCATTGACAAAAATGATATTACATTTACTGATAAAAATGGTAATACTTTAGACCTGTACAAGGATGTTGTTATTACTGTACCGGATAATGCAACAGACATTGGTAGTTACAAAGTAACAATCACTCCAAAAGAACTTAATAAAAATGTTACAGGAACAACTACTGCGGACTTCAATATTGTAGGAACTGATATTTCCGGTGGTACATTTGCAAACGAAAAAAATGGTAAACTTGACAATAAAGAATATACGGGAGAACAGATTGTCATTACAAAAGATGACTTAGGTACTCTTACAATTGGCGGAAAGCCAGTTTCCCCGACCTTATATGAATTAGTAAATGGTACTAATACGAACGTAGAAGATGGCGGTTATGTAATCGTTAAAGGTCTTGGCGATTATGCTGGAAGTGAAAAGAAAATCACATTTGCAATTAATCCTGCCGTAATTTCTGAGGTCAAAGTTACAAATGAGAAGGTTGAAAAGCTGGATACTACAGATTTCTCTGATTATAAAGATTCTATGAAACTTGTAGTAAAAGCTAAAAATGGTGCAAAACCAGCTAAAGAATTTACTCTTGTAGAAGGAAAAGATTACAAAGTTAAATACGAATGCACAGAAGGAAATATAATTGGTAAAGCTGTTACTGCGACAGTAACAGAAATTACAAATAAAAACTTCATTAATAAAAACGTAACACTGAGTGATACATCTACATTAACTGCAAAAACAATCAAGTCAGAAAACATTAAATTAAAAGAAACAAACTTCACTTATACCGGAAAAGCTGTTGAACCGAAATTTGATGTTGTAATTGATGGAAAAGTAATTAATCCTCAGTATTATACAGCAACTTATAGCAATAATCTGAATGCAGGAACAGCAACATTAACAGTTAAAGGCGATGGAACACATTACAGTGACGTCGAAGCAAAAATAACTTATGAAATCAAACCTGCAAATGCAGCAGACTTAAAAGCAGTTATTGGAAGTAAAGAATACACTGGTTACAGTATTGAAGTTTCTGCCAGTGATATTGACTTGACCTTAAAAGGAAATCCTATTGATGTAGCAAGCAACTTTACATTAACATCTGGAGAGAATATCCAGATTGGTGAGGGTACTGTTACATTAACACCTAAAAACGGAAACTTTACAGGTACCTTAACAGCAACATTCCAGATTTCAGGTGAAATGTTGAATGAGGGTGGAAAATTTACTTTCTATGACGAAAATGGTATAAAAGTTGCTTCTCCATCCTTTACTTATAATGGTAAAGAACATCAGTATACAAAAACTACATTTACATACTTTGATTCTAATAAAAAATTAACAGAAGGCCAGGATTATGAGATTAAATATGTAGATAATGTATATGGAAAAGAAGGAAAATACACTAGTGAATTCCCTAAAGCTCAGTATGTAGCTGTAATTGCTGTTGCCAAAGGAAAATATGCAAGCAGCAAAACTAATGATTATGGTTTAAAAGATGGCATTTATACTGATGCTGAAGGCAATAAGATCACAAATGTTATGGCAGTAACATACATTAATCTTAAACAGCTGTCTGTTGTAAAGAGCAATGTTTCTGTTTCTAACGGTGTTTATGCCGGTGGTCTGCCTGTAAAACCAGTTGTAAATGTTGTGGTAAATGGTGTTACTTTAAAAGAAGGCCAGGACTATGATTTAGATGTAAGTTCAAACACCGACGTTGCAAACGCTACTATCTCTAACAGCTTGGACGTTACTGTTAAGCCTAAAAACGGTTATACAACTTCAGCTCCAGATGATCTTAAATTCAAATGGGGAATTGATAAATTCAATCTTGCAAACGCAAATGTAACTGTAGATGGTGACAAAGTTACTGTTAAATGCGGTCGTGTTGATGTTGAAACATCTGAATATACTGTAGAAAAGAAAGACGGTAAAGTTACTGTAACAGCTAAGAAAGACAGTAAGAACTACACTGGTTCTAAGACTGTAGATGCAGCAACACAGGATCAGAAACCAGCTGCTCCAATGATTAGCAGCGTTAAAGTTGTTGGCAACAAAGCAACTGCTATCCTTTCCGGTGATTCCGAAGGTGCTGCAGGTTACGACTATGTAATCTCTACAGACCGCGACTGCATCACAAACAAAGACTACGATTCCATAAACAAGAATCAGGTTCAGACTTCTACTACATTCAAATATGTACAGCAGGGAACCTACTACGCATACTGCCACGCTTGGAAACGTGATGAGAACGGTAAGAAGGTATTCAGCGACTGGTCTAACGCATATCCATTCGTTGTATCCGCAATCACACCGGACGCTCCAGTTATCACAAACGTTAAAGTAAGCGGATCTACTATCAAAGTAACATACAAAGCAGCTGCAAACGCAACTGGTTACGATGTAGTACTGGGAACTGGCTCCAAGAAAGAAAACGGTGAGACACGTCCATACAACTATGGCGCTCACAAGAAACTGAACCTCAAAGAAGGTACAGTAACAGCAACATTCAAGAACGTACCAAAGGGAACATGGGTAGTTGGAATGCATGCATTCAACAGAACATCCGAAGACGGAAAGAAAGTCTTCAGCCCATGGTCAAACCTGAAAAAGGCTACTGTTAAATAATCCATTTGGGTAAATAATACAGATTCCTAAAAAGAAAACCCCAGTCATTTTGACTGGGGTCTTTCTTTGTCAAAACTTATCCTGCGATTGTCGAAAAATTTTTCTGGTAAATAAATATCTGCTCTGATAAAATATAAGTACAAAATATGTGACAGGAGGTGACATCCATAATACGTCAAACGAATCTGGCACAAATGATAGACCTTGCCGCAGATCGTGCAAGATATGATGAATGTGCCAAGAAACTATTAACCTATAAGGCAGTCATTGCCTGGATCCTCAAATCCTGTACAAAAGAATTTTCCCAATATAGTGTCAATTTTATCTGTGATAACTGCCTGAAAGAAAATATCGAAATTTCCAGTCGGGCAGTACATCAGGACCATCCTGACCGCAGTAAATTACTGGATGGAAACGAACAAATAGACTGCCTTAATTCCGAAGCAAATGCTATCAAAGACCAGACTGTATATTATGATATTCGTTTTAAGGCATATATTCCGAACACCGAAGAACCCGTACAGCTGATCATCAATTTGGAAATCCAGTTAAATGACACACCGGGGTATCCATTAGTTACAAGAGGATTTTATTATTGTGCAAGAATGATTTCCGAGCAGTATGGAACTATTTTTACTGGTGAACATTATGAAAAGCTTCAGAAAGTCTACAGTATTTGGATCTGCCCGGATCCGGCGAAAAAACGTAGAAATGGAATCTTCAGATACCATACAGTACAGGATACAGTATTGGGAAAGCCTTATGAAACTCTTGGCAGTTATGACCTTATGGAAGTTGTTATCGTAAATTTAGGTGATGCAGATAAAGAGAGTGATCTGGAGATCCTTGATCTGCTGAATACACTCTTCTCTCTTTCTACATCCTCTGAGACAAAGAAAAAACGTCTTCAGAAAGATTTTGGCATCGCCATGACAGAAGAATTTGAAAGTGAGGTGCAGGATATGTGTAATCTGGGAAAAGCACTTGTTGAACAAGGCATTGAGCAAGGTGTAGAAAAGAAAAATCTATCTCTTGCAAAAATGATGATCAAAGATAAAGAATCTCTCGATAAGATTGAAAAATATACTGGTTTTTCTGCCGATAAGTTAAAAGAGATTGCAGCATCTATCGGAACAAACCTTACTGCTTAGAATACGTCTCCTATGGCAGCTATACATAATAAGACAATAAAAAAATTTGGTACTTAAAATAGAGCTTTCAATTGTATCTCGTTGATATAGTTGAATAACTGCGCGTCGCATTCTCGTTACTTTAGTACCAAAACACCTATGAAAGAACAGATTATCTGCAGCGTGGACTTAGGGATCAATACCGATGCAGTCTGTACTATCATGCGGGCAGACGGAACTGTCCTGGGAAGAAGATTCATAGATCATCCCAGTGAAAAAGACCGGATATACCGCACACTGGGACGGATCCGCAGATTCCAGAGGGAACATGGCTCTGCGCAGACACAGGGAAGATGGGCATATACGAAACGTCTGAACACAGAACTGGGTAAAAAGATTGCAGGTGCGATTGTAAGATATGCGGAAGAAAACCTTGCAGATGTGATCGTGTTCGAGTATCTGGAGATGCAGGGGAAGATATCGGGAAAGAAAAAACAGAAACTGCACCTGTGGAGAAAAAGAGATATCCAGAAGTGTTGTGAACATCAGGCACACAGGAAAGGGATGCGGGTATCCAGGATCTGCGCATGGAATACCAGCAGACTGGCTTATGATGGTTCCGGGGCGGTAACACGTGACTGGGAAAATCACAGCCTCTGTACTTTCCAGACAGGAAAACGATATAATTGTGACCTGTCAGCATCCTATAATATAGGGGCGAGATATTTTATAAGGGAACTTTTAAAACCCCTTCCGGCAACGGAAAGGTCTTTACTGGAGGCAAAAGTCCCTCCTGTAAAGCGTAGAACCTTATGTGTCTATGCAGATCTGAAGAAACTCCATTCAGAAATGGAACTCTTAAAAGCAGCATAGATACAGGCAGATATACAGCGGACTACCTGTAATGTGGGAACCTGCCATATCCGGCATGGGAAATGCACATAACTGCGCACTTAAGTTACAGGCGTATCCGCCGATATTCAGTCTGACGCCTAAAGCGTCTGGAAGCACGTGACTTCAGTCATGTGAGGTTCACAGCTTTTTATGTGATAACATAACGATTTCTTAATATAACTGATGATTTAAATATAAAAACCCACAAAAAACATAATTATAAATGATATATCTTATATACTCTGCAATCTCGAAAACTATTCTGGATACGAAAATTTCCATAAAAACAACCTGTACATCACCCAAAGGGGAACTATAATCATGACAAAGATTAAAAACACAAAGAAGGGCATGGCAAAAAAGACATTAAGTATGTCACTTGTTGTTGCAATGCTTGCTACTTCTAATGTGCCGGTATGGGCTGCTGAGTTCAGCGATGGTACAGATGCCGCTGTAGCTACTGAAGCTCCGGCTGCTGAAACATTCTCTGATGAAACTGCAGATGCACCGGTTGTTGACGATACAACTGAAGCAACTCCAGCTTCTACAACAGTAACAGAAGGTGATGTTACTGTAAATTTAACAGCAGATAGAAAAACTGCTGTATGGGGAAAGGATACAGTTACTATTACAGGAACTGTTACAAAAACAGACAGCCAAGCTTTAGATTATGATTACCGGTGGGTTGATGCAAATGGTATTGCAAGCGAGCATTTCGGCGAGGTGACAACAAGTGAAACAGTAAATAAAATGTCTTTCACACCTAGTGTAAATGATGCCGGAAAAACTTTAACATTATATGTATACAAAAAAGATAATGATCAGATATTATATAATATCAACACAGGCATTACTGTTTCTGTTGAAAAACAGAGCCTTGGAAGCATTGAACTCAGTGGTGCAGGCGCAACTCTCACATATAAGGGTTTTGCACAGGCAGTTAAATTTGAAGGAGATAATGCAGCTACAGTTACTGTGAAAGATTCTGCAGGACAGACTATTGTTGTTCCATCAGGAAAAACTTATTATGAGCTTTCATCTACAAGTGCAACAAATGCTGGCGATGAAGTAAAAGTTACAGCAACAGCAACAGAAGACTCTCCTTATACTGGAACAATTGAAACAAAAGTTGCAATCAGTAAAAAACATGCTGTATTAACCGATAATAAAACAACCGGCGAACCGGCGAATATTATCGCCAACCCAAATAAAGGTTTAAGTTATCAGTATACAGGTGCTCCAATTGTAGTTGCAAATAAGGATGTAACTGTTAAAGAATCTAAATCTGACAATAATGGCGATGATAAGAAATTCAGTGGAGCTGACTTATCTGATACAATCATTAATGCAGTAACAGCTAGTGGAGCTATTGGAAACCAGAAAGTTCATGTAAATGTAGATGGAAGATTGTTCAAAAACTTTGATCAGATTAGTACTCCAGAGCAGTTAGAATCAGATGACACTGTTGAAATCAAGAAACGTGATCTTTCAGCTGCAGGAACAAAAATCTCTATCAAGACAGTAACTGGTGAAATCCCTACCAATATTTCCGTCAGCGATCTTGGTCAGTATTTAAAATTAACCGGTACAGAAGGTACTTCTCTTACTGCGCTTCAGGTAAATAAAGACTACACTATCAAAGTTTATACAGGTGATGGAAGTGAAGCTACCAAATTTGAAGATGGAAGTACATATAAGATTACAATTACTGCAAAGAAAGCAGAAACTGTTAACGGTGTATCTGTAGGCGGTACTTGTGAGAATCATCAGGACATTCAGGTTGTTGCTACAACTGCAGCATTTAAAACAGTATCTTATGAAAATGCAAATACTTATAAACCAGCATATACAGGTTCCGAGATTACACCTTCTAAATCTGATTTAGGAAAACTGAAAGTTACACAGGTGACTGGAAATGTACCTGTAGAAACTACCTTAGATACCGATGCATATGAGATTACCGGATATTCAAACAATGTCAATGCTAGCACAATTTACGATAGTAGTAAAGTAGCTCAGCCAAATGCAACTGTAAATATCAAGATTACCAAAGGTGTATTTGCAGGCAAGACATGTGCTGTTAAATTTACTATCCTTCCATTAGAGGTTACTGCAGATACAATCAAGGTACAGAAAGAAGTTTCTATCAACAAATCTTATTCCAATGCCGCAGATTATAAACTGCCATTAACAGTTGTTGCGAAAGATCATGCAACTACTGGAAAGAAAGTTGAAAAAACATTAACAGATTCTGACTATACAGTAAATTATAAATGGGAAAATGATAATGATACTAATGCTGTCGGTACTAAAATTGTAACATCTATCACTATCACCAATCCGAACTATATTTATGGTCTTGATAGCAATGATATTAAATTGACTCATAAAGTTACTGCATCAACTAAAACAGAAATCACTGCAAAACAGTTATCTGATTCTATGGTAGTGATTAATCCATCTTCTTATACTTACACTGGTGGTAAGATCATTCCTACTTATGCAGTAATTGATGGTGCGATTGCCCTTTACAAAAAAGGAGATATCACTGAAACAGCTACAATTAAAGCAGAATATGAAGAAGTATCTATCACAGATGCTGTAAATGTAGGAACAGGTAAAGTTACTGTAAAAGGTCTTTACGATGCAAGTACTAAATCTGGTTATGCTGGAACTGCATCAGGTACATTTACTATTACTCCGGCAAATACAGCTGATGTTAAAGTGACGATTGATGATCAGCAGTATACTGGAAAACAGGTAAGACCTCGTGATTTCAAGGTAACATTAAACGGAAATGATGTAACTAATCAATTTGCGGTTGTATCTTATGGTACTAATGTCGAAGCTGGAAAGGGTACTGTTGTATTAAAACCACTTGATGGAAACAAGAACTTTACAGGTTCAAATATTACTGCTGAATTCAATATTGTAAAAGAAATCGTATCTGGTACCTTAACAGCATATGATGCTAATGGATTTAAAGAAAGCAATGATAAATTTGCAACTGTAGATTCAGATGGAAAGATAACAGCAAATGCAAATACACCATTTACATTTGACGGTAACGAGCATACCTTTGCTAAAGTTCTGTTATCTGACATCACGCGCGTTGGTACAGGTAAAACTTCTGCAAAAGCAAGTGATTTTGAAATCAAATATGTAGATAACGTATCCGGTAAGATGGTTGAAGGCAAGAAGAATGTTGGCTATGTTTACGCTGTTGCCAAAGAAGGTACCGGATTTGCCGGAAACCAGACTATCGTGACTGCTGACGGAACAATCATTAAAGGTGTTGTAGCATACAAAGCATTCTCTATTGACAGTGTCAGATTTGTTGCTAAAAATGTAAGCCTTAAAAATGGAACCTATGCTGCCGGTCTTCCAGTTAAACCGGAAGTAACAATCCAGATTGGCGGAAGTACATTAGTTGAAGGAAAAGATTACAAACTTACTTTAATTGATAAAAATGACGATACTATAACACCTACAGAAGCAACTGTTGCAAATATTTACGGTGTTCATATTGAAGGTATCAACGGATATAACATGTCAGATGTCAAGACATCATTTGGTAATTATGGTACTAAAGCTGAACAGGCTTTAAAATGGGGTGTTGATAAGAAGAACATCAAAGACTGCAAAGTAACTGTAAAAGATGGTGTTGTTTCCGTAGTAAACGGATATATCCCTGTAGCATCAGCAGAATACACATCCAAGAACAACGGTGACGGCACATACACAGTAACTGCTGTAAGTACATCCAAAAACTATACAGGTTCTGTTACCGTAACAGCTGATGGAAAAGCTGAAGATGAGAAGCCAAATGCTCCAATGATCAGCAGTGTTAAAGTTGTTGGCAATCAGGCAACAGCAATCCTTTCCGGTGATTCCGAAGGTGCTGCAGGTTACGACTATGTAATCTCCACAGACCGCGACTGCATCAAAAACAAAGACTATGCTTCTGTAAACAAGAACCAGGTTAGCACCTCTACTACATTCAAATATGTACAGCAGGGAACATACTACGCATACTGCCACGCTTGGAAACGTGACGCAAACGGTAAGAAAGTATTCAGCGACTGGTCAAACGCATACCCATTCGTTGTATCCGCAATCACACCGGATGCTCCGGTTATCACAAACGTAAAAGTAAGCGGATCTACTATCAAAGTAACATACAAAGCAGCTGCAAACGCAACTGGTTACGATGTAGTACTGGGAACTGGCTCCAAGAAAGAAAACGGTGAGACACGTCCATACCACTATGGCAATCACAAGAAACTGAACCTCAAAGAAGGTACAGTAACAGCAACATTCAAGAAAGTACCAAAGGGAACATGGGTAGTTGGAATGCATGCATTCAACAGAACATCCGAAGACGGAAAGAAAGTCTTCAGCCCATGGTCAAACCTGAAAAAGGCTACTGTTAAATAATCCATTTGGGTAATTAATACAGATTCCTAAAAAGAAGGCTCCGGTCATTGCGACCGGAGTCTTTCTTTTTAGGTGCTTTTTACCACATTATCAGATAATCCTATGGTATAATCAACATATAGGTGCGAGCTGTGAAATCAGCATAGCTGATTTCCCCTAGCGAGCGGAAGAAATTCTGTAAGCTTTGGTAAGCTGATAATCATACAATAGGAAAAAAAAATCCTATCAGGTAAGGTCTAGCCAACCGCCTGTACCGAGTCCTTGGAACCGAAATGGTAACATTAGGTTTAAGCGTAGGACAGGGAGCAACAGAGCCGAAACGAAAGTGAAGTGATTGAGCTGGGAAATTATTATGAGGTTGGAAATGGTCGATGTGCTCTATTACACAGCAGACAATACTGTTATGACCGATATGGCAAGGTTATAGCGGCATCCCCCAGTCTGAGAGCTTGGCGAGGTTGATGATAAGTATGTTATCGGAACAGCTGAGATCCTGTCATTTCCTTAAAAAAAGGTATGGAAACCAAAACAAAGAAATGCGTTAGGAATCCAAATGAATGGCAGGAAGTCCGACACAGCCATATTATCGCAGAAGTCTGTGAAAGCAGATGGAGAAAAGGGCTGTGCACTTTATAGCTTCAAGAACAAAGAACTATGCAGACAAAAGAGAGCTGATGAACATGGTGAATGAGTTACTTGGAATACAGTATAATATCGCAAAAGCAAACAGAACCGACAGAAAGGTTCAGAATCTTGCAGCCTACATCAATGCGGATACGCTGAGAGCAATCCATAAGACTATGGACAGAAAGAAAGCGTATGGGATTGATAAGGTGACAAAAGAGGATTACGAAAAGAATCTGGAAGAAAATCTCGCAAATCTTGTGAAAAGGATGAAAAACGGAAGCTATCGCCCGAATCCAACAAGGCGTGTTTATATTCCGAAGGAAACAAAAGGCAAAATGAGACCGCTTGGAATTTCCAGTTATGAAGATAAACTGGTGGAAAATGCGATTGCACAGATACTGGAGCAGATTTATGAACCGAAGTTTTATAATGAGAGTTTTGGATTCCGCCCGAACAGGAACTGCCATCAGGCAGTAAGGGAAATCATAGAAATGGTGCAGTATCGAAAGACAAACTATGTGGTAGAAGCAGACATTAAAGGTTTCTTTGATAATGTAGACCATGAATGGCTGATGAAGATGTTGGCACATGATATAGCAGACCGGAAATTTCTTGAGATTATAGATAAATTCCTGAAAGCCGGAGTCATGGAAAATGGCAAATATCTCGACAGCGAACAGGGAACCCCACAGGGAAATGGAGCAAGTCCGATACTTGCAAATATATATCTGCATTATGTATTGGATAACTGGTTTGATGTAATCGTGAAGAGACAGTGTAAAGGAGAGTGTTATCTTATCCGATACTGTGATGATTTTGTCTGTTGTTTTCAGAACCAGTATGAAGCAAAAATATTTAAGCAGAGGCTGGAAGAACGCTTTGCAAAATACGGATTGGAACTGGCAGGAGAAAAGACGAAGATATTGGAATTCGGGAGGTTTGCCAGGCACAACAGAAAAGCAAGAGGAGAGAGAAAACCAGATACCCTTGACTTTCTTGGTTTCACATTTTATTGCGGAATGGACGGAAAGAGAGAGTTTTTCCGTTGTAGGGTAAAGACCAGCAAGAAGAAATTTCGCAGTAAGATAAAAGCAATGAAAGAATGGATAAAGGCACATCGAGCAATGCCATTGGAACTGATATTTAAAACAGTGAATGCAAAATTGCGGGGACATTATCAGTATTATGGAGTGACCGACAATACAAGGGAAGTGAAGAATTTCCTAGTACAGACAAAATGGTTATTGTATAAATGGCTGAATCGGAGAAGCCAGAAAAGAAGTTATACGTCGGATACCTTTTTTAATGGACTGCTTCGAACATTCCCATTGTTAGAACCAAGTATTAAGGTAAGTTTGTTTTATAGATAAAGTATGAAATATAAAGTGAAAAGCCGTATGCGTTAATAGCGCACGTACGGTTTTGCGTAGGGGTATGGGGAGTAATCCCCATATCTACTAGAGAACCATCACTTAAAATATCTCTAATGAAAGGAAGTCATGTATGAAGAAAAGAAAATCATGTTTTATCTGGCTCTTGTGCATTCTTCTCCTGGTCACAGCCTTACCTTCTGTAGATTTTACAGATGTCCAGGCAGCATCTGTCAGCAGTACTTTCACCGGATGGAAAACCTACGGTGGAAAAAAATACTATTATAAGAATGGCAAAAAGCTGACAGACCTGCACAAAATCGGCAAGTATTATTACTGTTTTGCAGCAGACGGTACCATGCTTACAGGATGGTACCGTATTCATAATCGTTTCAGGTATTTTGGCAAACAGACCGGAAGAATGCGTATCAATCAGACTGTAAATGGACGAAAGATCAACAGCAAAGGTGTCTGGACTCCTGTTGTTGTACTGGATCCGGGGCATTCTGCTGTCGTTGCCGATGGTTATGAGCCTCTTGGTCCTGGTTCCAGTCAGCTGAAGGAGAAAGATACGTCCGGAACCCAGGGTGTTGCTACAGGTGTGGAGGAATATAAGCTCAACCTGAGCATTGGTCTTCAGCTAAGAACCCTTCTTCAGAAAAGAGGTTTTAAGGTAATAATGACCAGAACCAACAGTAAAGTAGCTCTCAGCTGTATTGACCGTGCAAAAGTGGCAAATAAGGCAAAAGCAGATGCGTATATCCGTATCCATGCCAATGGAAGTGATAATTCCTCTATCAGTGGAGCACTGACTATCTGTACAACCAGAAACAGTCCTTATATTTCATCTATGTACAGAAAAAACAAAGCGCTTTCTGAGGCTGTACTCAATGCATATGTGGCAACTACAGGATGCAGAAAAGAATACATCTGGGAGACAGACTCTATGACCGGAAACAACTGGAGCAAAGTTCCGACAACGATTATCGAAATGGGATATATGAGCAATCCCTCCGAAGACCGCCGTATGCAGCAGAGTTCTTATCAGAAAAAAATGGTACGGGGAATTGCAAATGGAATTGAGAATTACCTGATCAAATAGCCTTGCTTTTGAGTCGCAGACAGTTTATACTGGACTGAATGGGTATAAAAAATAATTTGGAGGATTTTTCAAATGAAAATTGCAGTAACATATGATAATGGAGAGATTTTTCAGCATTTTGGAAAAACAGAGTCTTTTAAAGTTTATGAAGTGGAAGACAACAAAGTAGTTTCCAGTGAAGTAATCGGTTCTAACGGTACAGGACATGGCGCACTTGCAGGTCTGCTTGCTGAGCAGGGTGTAAATGTTCTGATCTGCGGTGGCATCGGCGGTGGTGCTCAGACAGCTCTCACAGAGGCAGGAATCGAATTATGCGCCGGAGCCCAGGGAAATACCGACCAGGCAGTTGAAAATTATTTAAAAGGCGAATTAGTATCTTCCGGAGCTAACTGCGACCATCACCATCATGAAGAAGGTCATTCCTGTGGCAGTCATGAGGAGGGACACTCCTGTGGAGACAGCTGCGGTGGTGGATGCGGTGGATGTGGCGGATCACAGCCTCCGCTTACAGGACGCAATGTAGGAAAAACCTGCCGCACACATTACAGAGGAACTTTCAATGACGGAACACAGTTTGATTCTTCTTACGACCGTGGCGAACCGCTGGAATTCATCTGCGGTGCAGGCCAGATGATCAGAGGGTTTGATGCTGCTGTAGCTGACATGGAAGTTGGTCAGATCATTGATGTTCACCTTATGCCTGAAGAAGCATACGGTATGGCAGATCCAAACGCTATCTTCACTATGGAAATCGCGCAGCTTCCAGGTTCCGAAGACCTGACAGTTGGCCAGCAGGTATACCTGTCAAACCAGTTCGGTCAGCCATTCCCTGTTAAAGTAACAGCTAAAGATGAGAAAAATATCACATTTGATGCAAACCACGAAATGGCTGGAAAAGAACTTAACTTCAAGATTGAATTAGTAGAAGTGAAATAAGACAAATACTCAGGGCAGTCTCCTGGCAAAAATTTTGCCGATGAGACTGCCCTGTTTTATACTTTATTTACCAAAGTGATAGTGCTTTTTGTAGTTTTATAATTTACGAGTAAAAATTTACTGTTTTTGTGGGCTTACTGTATATTCGCTTACCGTTTACTGTCTTAAAAGCTTTTACATAATAGTTATAAACCCAGTACATGCCTGTCTGGGAATCATAAGCTTTTGTGTCTTTCCAGGTTGAGACAGAGGACTTCACTGTTTTGGCAGCGGAACCATTGCGGTAAATCACATATCCGGAAGCACCGGCTACTTTTGTCCAGGAAACCTCTGTACCACCGTTACTCATTTTACATGAAACCTTAGATGGAGCCGGGACAGCAGCTTTTCTTGATTTCACCGCTGAAAATTTAGAATATTTGTTTTTTCCACTTGCATTGGTTCCATAAGCACGGACTTTAAATGAATAGGTTACTCCCGGTACTACAGCTGCATCGAAACTGACAGCTCCTGTTTTCAGAGTTTTTATCCGCTTATAAGAAGACTGGGAATCTGTCCTGCAGTAAATCTGGTATCCTTTGGCACTCGAAACCTTTTTCCAGGTTAAATGTATTTGATCTGCAGATTTCTGGGAAAGTTTCAGCACAGGTTTTGTCAGTGGTGTGTTGTTCTCAGATACCTTTACCGTCACCTGACACTGGGCCTGAAAATCTCCGGCAGAAGCAGTGATTACTGCCTGGCCATAACCATTTCCCTGAACGGTTCCATCCTCTGAGACAGACGCAACCCCAGGATTACTGCTTGTCCAGACCACATCTTTTACATCATCAGAGTTAGATGGTGTAAAGGAAGGTGTGAGTTTTTGTGTATTTCCTTCGTCAATTGTCAGATTTGTCTGGTTCAGAGCAATTCCATTAAGTGGAGTTGTCACTACGGGGATTTCATACAGGTATGTGCGGGAACTGTCATAGTTGCCGTTATCATAATTTCCGGATACCCATACAATATTACGTCCCCATAAGATCGGCTGGGAATCCGTCTGGATCGTTACATTCTTGTATAACTTGGATAATATTACGTTCCCGGAAGCATCCATAAGGAGATAATGCAGAATACTCTGGTCTGAGGTTTCCTCTGAGAAAAGGACTGCATACTGATTATTTCCTACGGGGATAAGTTTTGGTTCTGTCAGAGTTATTTCTGCTCCTGATGGTGAATACTGAGTGAGCCAGATAAATCTGGAAGCCATACTGTTCTTATCTGTGATTATCATAAAGATGTTTTTATTAAGATTCTCATATCCGGTCTGTCCATTCACAGCAAAGCCATGGGGAACAGATTTGCCTACTGTGATCAGATTATTTCCGGCCAGAGAAAATCCGGTTACCTCGCATCCGGTATAATTATCACCTGTAGCCCCCATAAAAGGAAAGATATTTACCGCACGCTCCTGAGCGATATATCCGCCGGAATATGCGGAGAAGGAGGACAGGATCAGACCTCTGTAACAAGAATCCCCATGATCCAGAAAATATACATGAGAGCCGTCATTTACAACAAACTGATTAAAGGAATGGCTGCAATAGGGCATATCTGAATTAATAAGCGTCATATCCTGAGTGTTGATGACAAAAGTGACATCACTCTGATGGTGTATTCCTTCCATTCCATACATTTCCCGTCCTGTATGGACGATCAGGGTAGAACCAGTCTGGGTCATGCGCAGGGAAGCAGCATCAAAAGGAATGTAGATTCCTTCAAACATATTTGTGTATCCGCCGCCAATGTCCGTTGCACCAAGCAGTTTCCAGGCACGGCTGTATTTGAGGATCCGGACAGCAGTTATGCTGTTGTCTTCATTCAGATTTTTCTGTCCTACTGCAACATAAAAATTCCCATCGGGTGCAGCGTAGAACCCTCCCCACAATGGAAGCGGAAGCTTTACTGTTGTTACATTGGTAACATTAAGATCGGAATTGCAGACAGCATCATATAAAGTCTGATCTTTCCAGGCAACAATGTGAAGATTTCCTGTTTCATCTGTATAGTAAGAAGTATATTCAGGACTTGCCCAGTTCCAGCTGTAAGATCCGCTGTTGATTCCCATACCCTGAAGCTGGGAGAGAACTTTTCTCCTACCAAAGGAGGATTTTGAGGAATAGGTGGAAGTACCGGATGTTATTCCCTGACCAGCATTTTCAACCAGCGTATCTCCCTCCTGGACAGAAGGCATTTCCTTTTCATCCGAAAAGAAATCATCATCTGTCTGTTCCGAAGTAAACTCATCTTCAGTGTCATTGAACTCTCCATTGTTATCAAGCTCCTCAGGAACAGAAATTACATCTTCGTTTGCCGCATTATCCGGGTCAGTAAAAATATCTGTACCATATGCAGGAGCAACATTCATTAGAGCCATAGAAGAAGCCAGTAATAAAGCTGACAATTTCTTTTTCATCTTTCAAATCCTCCTTGGAAATAATGGTGGTTTTGTGTTGGAGTTGCATTGTACCAATCAGTGGTCTGGTACATCGAAAGAAATATTCTTATATAATCAATATAGCATACAACTTCTGCAACGTCTATGACAGATTATGTTGATTTAATGTGTGAAATTGCCAGCCAGAAACTGCTCAGCGGATATAACGAAAGATTAGTGTCTTACCTCGGGAGACCCTACTCATCCTGCTATTATCCAATCCTGTTACTGAATAATCATGCAGCCTAAGGGGGGGATTTTCTCCCCTACCCAGTTACATATATCAGTTCATTATAAAATGCTTAAATTTTTGTCTTGACAACTGAACCACTATAGCTGTCAACTATATAAAAAAATACTGGTAAACAAAAAAACATCAGCAGGAGTTTTTGATCCATCTGGTCAGGGGCTCTTTATTTATATTGGGATAAAATATAATATACTACTATATCTAATATACTTGTTTTACCACTTCCATTTTTGTCGGTAAAAATCAAACGCTTTGTGTCGAAATCTTTATACTGACATAGATGTTAGAACAATGTTATAATAAAATCAGCTGAAAAGTGAATTTAAGGAGGGTATAAAATGAAAAGTCATGTTAATATTATGGACTCTGATATAGCATATGAGAATGTAATTGTTTATCATGGTTCTGATCATATTTTAAAAGAACCAATTTATCAGGGTGGAAAAACAGATAATGATTATGGAAATGGATTTTATACCACTGAATATAAAGACCGTGCAAAAAGTTGGGCTGTTTTAAATGGTGATCCGGAATACTCTTTTGTTAACCGGTATATTTTGAATACTTCTGGTCTGAAAATAATGGATCTGAACGATTATGGTATCTTAGCCTGGATCGCAGAGGTCATTGCCAACAGGGGAACAAGCCTGGAGAGTGCTGAAATCACAGGTTCGCGGATTGTAGAAATGTACCGTATTTCTACAGCAGATTTTGATATTATCAAAGGCTATCGTGCAGATGACAGTTATACACAGGTCATAGAAGCTTTTTTGCTAAATCAGATCAATATTGAAGAAATAAAGAAACTTTTCTATAAAGGTTCTCTTGGTAATCAGATATTTTTGAAATCACAAAAAGCATTTAAACAGATTGAATGGAAAGATGCATGGCAGGTATACAAAGACGAATCAGATGTAACAGCTGACTTTCACGCTCGCAGAGAAGTAAATCAATTTCTTTCTGCAAGAAACCGTGCAATTTTGCTGGAAGGATTCGAAGTTCCGGGAATTACGGTGAGAACTGCTATGGGGAAATTTTTAATTTATCATCAGGAGGGCGATTTTTATGAATAATCCGGCATATGATTCAGGTTACCTGAACAGTGCAAAACTATCTGGAAGATATTTATTTAAATTGATAGCTCGAAATTGTTCTGACTGTTTTGGTATAATCTATAAATATATGAAAAGTGATTATCGTAGATATATGGATATGGGGAATCCCCTGTATTTATGTAAAACTCCGAAACAGATTATGGGAAATATGGGAATTACTGTAGATTTAAATGCAGAAATAAGTAATACTTATGATGAATTTATTCTGGAATGGATGTCTGACTGCTATATTACTCTGCAATGGAAGTACCGGCTCTGGTCTTCTGAAATAATTGACATTGTAAAACCGGAAAAATTATATAAGCAGTATTATCCACTGCACGAAACATCTCTTACCAATGCGGTTACAAAAATATATGAGATTTATCATTTGAAAGACTTATATATGCATCATAGTGAACTACTCGGCAACTGAGTTACCAGAGCATCTGGATTGCTGTTTTTAATCCATCAAAATCCATATAATTTGTCTGGCATAAATCCCTGACTTCTTTTTCCGTAAAGCTAACATATTCTGCCAGAAGCCCCGGTTCCAGCATTGAAAATTCACGAAAGTCTGTCAATGCAGACGGTGTTCCATATTTTTTTATTGGCAGGCTTCCTGTCATATAAGAACCTGCTAGGAACTGAGATATCTGTACCCCTTTAAACAGTGCACGAAGTAACCGGATATACGATTTCTGCAATGCCTCATCTGCAGAAGCTTCGCGGAACAGAGAATGTAAATGGGAAAAACATATATAGTGATAAGAGCGTAGCCAGAAAGATAACCTTAAAATCTCCTACTGTAAAAGGTGATTATAGTTATGGCAGTGTGTATGGTCCATATCTGGATACTGCCCATCTGGCGCAGGTAAGAAGTGTTGTACAGAGCTTTAAACTGAATTATATCCGAAAAGGAATGTCAGATTATGATAAAGTCCTGACTGCTTTTAATTATCTCCGCAGCAATTGTAGATATGCATACAGGGGATGGCAGTATAATTATGCAAATACAGCCTGGGGTGCACTGGTATATGGAGAGGCACAGTGTTCCGGATATGCAAGAGCCATGAAAGCACTCTGTGATGCGAGCGGGGTAGACTGCCGTTACGTCCATGCAAATGCCAAAGCCAGTAACCCAAGCCACCAGTGGAATCAGGTAAAGGTTGGTGGTAAATGGTACATACTGGATGCTCAGTCAAACGGCTTTCTTCTCGGGACAAATACCTGGATAAAACAGGCCGGGATGTCCTGGGATACAAAAGGACTACCAACCTGTAGTAAAACAGATTATAAGAGATAAAGACTTTCTTTTCGTCTTCGGATGTTATGTTATTTATATAAAAAAATCCAGAATATAAGCCCAGAATCGTTGAATTTTCAGCATTCTGGGCTTATTTTAAGTACCAAATTTTTCTATTGTCTTATTATGTATAGCTGCCATAGGAGACGTATTCTAAGCAGTAAGGTTTGTTCCGATAGATGCTGCAATCTCTTTTAACTTATCGGCAGAAAAACCAGTATATTTTTCAATCTTATCGAGAGATTCTTTATCTTTGATCATCATTTTTGCAAGAGATAGATTTTTCTTTTCTACACCTTGCTCAATGCCTTGTTCAACAAGTGCTTTTCCCAGATTACACATATCCTGCACCTCACTTTCAAATTCTTCTGTCATGGCGATGCCAAAATCTTTCTGAAGACGTTTTTTCTTTGTCTCAGAGGATGTAGAAAGAGAGAAGAGTGTATTCAGCAGATCAAGGATCTCCAGATCACTCTCTTTATCTGCATCACCTAAATTTACGATAACAACTTCCATAAGGTCATAACTGCCAAGAGTTTCATAAGGCTTTCCCAATACTGTATCCTGTACTGTATGGTATCTGAAGATTCCATTTCTACGTTTTTTCGCCGGATCCGGGCAGATCCAAATACTGTAGACTTTCTGAAGCTTTTCATAATGTTCACCAGTAAAAATAGTTCCATACTGCTCGGAAATCATTCTTGCACAATAATAAAATCCTCTTGTAACTAATGGATACCCCGGTGTGTCATTTAACTGGATTTCCAAATTGATGATCAGCTGTACGGGTTCTTCGGTGTTCGGAATATATGCCTTAAAACGAATATCATAATACACAGTCTGGTCTTTGATAGCATTTGCTTCGGAATTAAGGCAGTCTATTTGTTCGTTTCCATCCAGTAATTTACTGCGGTCAGGATGGTCCTGATGTACTGCCCGACTGGAAATTTCGATATTTTCTTTCAGGCAGTTATCACAGATAAAATTGACACTATATTGGGAAAATTCTTTTGTACAGGATTTGAGGATCCAGGCAATGACTGCCTTATAGGTTAATAGTTTCTTGGCACATTCATCATATCTTGCACGATCTGCGGCAAAGTCTATCATTTGTGCCAGATTCGTTTGACGTATTATGGATGTCACCTCCTGTCACATATTTTGTACTTATATTTTATCAGAGCAGATATTTATTTACCAGAAAAATTTTTCGACAATCGCAGGATAAGTTTTGACAAAGAAAGACCCCAGTCAAAATGACTGGGGTTTTCTTTTTAGGAATCTGTATTATTTACCCAAATGGATTATTTAACAGTAGCTGTTTTCAGGTTGGACCATGGGCTGAAGACTTTCTTTCCGTTCTCGTCACGTTTCCAAGCGTGGCAGTATGCGTAGTAGGTTCCCTGCTGTACATATTTGAATGTAGTAGAAGTCTGAACCTGATTCTTGTTTACAGATGTGTAATCTTTGTTTGTAATGCAGTCACGATCTGTAGAGATTACATAGTCATAACCTGCAGCACCATCTGTATCACCGGAAAGGATTACAGTTGCTTTATTACCAACAACTTTAACATTGCTGATCATAGGTGTTCCTGGTTTTTCATTAGCTTCAGAACCAGCTAATGTAACTGTCTTAGAACCGATGTAGTATTTACTATCTTTTGCCGGAGTAACTGTTACTGTTCCGTCAGCATTTTCTGTAACAACATATTTTTCTGTTGGAACTTTAACATTTCCGTTCATTACAACAACAGATACAGAACCTTTAGAATTCTTAGCGGCTGTAATATCACAGTCAGCAAGATCTTTTTTATCAATTCCCCAGTTAACAGAAGATGTTGTTCCTGTATATCCATTGATACCTTCAACACTTACTGTATATTTCTTTGTTGTAGGCTCTGTATAAGCACCCACACCAACTAATTTGTAGTCCTTACCTTCTTCTAATGTAAGAGCATCTCTACCATATGATACTTTAACAACTGGTTTTACTGCCATTCCTTCAGCATAAGTACCATTAGAAACAGTTACGTTCTGATCTGACAGCTGAACTGGAGTAATTGTAAATTTCTTATAAGTAATAGCGTTTACTTTCTGACCATTTTCATCTTCGAAAACCTGATTTGTTGTATCGTTGTTGCCAGCATAGTTGCCTTTACCAACTACAGCGATATATGCTTCATGGCTGGCATTACCTGTTACATTGTGGAAGTATTTAATTTCAAAATCTTTTCCTTCTTCTAATTTAACAGTTTTATGTGTAATCGGATCAGTATAAGAATAGTTGAATGTTGCGCTTGCAAAAGTATGAGCTTTTCCATCATAGATAAATGACTGATTAGCTACATTAACTTCTTTTCCATTTGCATCCTTTGAATCTGGATAACTAATTGTAAATTGACCAAGATCAATATTTACAGTACCTAATTTAGCTGTAATCTGTGTATTGTTATTGGAATCTTTTACTGTAGGACGAATCTGATGTCCGGTATAGCTTTGATCATTTACATTTACAGTTAAAGAAGACATATCAGCTGGTGTAATCGTAAATGTAGTTGTTGTAGTAGATGTATTGTCATCATCACCTTTTCCAACAATTGTTACAGTTGCAGTACCTACATTTGTACCGTTTGCAATAGACTTAATTTCGTAATCTACATCTTTTTCGAGCTCTTTTGTTCCATCCTTTACAATCAGTTCTGGAATAATTGCTTCTCCTGTGTAAGTATAAGATGCTTTTTCTGTAGAAACAGTCCAAGCACTTGCCTGTGGTTTGCTGATTTTAGAATAACGGTATACAGCTGCAGGCTGTGTAGTAATATTATTTCCGCTTGCATCAACACCCCAGAAATTTTTATTTGTAATTGTAATCTTAGTGCATTATTTACGTATAATATTTATTATTTCACAATTATACAATTACGTTGGCTTTTGATCGGCGGAATTATATTTGATGATTATATAAATCGTTGTATTCTATATGAAACGAAAAAAGAAATCGTTGCATTTCGATTGGAACGATTTTATACTATATATTACAAATCAATATTGGGTTTCAAAGGATTGAAAATGTGGAGGAAAATGTATCATGAGGGAAAGCAGAACATTGGAATATAAGGAAAATCTGTCATCTAACACGTTTCTGAAAACGATCAGTGCCTATGCTAATTATGGCGAAGGAAAGATTATATTTGGAATCAATGATCAGGGGAACGTCATCGGCATAACAGATCCAGTGAACGGATGTCTGAATCTGGAGAATAAGATCAATGACAGTCTCAGTCCTGTGCCGGAGTTCCGTCTGGAGATACAGGAAAATACGATCGTGCTCACTGTTTATGAAGGCAGGTATAAGCCTTATCTCTATAAAGGTAAAGCTTATAAAAGAAATGATTCTTCTACAGTTGAAGTGGATCGTCTGGAATATAACCGGTTGATCCTGGAGGGCTGTAATCAGACTTTTGAGGAGATCACTTCATTCAATCAGCAGCTTACTTTTGCTAAATTGGAAACAGAATTTATCCGGGTGATGGGCATTGAGAAGATCAATAAAGATATTTTAAAAACTCTTGAACTGTATTCTGATCAGAGTGGGTTCAATAATGCAGCTGCACTTCTTGCTGATGATAATCAGTTTACGGGAATAGATATCATACGTTTTGGTGATACCATAGATGAGATCATGGACAGGGAATCACTAGAAAATATTTCCATACTTTCTCAGTTGGAAAAAACACTTCAGATGTTCCGAAAGTATTATCAGTATGAAAAAATAGAGGGAGCCGAAAGGAAATGTATTGACAAAATCCCGGAAAAAGCCTTCAGGGAAGCAATAGCCAATGCTCTGATCCATCGAATGTGGGATATCCCGGCATCTATAAAAGTCAGTATGTATGCGGACAGGATTGAGATCAGTTCTCCGGGAGGGCTTCCTGCCGGAATCAGCGAAGAGGAATACCTGAATGGTCAGATATCCATACTCAGAAATCCTATTATCGGAAATGTGTTCTTCCGGCTGAAATATATTGAGAAATTTGGAACCGGAATCATGAGGATCAATCATGCTTACAGGAACGCACTGATAAAACCATCGTATCAGTGTTTTTCTAATTCTATCAAAGTAATTCTTCCTGTTATAAGGGAAAACTATGACCTGAGCGAAGCCGAACAGATACTGGTCAGCATCCTTAAGGGAAAAGAAAAAATGTCAAGATCAGAAATTGAGAAAGCAGCAGAAATGGAAAAGAGTAAAGCAGTACGTACTCTGAACAGCCTGATTGAAAAGAAAATCCTGAAAAAAACAGGTGCAGGCAGGGGAGTCAGATACACCTTGAAATAGCAGAAAGCAATATAAGGATAAGATTCTGTTAGAATATATGGTATAGGTTTATTAAAAAGAAAGACTCCGATCGCAATGACCGGAGCCTTCTTTTTAGGAATCTGTATTAATTACCCAAATGGATTATTTAACAGTAGCCTTTTTCAGGTTTGACCATGGGCTGAAGACTTTCTTTCCGTCTTCGGATGTTCTGTTGAATGCATGCATTCCAACTACCCATGTTCCCTTTGGTACTTTCTTGAATGTTGCTGTTACTGTACCTTCTTTGAGGTTCAGTACTTTGTGATCGCCATAGTGATATGGACGTGTCTCACCGTTTTCTTTCTTGGAGGATGTTCCAAGTACTACATCGTAACCAGTTGCATTTGCAGCTGCTTTGTATGTTACTTTGATAGTAGATCCGCTTACTTTAACGTTTGTGATAACCGGAGCATCTGGTGTGATTGCTGTTACAGAGAATGGATAAGCATTGGACCATTCACCAAATACTTTCTTACCGTTCTCATCACGTGTCCAAGCGTGGCAGTATGCATAGTACATACCCTGATCTACATATTTGAATGTAGTAGAAGTCTGTACCTGATTCTTACTGATAGATGTATAATCTTTGTTTGTGATGCAATCACGGTCTGTAGAAATTACATAATCATAACCTGCAGCGCCGTCAGCTTCACCAGAAAGGATAACAGTTGCTTTGTTACCAACAACTTTAACATTGCTGATTACTGGAGCACCAACATTTTCAGATTTCTTTACAGATACTTTCTGGCTTCCTGTATAGCTCTTGCTATCAGCTTTAGCTGTTACAGTAGCAGTTCCATCACCATTGTCTTTTACATCGTATTCTGTTGCTGGAACGATTACGCTACCATTAAGTACAGTAGTTGTTAATTTACCGTTTGTTTCGGAAATTTCAACTGTTGTATTAGCAATGTCTTTTTTAACAATCTTCCATGTTATATCAATAGTATATGTGTTTGTAGTGTCATTTACAACTGGATTGCTGAATACTCCAGTCCATTCACCTGTACCATTGCTCAGTTTATATCCATTTTTAAGCTTTAATGTAGCTTTTAATACTTTATTTGAAGCTGTAACATCTACATTGTTAGAAAGTCCTGTGAATTCATAATCAGTTCCTTCTACTAATGTTTTATCGCCAACCTTAATTATTACATTTGGTGTAACAGCTACACCACCAGCATATTCTGTGTCTGATACAGTAATATTTTTGCGACCTACAGTAACTCCTTCAATTGCGAAGTCCTGAGCTTTTGTATAAGTTACATCGCTTCCTTCAAATTTTGTAGAACCAGCATAGTTTCCAATACCTGTAACATAAACATATGCTTTTGGTCCGGTAATATTATTGAAATACTTGATTTCATAATCTTTACCTTCAACAAGATTCATAGTTCTATATTTAGCTACGCTTGGAACAAATTTAATGTCTTTAAATGTTTTTTCTGTTCCGTCATATCCAAATACATAATTTGTTTTGGTAAAGTCAATCTTATCACCGTTTTCATCAAATGCGTAGAATGTACCATTTAAATAGCTGGTAGTAAGTGCTCTAGGAAGAATCTTAAATCCAACTTCTTTAGTTTCACCAACAAAGTTAGTATTTGTTTTTACTGGTGCTAATGTTACTGTTGCATCACCAACATTTACATTTACTTTAGAAGTTGTTGGGTATGTAATTGCAAAATCAGAAGCGCTCAGTTCAACATCATTTAATGTGATTTTAAAATTAGAAGTTGTTGGCTTAATCTGACTTCCTGTATAGGTAAATGCTTCTTTTTCTGCGTC
This sequence comes from Blautia wexlerae DSM 19850, assembly GCF_025148125.1. Classification (NCBI taxonomy): domain Bacteria; kingdom Bacillati; phylum Bacillota; class Clostridia; order Lachnospirales; family Lachnospiraceae; genus Blautia; species Blautia wexlerae. The sequence goes on from NZ_CP102267.1 coordinate 144,131, forward strand.
AGTAGTAGCTTTTGCTTCAACTTTAACATCACTCAGATTTGCTTTGTTAATTGTAAATTTAGCTGTCTGAGTTCCAGAATAATCACCTTTTCCTACAACAGTTACTGTAGCTTCACCAGCATTTTTGTTGTTAGAGCAGGACTGGATTTCATAATCAATACCAGATGCCAGTTCTACACCATCAACTGTTAATTTTACAGTCGGTGTAATTGCTTTTCCAGTATAAGTATAAGATCCTACAACTTCAAGTTTTGCATTAGTATCAGCGATATCTTTGTTAGTTACAGTTGTTGTTTTGGAAGCAGTAACTTCAGTTGTACCAGTTGTATAGTTTTTGTTTTTAATATCTGTTTCTACTAATTTTGTAGTAATTGTTGCACCTACTGAAACAGGAGTTGTGCTTGAAGTATATGTTAATTTATATGCATCTGCCGGAACATCTTTTTTCTTTCCTGTAGCGCCTGCTTTAACAGTAACTTTTCCATCCATGTAGTCAGATGCGGTCTGAAGACTTCCATTGTACTGAACTTTTTCAGGAACAGTAATATCTGCAGCTTCGATTACTGCGGCATTAATTGCAAATGTACCAATTTTAACACGGCCACTATAGTTTCCAGTACCTACAATGTAAACTTCTACGTCTTTTTTGGAAACAGCCTTAGCATTTGTGTTATCATTTACATACTCTACTTTGTAATCACTTGTAGATAAGTTAACATTTGTAGTTCCACTAACAAATTTAACATCTTTAATATCTTTAGTGATTGCCTCACCAGTGTATGTTTCAGCTCCTAAATCTTCAGCAGAATTTGCTTGTTTATCTTTAGTTGTGCCAAGTGTATATCTTAATCCATCTACTGTAAGTTTATTTAATGTTACAGAAAGATTTACGGTTGTGTTTCCGATAACGTTTGTATTATCACCATTTACAGAAACAGATAAAGTTGTCGCACCACTTGCTAAAGTTGCTGGAGCAACAGTAATAGCAGAAGAAATATAAGATGTTACCTCTGTGTCGCCAATGTAGAAATGAATTGCATTCTTTACAGCTGTTGCATTAGATGCATCATCTTTTCCAATACTGTCAGTAACAATTTTGAAATCTGACATCTGATTAGCAACAACTTTAACTTTATCTGTTGTAACTTTTATTACATTACCTGTATAATTGCGATTTGTTTTTTCATCTTTATCTAAGGAGTCTGTAGCAATGCTCAATGTGCTTTCAGTGCCAACAGCAGTTAATCCACTTCCAGTAACTGTATATACAGATGTTGGAAGAGTTTCTCCTGTTACAGTGTCTTTAACTGTTACATAATCAGAAGAGATTTTAGATCTTTCTGCATAAGAAACAGTATTTTTCTTTAATGTTAATTCTAATTTGTCTGGATTCAGAGTACGTTTGTTAATTATAAAAGGTGCTTTAATCTGTCCTGTATATCCTGCTTTGTCTACAGTAGCAACAACCTGAAGTGTTTTTCCAGCAGGTGTAGCATTTACAAGATCGTCTCCCTCATATGTATACTTAAAGTCATTATATGAAAGACCTGAAATACCAGCAATTGTAAATCCAGCAATCTGAGTATCACTAAATGCCACCTGTTTACCAGTATAAGCTACAGTTGCGCCACCAAGATTTAATGTCGCAGATGAAACATCTACACTCTTAATTTCAATGCCTTCAATTGTAGTTTTAAATCCAGCATTAGCACCCGTTCCTGTAATCTCTACAGATACAATATGACCAGCATCAGTAGATACAAAAGTAGCTGATGTTAATTTACTATTTAAATCAGCAACACTTGTAGCACTTCCAGTATAAGTTCCTGAATGACCAACAACTTCTTTGCCATCAATACGAACTTTATAATCAAAGTTTGCAACATCAGTGCTACCATCTTTAAGATCACCAGATACAGCCAAAGCGCCTGTCCAATTTGCTAATGTTAATTTAGGTGCAGTTGCAGTTGCAACATCTGTCACGTCAGTAGTATTTTCTACAACCGGAGCTTCTGTAGCATCATCAGAAAATGTTTCAGCAGCCGGAGCTTCAGTCTCAACGGCAGCATCAGTACCATCGCTGAACTCAGCAGCCCATACCGGCACATTAGAAGTAGCAAGCATTGCAACAACAAGTGACATACTTAATGTCTTTTTTGCCATGCCCTTCTTTGTGTTTTTAATCTTTGTCATGATTATAGTTCCCCTTTGGGTGATGGACAGGTTGATTTTTGAGAAAATTTCGTATGGGGAATTGATTTCAAACTTGAGGAATATCCGGATTTTATGATTTATAAGTGGATAATTATTGACAATCGTAGTAAAAACAGGCAGTTATTACAAATAAACTGGTTGCTGTATTGAAAAATTCTTCTGGTTTTACGCTGATTGTAAAAAGTAACGATATATAATGAAGTTTATAAAATATAGAATATCCAGGGGATCTGCCTGAAAAATTGACGCAGTAAATCGGAACCCGGTTCTGATTTTGGTGAAGGAAATTTACTCCAATCTGACACCTCCTCTGGCGTCTGCTCGGACCGGGAAGAAGCATTTGACGAAGTTTTATTTCTGAGGTATCATAAAAATATAAATAGAAAATTTCACTTGCAGGAGTATCTCATGAAAGTAAAAAACAGTATTTCTACAACAATGAGAACCTTAAAAGGCAGAGAAACAAAAGATAAAGCGGCTAAAAATATTTTTTCGTATAAGCCGATTATGGGCAACATTCTAAAGTACACCGTAGCAGAATACAAGGACTGTTCTCTGGAAGAGATCATGAACTGTATTGAGGGAGATACAATCCGGACCGGAACAGCATTTGTAGAGGAAGACATGGCAGGAAGCATCCGGGGCGAACAGACGGAATTCAACACAACAGATGAGGCACCGGCAGTTTTTGATATCCTTTTTCGTTCGCTGCTTCCAAAGAAAAAAGGAAATATCCTGGTAAATCTCCATGTGGATTTTGAATTACAGAAGAACTACCGGCCGGGGTATCCTGTTATTAAAAGAGGCATATACTACGGATGCCGGAAATTATCTGCACAGTTGGATAAAGTAGGGAAAAATGGGAAAGGCTATAAATATCTGGAAAAGGTCTACAGTATCTGGATCTGCCTTGAGAATATTCCCAAAGAACAGCAGAATACCGTATCTTATTACAAGATACATAATTACAAAAATGAAGGTTTCCGCATACCTGACATTCAGATCGATGCTGCGGAAGCAGACCTTATGGAGGTTGTCATAGTACGGCTTGGCGGGGAAGAACAAAATGAAAAGGGACTGATGGATCTTTTATATGGTGTATTTTCCGGTGATCAGAAGAAAGTACTATCCTACATTCCGGATTCAGACAGTCAGATCCGACAGAAGGAGGTGTCCGATATGTTGAGTATGATTTCCTATGCAGAAGAGAAAGGTGAAAAAAGAGGCGAAAAGAAAGGCGAAAAAAAAGGTATAAAGAAAGGTGAAAACCGTCTTGGGATGCTTATGAAAATGCTTTTAAATGACAAACGTTATGCAGACGCAGAGAGGGCATCTGAAGATGAAAAATACAGGGAACAATTATATAAGGAGTTTGAGATTTAGTTAATGACAAACTAAAAAATCATCAACAATGCGTAAAAAGTTTTCAGCCATATCAGAGAGATATGGCTGAAGATGTTTTTTCTTCGTTTCCGAAGATGTGAAAGCGAGAAGAACTACCGGCCGGAGTCTGCTTTTGCCGGTTGTATCTGCCACGTTCTATATGCAAAATACCGCATATAAAGGCACGATTCGATAAGCTTCTTTTTGCCTGAAGTCTTCGGCAGAGATTAAATACATTTGCGTGGGTGCAGGAGAGAGAGAAGATTTATTCAGCTGCATAAGGTTCCTGCATTTCTGATGTGGGGTGGTGCGGTAGTCTATGGCAATAAAATGACTGTTTTTGGACAGTAAAAAGGGAACTTCCGCCTGGTTGCCGCTGGACCAGTAGGAGAGGGTATAGCCATTCCGGATAAAGTGCTGTGCCAGAAAGGTTTCGATACAGGCTGTACCGGCGGTGGTTTCTTCTCCTGACAGAAGCTGGAAGGCAGGGATTTTCAGTATACATGAGCATAATCCGGTGTCAACAGGATACAGATGTAAGGAGGTTTCCGAAGGTTTACTGCAGACAGCTGTCTGGCAGGGAATGGCAAGTCCGGTGCTGATCAGCCACTGCAGGGGTTCATGATAGACTTTGGCAGTAGCACCTTTTGCAATGCGGGTGTACTGGAATTTACGGCTGGTTCTGCCGAGTTGTGCAGGGATCGAGAGCCAGGCATTGCGGCAGTGGCGGGCGGTTCCTTTTGGAGCCAGGGCAGTAATATCGCTGAGAAAAAGATTAAGGAGCTTTTGCTGGGTGTCAGGTACCAGCAGGAGCTTCTTTTCTTTTTTGTATTCCATAATGGCAGCAGGCATTCCGCCGATAATCAGATAGAGACGGAACTGTGACAGGGCTTTTTCGTGGAGTTTCTTTCCCATTGGGCTGAAATCGGAGAAATGATTGCGGATTTCTCTTGTAAGGGCAAACTCAGCATTGGCCCACAGAAATTCTTCAAAATCCAGTGGATACAGAGTCAGGATATCAAAGTCGTGGACGGAGAAAGAATCAGAGTTAACCACACCTTTATAGATAGAGGCAATGTGATATTGTGGAAAGTCCAGGGCAATAGAGGTAAGAAGTGTGGAAATCTGAGGAATGCACTGGATATTGTCAAGAATCAGAAGGGAAGAGGCAGGGCGCAGTGGTTTTCCTGCACAGGTTTCCAGAAAAAGCAGTACTTCCTGTGGATCATGTGGAACAGACAGATAGTCTGTAGCAGAGCGGTCTGTTTCCAGATTGATGTAGAGTGTATGTTCGTATTGCTTATTTCCGAAGTCCATAAGTAGCCAGGTCTTGCCTGTCTGGCGAAGCCCCTGAAGGATTAAAGGTTTGCGGCCGGGATTTTTTTTCCAGTATATCAGGGAATCGGTACATTTTCTTCTCATATGGGAAATCTCCTTTTAGTCGGTGACACAGGTATAGAGTGAACGGTAACGGTACAGGACAGTTATAAATGATCAGCAGAGGAACGAGTTGATTGTAGAGGAATATTTATGACATCATTATACAATGAAACTGTCGGAAAAATCTATACATAAAGATAGAAAAAAGTCGATTTACACATTTTTAAATATTTGTTATCGTAATTGTATAGACAAAATGTAATCGCTCAGGTTTTTCTTCCCGGAGGAGGAATTGTTGAATGGTTACAGTGCCGGTTACTGTTTATTCTGTGCATTGCAAGACGTGTTGCGGAATGCAGGGTGAACGGTAACAACATTGCCCGGCAAAACAACAATTATTTCATTTCACAAAGGAGGACCCCTATGAAGAGAATCAATGCAATCTACGCAAGGCAGTCAGTGGACAGAGCAGATAGTATTTCTATTGAAAGTCAGATCGAGTTCTGCAAGTACGAGTTAAAAGGTGGAAGTTTCAAAGAGTACAAGGATAAGGGTTACAGCGGCAAGAATACAGTCAGACCACAGCTTCAGCAGCTTCTGACAGATATCCGCAGAGGGGAAGTGGAGAAAGTGATCGTGTATAAGCTGGATCGGATCAGCCGTTCTATTCTGGATTTTTCCAATATGATGAATCTGTTTCAGCAGTATCAGGTGGAATTTGTCTCTTCTACAGAGAAATTTGATACTTCGACACCTATGGGACGGGCAATGTTAAATATCTGCATTGTGTTTGCGCAACTGGAACGTGAGACTATTCAGAAGCGTGTCAGCGACGCATATTATTCCAGAAGTCAGAAAGGTTTTCGAATGGGCGGCAAGCCTCCTTATGGTTATCGGCTAGAGGAGATCCTGATGGAAGGAATCCATACAAAGAAGCTTGTGGAAGAACCCGGGGAAGCGGCAATTGTGCGGGAAATTTTTGATATGTACGAACAACCGGACACTTCTTATGGGGATATCACCAGATATTATGCGGAAAAGGGAGTGCAGTTCTACGGAAAGGAACTGATACGTTCCATGCTGGCCCAGCTTTTGAGAAATCCGGTATATGTGCGGGCTGATATGGATGTGTACCGTTTTTTCAGGAGCCATGGAACCAATATAGTAAGCAGTCCGGAGCAGTTTGACGGGATTCATGGATGTTATCTTTATCAGGGGCGGGATGCGCAGACAGATAAGCTGCAGAATCTTAAGGGACATATGCTGGTGGTGGCACCTCATGAGGGGCTTGTGTCTTCGGAGCAGTGGCTGAACTGCAGGATCAAGCTTATGAGAAATAAAACGATTCAGGCCAACCGAAAAGCTGTGAATACATGGCTGGCAGGGAAAGTGAAATGTGGCAATTGCGGATACGCACTTATGAGTATTAAAATACAGTCCGGTAAACAGTACCTGAGATGTACGAAGCGTCTGAACAACAAAGCCTGCCCGGGGTGCGGGAAGGTTTATACTGAAGATGTGGAGAATTATGTATATAAAGAGATGGTACGTAAGCTGCGCGAAGGACAGTCTCCTGCCGCTTATACGAAGTTAAAGGAAAATCCGCAGGTAAAGCAGATTTACAGGGAGATTGAGGAAATGGAAAAGGAGATTTCTCTGCTTGTGGATTCTCTGGCAGGTGCCGGAGAAACACTGACAGATTATATCAATCAGAGAGTGGAAGAAATAGACCAGATGCATCAGTTAAAGCTGGAGAAATTATCGGTGCTTGCGGAGAATCATGCGACACCGGAGCAGATGGAAAAGGTAGCATCTAATATAAGTCTGTGGGGAGAGATTGATTTTGAGGAGAAGAGGTTTACAGTTGATAAGATGATCAGGTCACTTAAGGTATTTCCCGGATCAGTCCAGATACAATGGAAATTCTGATATATAACAGTCCGGCAGAGCGTAAATTTTTGTCTTTACGCTCTGGTGATGGTCTTATTATTTTTCGGTCAGTGGTTTGTTCTTTATAAGCATTTTGCGAATTACGTTTTGCGTATATTCTCCGACATGCCTCTTATCTTCTTTGCTCAGTTCATCCGGATAGATCGGCTTACCGTATTCTACTACAACTCTTGCAGGAGATATCTTCGGGAAGTGTGCCTCGAAAATGTTGGCTGAATTGCTGATCGCAATTGGGATGATCGGGCATTTGGCCTTGGTAGCGATTTTGAAGCTTCCTTCATGGAAGGGAAGCATGTCCAGCTCATCTTTATTTCTGTTTCGGGTTCCTTCCGGGAAAATACAGATGGAAATTCCGGATTTTACTTTGTCTACTGCGGTCAGGATCGTTTTGAGTCCCTGTTTGATGTCTTTCCTGTCAAGGAAGAGACAGTGGAGATAACGCATCCATGTGGAAAGAAGAGGGATTTTCTCCATCTCTTTTTTGGCAATGTAGCCTGTACGGATCGGACAGCGGGAGTAAGTAAGAAGTATGTCGAAGTAGCTTCTGTGGTTGCCGATATAAAGTACAGGTGTGTCCTTTGGCACATTTTCTTCTCCGATCACAGTAATTTTTGCACCGGTGATCTTAAGGATAAATCGGAATACTGCCTGGATGATCCTAAGGGAGCTGATATCCTTTTTTTCAGGAGAAAATCTGCCGATGATCCATTCGACCAGCAGGATGGGGATGGACAGGATCAGGTATCCGATCACAACAATACAGACGAGGATAAATCGTATCATTCGTTAATTCCTTTCCGGGCATTATATAATGCTGATGCCCATATATAAGTATAGAAGTTATTATAAGGAATTATGAGATATCCTGCAAGAAATAAATTATGGTATAACGATTTTTTGGCGTTAAATAAATCATTCCGGACGGGATTCTTTCCTGCAGAAAAGCAGTTACTGTCAGATATATAGCATAGAGTATGGTAATAACAGGGCTGTATCCGGCATAGAATATTTAGCGAAGAATGAGCAGGGGTGCATTATGGGCAAAAGGACAGGAGGACTGCTCTGTGTGTTGCTGTTGGCTCTTTTGCCGGCGGGCTGTCAGTTTATCAGGATTGAGGAGGGCGAACGTACACCTCTGGAATATACGATCGTAAAGCAGGAGGAAATTCCGGAAGAGATTTCAGAACTGATGGAACAGAAGAAAAAGAATGTATTTCAGATGACTTATCAGGTGGGAGATATAAGATATCTGATGAAGGGATATGGAGAGCAGCTTACAGGAGGGTACAGTATTCAGGTGGAGGAGGTTTCCGAATCAGAGAACGCAGTATTCTGCAAGACAAGGCTGATAGGTCCGGAGAAAGCGGATGCAGGCAGTGAACCGTCTTATCCCTGTATTGTCCTGAAAATTAGAGAAACAGAGAAACCGATAGAATTTTTGGGTTTTATCATAAAGTAAACAGAGAAAGGAAGGAAGCAGGTTGGAATTAAAAAAAGAAAGTATTCAGATGCTGCGGATCAAAAACAAAGCGGCAGCGCAGGCGACTTTTGACGAGGACTATAATGTGCCCGATGTGAAACCGGATATCGGGAGACTGGTGCAGAGCAAAGCGGATGTTTCCATGGAGGAAGTGAGGCTGAGTGAAGGAAGAGCGCTTCTTAAAGGGACATTAAATGCAGATTTGCTTTATGTGGGGGAAAAAGAGGGCAGGATTTACAGCCTTTCTGCGAAGCTTCCGCTGGATGAGATGATTAATCTGGAGGGAATCGAAGGGGGAGATAAGCTGTGTCTGAAATGGGAGATTGAGGATCTCAGTGTTCATATGATCCATTCCAGAAAACTGAATATTAAAGCAATTGTAACTTTTTATGCAGTGGTAGATGAACTGGCAGTCGTTGAACTTCCGGTTTCCGCAGAGGATCAGGAAGTCTCTGTGAAAACGGAGAAAATCCGGCTTATGAGTCTTCGTGTACATAAAAAAGATACTCTGCGCATTAAGGATGATATTACTCTTGCGTCAAACAGACCGAATGTAGAAAACCTTCTGTGGTATATGGCTGAACCGAGGAATCTGGATCTGCGGCCGGGAGAGAACAAACTCCGGGTGAAAGGAGAGCTTGCAGTTTTTCTTCTGTATACAGGGTATGAAGAGGAGAATCCACCTCAGTGGCTGGAGTATACCATGCCTTTTTCCAATGAGATGGAATGCAGTGGCTGTATGGAAGATCTGATTCCACATATTGAGGTGTCTCTTCTTCATCAGGGGATAGAGGTAAAGCCTGATCCGGATGGTGAAGAACGTATCCTGCAGGTGGATGTGGTACTGGAATTAAATATGAAAATGTACAGGGAAGAGGAGCATGAACTTCTTCTTGATGCATACAGCCCACACAAAGAATGTGTTCTTCATCGGAAAAAGGAAATGTTGGAAAGTCTTCTGGTACGGAATTTTTCCAGGTGTCGTCTGACAGACCGGATAGAAGTTAAGGAGAGTCAGGGAAAAGTTTTGCAGCTTTGCCACAGCAGCGGTAAGGTAAAAGTAGATAAGACTAGGATTACGGATAAGGGAATTGTGGCAGAAGGAATTGTGGCACTCAAGATCCTGTATATTATTGGAAATGATGAAATGCCGTTTTATTCTATGGATGCCATGCTTCCGTTTACCCATCTGATCGAGGCAGAAGAGATCGGGAAGGATTGCACATATTTACTTCAGGCTGACCTTGAACAGCTTTCCACTGCAATGGCAGATGGGGATGAGATTGAAGTCAAGGCGGCGGTGGGACTGAATGTGCTTGTGTTCAGACAGTGGGAAGAGCAGCTTATTGAATCTGTGGAAGAACAGCCGCTGGATCGTAAGAAACTGGAAAGTATGCCGGGAATTACGGTCTATATTGTAAAGGCCGGAGATACTCTGTGGGATATTGCAAAGAAATTTTATACAACTGTGGATGAGATTTCGGGTGTGAACAGTCTTACGGAAAAAGAGGTAAAGCCGGGGCAGTCGTTAATTCTTGTCAGGCAGGGATGATAATGAAAAAAATTTCCGGAAAAAATGAAAACTCCTATATTGAAAACTAAAAAAAAATGATTTAAAATATGCGCAAAGAGTTTTATTGTATACAAAGTACAAATATAATTGCGAAAGTACAGTTATATACGGATGATATTGTTGGAAACGGAGGATTTTATGCGTTTACGTGCATTGGCGAAGATAAATCTGGGACTGGATATTCTCAGAAAGAGAGAGGATGGCTATCATGAAGTCCGGATGATCATGCAGACGATACAGATGTATGATGTTCTGGAGATGAAGAGGGTGAGGAAGCCGGGGATTTCCCTGTCTGTCAATTATTCCTATATTCCGAATGATGAACGAAATCTGGTGTATAAGGCGGCGAAGCTTCTGATGGATGAATTTCAGGTTAAGGGTGGTGTGGATATCCATCTTGAGAAATTTATTCCTGTGGCAGCAGGTATGGCAGGCGGAAGCTCGGATGCGGCAGCTGCACTGGTGGGGATCAACCGGCTTTTTAAACTGGGACTGAGCCAGAAGGAGCTGATGGATCGTGCTGTGAATATCGGGGCAGATGTTCCGTACTGTGTGATGAGAGGAACTGCCCTGGCAGAGGGGATCGGGGAGAAACTGACCAGGATCACTCAGGTGCCGGACTGTTTTGTACTGATCGGTAAGCCCGGAATCAATGTTTCCACCAAAGCTGCCTATGAGAGCCTTCAGCTGGATAAGATTTCTTCTCATCCGGATATTGACGGGATGATAGGAGATATAGAACGTGGAGATCTTCTGGCAATGACACAGAAGATGGGAAATGTTTTTGAGCCGGGAATTATAGAGAAATATCCTGTAATTGGCGAAATCAAAGCACTGATGGAGAGTCATGGTGCGTTAAAGGCGATGATGAGCGGAAGTGGTCCTACAGTGTTCGGAATCTTTGATGATCGTGAGAAGATGGAGGCGGCAGCAGAGGTTCTCAGAGAGAGCCGGCTGGCGAAGACGGTTTTTGCCACAGAAGTAACGAAAGCAGGAGGGAATACAAATGACAAGTGATTTTTCAGTAAATATGAATGAATATCTTCCATTAAGGGATGTGGTTTTTAATACGCTGCGTCAGGCAATCCTGAAGGGCGAACTGAAACCTGGTGAGAGACTGATGGAGATTGCGTTGGCAGAGAGACTTGGCGTGAGCAGAACTCCTATCAGAGAGGCAATGCGTAAGCTGGAGCAGGAAGGTCTGGTAGTGATGATCCCAAGACGTGGTGCCCAGGTTGCCAATATCACAGAGAAGGATCTGAATGATGTTCTGGAGGTCCGTATTGCTCTTGAGAATGTGGCTATTGAGAAAGCATGTGCCCGTATGACTGAAGAAGAAATGAGGAGACTCTGGCTTGCTGCCAAGGAGTTTGAACATACGATCGCAGAGGGAAATCTTGTTAAGCTTGCGGAGGCTGACGTTGCATTTCATGAGGTCATTTATCAGGCTTCTGATAATAAGAGACTGATCCAGGTGCTCAACAATATGCGTGAGCAGATTTATCGTTATCGTGTAGAATATCTGAAAGAAGGTGAAACACGAGATGTTCTGGTGAAGGAACATGAGGAACTGACAAAGGCGATCAGAGAGCGCGACGTGGAACGCGCGAAACAGCTTTCTTTCCAGCATATCGAGAATCAGAGAATGGCTATCATGCGTTCTATTGAGGCTGAGGATGCAGAACGTGAACGTGCAGAGAAAGAGAAATCCAGGGGACACAGATAAGAATGGTATAATATCTGAATATCGGGAAATTCTAAGAGAGGCGGGATGCCTCTCTTTTTTTGCGCATCTATGTGTGTATAAGTGAGTTTAGGAATATTGCCGACTGGCAACAGATCTGTCTGGTACATCGAAAACGATGTACCGGTATGAAACGAGGTGGGAAATTATTGAAGAAATTGGAAGAATCCCGGAAAGTATCTGCAAATCTGAGGGAGAATGAGAAATATCTGCGAAGCAGGCTGGAAAATTGCAGTGATATTCTGATCCGTCCCATGCGGCTGGGAGATAAACATAAGGTGGACTGCCTTATGGTCTATATAGAAGTTGCGGTTTCCAATATGATGCTGGATGATTCTGCTCTTGGAAAGATGATCAATCATTTCTGGGAGATTTCGCCGGAGGATATTCAGGAATTTGTCAGGCATAACAGTCTTGGAATCGCAGATGTAAAGAAACTGGAGAATCTTGACGAGTCCATAGATGCCATGCTTGCAGGGAATGCAGTGTTTTTCATAGATGGATATGACAAGGCGATGAAAATCTCCAGCAAAGGTTATCCATCCACAGGTGTGATGGAGGCAGAATCGGAAAAGGTGCTGCGGGGTTCCAGGGAAGGATTTTCGGACAGTGTGAAAAGTAACAGTGCACTGGTAAGAAAAAGGCTTCGTGATACCAGACTCAAGGTGGAAGAATATAAAATCGGTGTGCGCTCTCATACCTTAACGCAGGTGTTATACATGGATGACCTGGTACATGAGGGACTTCTGGAAGAAGTGAAGGAACGGCTGGAAGAATTTCAGATTGACGGAATCCTTGACAGCGGTATGCTTGAACAGCTGACAGAAGATGTGTGGTATTCTCCTTTTCCTCAGTATCAGACAACGGAACGTCCGGATCGTGCTGTGCAGGAAATCCTGAAAGGTAAGGTTGTGATTCTGTGTGATAATTCTCCGGAAGCATTGATCCTTCCGGGAAATTTCAGCAGTTTCATGGAGAGCAGCGAGGACTGGTATCACAGGTTCGAGATGGCTTCCTTTCTCAGAATACTGCGATATCTGGCTGTGATCATGGCGACCGTTCTGCCGGGACTTTATCTGGCAGTGATACGTTTCCATACACAGATTCTGCCATCTGCACTGATACTGTCTTTTGCGGAGGCGAGGGAAGGAGTGCCCTTTTCCAGTGTGGTGGAACTGATTTTTCTGGAACTGGCTTTTGAACTGATTCGGGAGGCTGGGGTGAGAGTTCCGGGATCTCTGGGAAATGCTATTGGCATTGTTGGCGGACTGGTGATCGGACAGGCAGCGGTAGAGGCAAATCTTGTGAGTCCGATCGTGGTGATGATCGTGGCGTTGACTGCGCTTGGCTCTATGACTGTTCCAAATGAAGAGTTTGCAGCAGCATTTCGGCTGGTGAAGTATGGGTTTCTGATCCTGGGAGGTTATCTGGGAATTTACGGAATCGTGCTGGGAGTATATCTGGTTATAGGGCACCTGGCAGGCCTGATAAGTTTTGGTATTCCTTACCTGGTTCCTTTTATAAAGAAAGAACAGAAGGGCAGCAGAGGAGAAGGGGTTCTGAGAGTTCCGCTGCGCAAGAGGGTATTACGACCGCTTTATGCAAGAGAGGAGCAGAAGATCCGTTTAAAGAGAAAGGAGTCCGGCTCATGAGATTTGCAGAGAATAACAGAATTTCCCACAGGCAGCTGTACAGGCAGATGATACTGGCATTACTGGCACCATTTATGCTCTGCGTTTTCGGAAAGGGTGGAATGAACGGAATCAGTGCAGTGGCGGGAATGATTTTTGCGCTGATATTGCTTGGGTTTTATGTAATCTGGCTGATACGGCTGACACCTTCATTTGAAGATCCGGTAAAGTCTGCAGGTGCTTTTGCGGGAAGGCTGATCGGGATTTTTTTTCTGATCTATGTGTTGATGGCGGGAGGATATCTGCTGGCACTTCTCAGGAGGCTGGTTCCTGCAAAGCTGATCACAGGAGTATCCGGCCGATGGATCGCATTCTGGGCGGTTCTGGTATGTTCTGTCGGAACCTGCAAAGGTGTACAGAGAAGAGGAAGAATGGCGGAAGTATCAGGTGGCCTGCTTCTTGGCGGGATTATGATAATGATGATACTTTGTGTGCCACAGGCAAAAACGGAATATCTTATGGGAGAAATCCGGTGGGAGGAGCTTACAGTGAGAAATGTCAGTCAGTCTTTTTATGGAACTCTGTGTGCTTTTTCGCCGGTTGCATTGCTGCCATTTCTGTTGGGAAATGTGGAGAAATACGGAAGTGCAGGAAAGACGGTGGCAGGAGGGATCCTGACACTTGGGGGGATTCTTATTGGAATGGAGCTTCTGCTTCCGGCAGTTCTGGGATATGACAGGGTAGCGGCGGAAAGTTATCCGGTCCTGCCTCTGCTGGCAGGCGCAGATCTTCCGGGAAATGTACTGGCCAGATTTGACATCCTGTGGATGGGATTTCTGCTTTACAGCCTGCTTTTTGCAATAGGGAGTCTGCTGTATTATGGAAATCAGATTATCGGGAAATCTCATCCTGGTAGGGGGAGGTTCTGGCTTCCGGCACTGGTTTTCCTGATTTCGCTTCTGGAAGAAGAGGGAAAAGGAATACTGGATTATTTTGGATGGTGTCTGGCGCATATTTTCGTCCCGGGAATTCTCATCTGCCAGTTTTATATGTTTATCAGAGGAAAGGGACACCGCAGGAAGCAGAGGAAAAGGGCAGTCGGTGTGGTGACCGGGATTTTGTCAGTCAGTCTTTTTATGAGCGGATGTGGTGTGGCTGTGGAACCGGAGAAGAGAATGTATCCTATGGCACTTGGCGTGGATGCCTCAGAAGAAGGAATCTGTCTTACCTATGGGATGCCGGATCTTTCTGAGAGTACGGGGCAGGGAAAAGAGGAAGAAGATGGCGGTTCCCGGGTTCTGCAGATCAGTGGTGCTGATTTCACCCGGATTGAAAAAATGTATGATCAGTCACAGGAAAAACTTCTTGATATGGGGCATCTGCAGGTTCTGGTCATGGGGAGGACACTGGTGGAGGACGGAAGATGGAGAATGGTGCTGGATTATCTGAAACAGGAGATTTTTGTGGGGGAAGATCTTTATGTGTTTGAAGCGGAGGACGCAGGGGAGATCCTGAACTGGCATGGGGAGGATAATTCATCAGCAGGAGAATATATTACAGGACTGATCCGAAACAGAATGTCAGGAGGAAATATTACGGCTGTGACACTCAGAGAGCTTTTCTATGAAAAATATAAAGAAGATAAAATCCTGCGACTTCCGATTGTGAAGATCAGAAATGGAAGTCTGGAAGTGGAAGTATAAATCAGGAAAATATTGGCATAATCCAAATATTAAAGTGCTGCCTGAAAATTCCATATAAAATAAGAAAATATATAGGAAAATAACAAAGGCAGATATGGTAACTGATAAGATATAACAGGAGAGAGGGACAATGATGAATAAAAAGAGTAAGAACAAAAAATTAAGAAGAAAACTGTCGTTTGTTCTGTTCGTGGCAGCTGTTGGTGTTCTTATGATGAGAGCAATGCCGGGAATGTCCGGGAAGATAGCAAAAATCGCTGAAAGACGACAGGAACAGACTGCAGTTACTGCATGGTGGGGGACATTGTACCCGAAATTCTGCTTCTCGCAGTTCCCTGAGGAAAATAAAGGACAGAAAGATGACATAAAGATATCCTTCTGGCTTGCACAGGCTCTTGATTGGTGATAGAATAATGAGACAATCAATAGAGATGGAGAATAGAAATCAATGAAAATAGACAGAGAGGCACCGATAGGAGTATTTGATTCCGGTGTGGGAGGGCTGACTGTTGCGCGTGAGATCATGCGTAATCTTCCTTCAGAAAAAATCGTATATTTTGGTGATACGGCGAGAGTGCCTTACGGAAGTAAATCGAAAGAAACTATCATCCGGTATTCCCGGCAGATCATTCGTTTTCTTCAGCAGCAGCAGGTAAAGGCGATTGTGGTTGCATGTAATACAGCCAGCGCTTTTGCCCTGGATGCAGTGAGGGATGAGTTTGACATTCCCATCATTGGCGTGATAGAACCGGGTGCGAAGGTGGCGGCTGCCCAGACCAGAAATAAGAGGGTAGGAATCATTGGTACTGTGGGAACTGTAGGAAGTGGGATACATGCAGAGTATCTGAAGCATTTGGATCCGGAGATCACTGTTTTCGGCAAAGCATGTCCGCTGTTTGTGCCACTGGTAGAAGAAGGGTGGCTTCATGATCCGGTGACTGATGAGGTCGCTGCCAGATATCTGAAAGAACTTCAGGATAAGCAGGTGGATACACTGATATTGGGATGTACTCATTATCCATTGCTTCGTTCCACCATCAGAAAGATCATGGGAGACGGAGTATGTCTGGTGAATCCGGCTTATGAAACCGCACTGGAGCTGGGAAGGCTTCTGGAGGAAAAAGGACTTGCCGGTGAAGGTACAGAGAAGAATGAATTTCCGTATCGCTTCTATGTGAGTGATCTGGCAGATGAGTTTAAGGCATTTGCCAATTCGATTCTTCCATATGATGTGGAGATGACGAAAAAAATAGATATTGAGAAGTATTAAAAACAGCAGATTGCTGAATGGTTATAATATAGATACATAAAAACAGGTTTTGAACAGTATAAAAACAGGAGTATGAGAAGAATGGATAAAGAAGTGCTGATTCATGTAAGGGGACTTCAGACAATGGATGCAGACGGTGAACAGGAACCTCTGGAGATTGTTGTACCGGGACAGTATTATTTCCGGAACGGAAGTCATTATCTGCGCTATGAGGAAGTCATGGAGGATTTTGCAGAACCTACCGTCAATTACATAAAAATTTCCCGGAAGGGAATGGAGGTCCGCAAGAAAGGTGTGGTCAATGTTCATATGGTTTTTGAACAGGGTAAGAAGAATATGACTTACTATACCACTCCCTATGGAACTATTGAAATGGGGATTGCGGCGACGAATCTGAATCTGCAGGAGAGTGATGGCGGTCTTGATATGAAAGTGGATTATGCGCTTGATATGAACCAGGAGCATGTGGCAGACTGTTATCTTGCGATTAAGGCACAGCCAAAGGACTGTAAGAATTTTACAATTTGATCAGATCTGGTAAGTTCTCTGCTTCGCTGCAGATATCTGTCTGATCCAAACAGAAAAAGGTCAGTGATCTGTGTGTATGGATGACACGATTCACTGACCTTTAGTTTATATGTCTGACTGCATTTATCTGGCAGTTTTGTCTTTCTTGAATTTTGCAAAGAAACCTTTCTTTTTGGGAGCCGGTGTCTGAAGGGAACCGCGGATTCCTTTTACGCCTACAATATAAAGACCGCTTACTTCGGCTTTGATTTCTTTCTTAAGCGGGATCAGGTCGAAAACCTTCTCATCTGCGATCATAATCGCAATCTTTGGTCCGATTTTAGCTTTAACGATTGGAAGCTTGGAACGGCGCATAAGTTTAGGTGTCTGTTCAATTACCATCTGAGGAAGTCCGGATTCTTTCAGTGGCATCCTCTTTTTATCGATAACCAGCATGGAAACGGTTTGTTTAGTTGCTTCAATCTGAGCCTGCTGTTCTTCCTGTTTCTTCTGGGCTTTTTTTCCGAAGAAATATAAACCGATCAGTGCAGCGATCAGGATAACAAGAATGACCAGAAGGACTATTGTTACTGTACTCATTTGCATCCTCCCTAATGTATGTGTTTTCACAGGGACTGTTGGTACGGACAGTCCATTGCATAAAAATTATTTTATCATTAAATAAGGTAAAACGCAATTGCAAAAAAAGAATTAATGGATGGAAAGCGGTAGAAATTTACATTATGAAAGGTTATAATTGTAGCAAAACTGTAATGCGACAATATTTGCCGGAGCGAACAGTAATGGGAAATATGCGGAATAGTTAAAGACATTTTTACAGGATGGAATCATAATGTGTGGTTATAATATATGTAACGGGAATTGTGGAGTTATTTTGTGAAAGAATAATTTGTGAGTAAAAAACGGATATGATAAAAAGGAGAAAAGCATGAGCGAATTAAAGCCCGACTCTGAGAAGAAAGAGGAGCGACTTTCAGATAAGGAAAAAGTAAATACAGAAAAGACAAATGCAGAAGAACTAAATGCAGAAGAACTAAATGCAGAAAAACCAAATGCAGAAGAACCAAATGCAGAAGAACCAAATGCAGAAGAACCAAATGCAGAAGAACCAAATGCAGAAGAACCAAATGTAGAAAAACTAAATGAAGAAAAACCAAATACAGAAGAGATAAACGAAGAACCTCCGGCAGCAAGCGAGGACGAAGATTTCTTTTTTGATGATAATAAAGCTTATGAAGCCCGTAGGGCAGCCAGACTGGAACGCCGCAATAAACTTCGCCGCAGAAAAAAAAGACTGCGTATCGCAGTCTGCATAGTGGTGGCGGCAGCCGCTGCAATTGGGATTGGAATAGGATTTTACGGGGAAGAACTGCAGAATTTTGTCAGTGAGCAGCAGGTTAAGATTGCGCAGATGGTGAAATCTGCAGACAGGAAAACAGAAGAAGAAAAAACAGCTCAGCAGAC
Source organism: Blautia wexlerae DSM 19850 (assembly GCF_025148125.1). Taxonomy (NCBI): domain Bacteria; kingdom Bacillati; phylum Bacillota; class Clostridia; order Lachnospirales; family Lachnospiraceae; genus Blautia; species Blautia wexlerae. The sequence continues at coordinate 162,451 of NZ_CP102267.1, forward strand.
AAATGCAGAGGCAGAAGCTGAGAATGCGGTGACACCTGAAGTTCAGGATACGGATGGACTGAGTGAAGAGGACAAAACTCTTTACAGGCAGGCAAAGTATGCTGCAAAACAGTATGATTATGATAAAGCAATAAGTATGCTGCAAAACAGTGAGACTTATCAGACAAGTGAGAAGTTTCAGCATGCGGTTAAGGTTTATCAGAAAAAGAAGGAATCCTGCGTTTCCTGGCCGTTAGACCAGGTAACACACGTCTTTTATCATACTCTGATCAAAGATACCGGTAAGGCTTTTGACGGGGATTACAAGTCAGGAGATTACGATCAGGTTATGACAACGATTGATGAATTTAACCAGATTACTCAGAGCATGTATGATAAGGGATATGTCATGGTCAGCATTTATGATATGGCGACAGCGGATGAAAATGGGAATATGAATGCAGGGGAGATTCTTCTTCCTCCGGGTAAAGTACCGTTTGTGCTTTCGCAGGACGATGTGTGTTATTATCACTATATGGACGGGGACGGATTTGCAACCAAACTTATCGTAGATGAGGAAGGAAAAATCCGCAATGAATATGTGGAAGATGATGGCAGTATTTCCGTAGGCGATTATGATATGGTTCCTCTGATCGATCGTTTTGTAGAGGAACATCCTGATTTTTCTTACAGAGGTGCTAAAGGAATTGTTGCCCTTACCGGTTACAATGGAATTCTTGGTTATCGCACAGACAGCAGTTATGAAACCCGTCCGGATGATCTGGATGCAGATAAAGTAAAATGGCTGGATGAGCATCCGGATTTTAATCTGAATACAGAGAGAGAAAATGCAGCCAGAGTAGCGCAGGCTATGAAAGATGAAGGCTGGCTGTTTGCAAGCCATACCTGGGGACATCAGAATGTAAGTCAGATCAGTCTGGAGAGATTACAGGCAGATACACAGAAGTTTAAAGAGAATGTTGATCCTCTGATAGGCGGAACAGATATTATTATTTTTGCATTTGGAGCAGATCTTACCAGTGTTGAAGATTATTCGGGGGAGAAGTTCGAATATCTTAAGAGCCAGGGCTATAATTATTACTGTAATGTGGATTCAAGCCAGTATTTTGTGCAGATCCGCAGTAATTATTTCCGGCAGGGAAGAAGAAATCTGGACGGATACAGAATGTACTATAATCCGGAACTTCTCTCAGATCTGTTTGATGCACAGTCTGTGTTTGATTCTTCCAGACCGGTGCCGGTTCCAACCATGGGGTGAGTATGATCTCTGTGCATAACTGAAAGGGGACAATATATGAGAAAAAGGATAGCATGTGTAACAGCAGCTATTTTGAGTATTTCGTTAGGAGTAAGCGGATGTGGGCTCATTCCGTTTGAACAGGATATTCCATTTCTGAGTTCCAGAGCTGAAAATGTGGAAACTGAGAAAAAAACAGAACAGCAGACAATTGATGAACAGGATGCTGATACAGAGAAAAGTACAGAAGATACACAGCAGGATGATGGTCTGAATGAGGGAGAGCAGACTGACAACGAAGATACAGAAGAGGCAGATGAGAAACAGGAAAATCCTATGGAGCAGGCAGCGCTTATGGCTGTACAGTATGATTATGATGGCGCCATAGAACTGCTTAAGAGTCAGCCGGATTACGAAAGTAATACGGATATGCAGAGTGCAGTTTCGGATTACGAAAATACGAAATCCACCTGTACAGAATATCCGCTGGAGCAGATCACGCATGTGTTCTTCCATACACTGATCAAAGACACTGCCAGAGCATTTGACGGGGATTCAGACACTAATGGATATAACCAGTATATGACAACAATTGATGAGTTTAACAAAATCATACAGAGTATGTATGATAAGGGATATGTCATGGTCAGTCCGCACGACATGGCGGTTATCAATGAGGACGGAACTATGTCCAGAGGCAGTATTATGCTGCCGCCGGGAAAAATTCCATTTGTGCTTTCTCAGGATGATGTAAGTTATTATCACTATATGGACGGAGATGGTTTCGCATCGAAACTTGTAGTGGATTCCAATGGTGAGGTTAAGAACGAATATATTGAGGATGACGGAAGTGTTTCCACAGGGGATTATGATATGGTTCCGCTGATCGATACTTTTGTAAAAGAACATCCGGATTTTTCCTATCATGGAAGAAAGGGAATCCTTGCAATGACAGGTTATGACGGTGTTCTGGGATATCGTACGGATATTGCATATAAGACCGGAAAAAAACTGCAGGATGATCAGAAAAAATTCCTGAAAGATCATCCGGATTTTAACTATAAGCAGGAAGTGAAAAATGCAAAAAAGGTAGCTAAGGCTATGAAGGCAGAAGGCTGGGAATTTGCAAGCCATACATGGGGACATAAGGATGTGGCTGCCACTTCTCTGGATGATCTGAAAAGAGATGATAAAAAATGGAAGAAATATGTGGCTCCCATACTTGGAGAAACAGATATGATCATTTTTGCATTTGGTGCGGATATCGGAAGCTGGGAAGGATATTCGGCAGACAATGAGAAATATGAGTTTTATAAGAGTCAGGGATACCGCTATTTCTGTAATGTAGATTCCAGTCAGTATTTTGTACAGATTACAGATGATTATTTTCGACAGGGAAGAAGAAATCTGGATGGATACAGAATGTATTATAATCCGGAAATGCTCAGTGATCTTTTTGATGTATCGGAAGTATGGGATTCTTCAAGACCAACTCCGGTACCTGGAATGTAGAAGGGAGTATTGATTATTATGAAGAAAAAAATATATCTTGCCATGCTTGCAGTTTGTTTTGCACTGACAGCATCTGCGTGTGGTGATGGCGGTGCTGTTATCACAGACGGTACAAAGACAGAAGGAGCTGCTGACGGGAAGAAAGCAGAGACAGGAACTACGCGTCTTGTTTCTGTTGAGAATGTAGAGAAATATATTACGATCGGAGAATATAAAGGACTGACTCTGGACAATACGGTGGATGCGATCACTGACGATGATGTACAGGCGCAGATCGATGAGGATCTGAAAGATAAGGCAGAACCTGTATCTGATGCAGCGAAAGAAGGGGATCTGGTGACTGTAAATTATACAGGCACTAAAGACGGACAGACTTTTGACGGTGGTACTGCCAATAACTATGACTTTGTGATCGGCGACGGACAGATGTTTGAGGAATTTGAAAATGGTGTGATCGGGATGAAAAAAGGTGACACAAAGGAGATTAAAATTGATTTTCCGTCAGACTATGCAGACGAAACTCTGGCAGGTAAGGAAGTTATATACAAGGTTACGGTGCAGAACGTGCGGCGTGAAGGAGAACTTACAGATGAATGGGTTGCAAAGAACACTGATTATACAACAGTAGATGATTATCGTGAGAGTATTCGCAGTGAACTTGAGAAAAACGCAAAGGAATCTGCGCAAGAGGTTCTTAAGAATACTGCATGGAGTACAGTGCTTGAGAACTCTGAAGTAAAAGAATACCCACAGGAAGATGTGGATAAGGCTGTTTCTGAATTTAAGAAGAGTATGGAAGTTTATGCAAAACAGGCCGACATGACTCTGGAAGAGTTTACAGACAGTCAGGGTATTTCGCAGGATGATTTTGATGAACAATGTCAGCAGTATGCAGAGGGTAAGGTTAAGCAGAACCTGATCGTGCAGGGGATTATGGATGCAGAGGGACTGTCACTTGACGACAAAGAGAGCCTTCAGCTGCAGGATAAACTGGTAGAACAGATGGGTGTTTCTAGTATTGCAGAGCTGGTTGGAACTTACGGACAGGATTATGTAGATGAATCAGTCGGACTTCTCAGAGTGGAGGAGTTCATTATAAAAAATGCGAGTGTGAGTGAGAAAGTCGCAAACGGTGATGTGCTGGCAGATGATGCAGATGCTGTGGCAGAAAATGCGGAACAGGACAGTGATCAGAATGTATCAGATGAAGATACTGATGATTCCGGACAGGACAATTCAGATGTAGATGAGAATCTGGAAGAGGAATTAGGTACGGAAGATGTTGATCAGAGTGAATAATTGGCATTGTATTTACCTGATAAATGAGTTATGATTATTGATAAAAGTGGATTACTCCGTACTGTGATGTACGCTGTCAGGGACTAATTAACAAAAAGAAGCGGGGAAAGGAAACCATGGATAAGAGGGTGTTGCGCGAAAGAATGCGCAGAAAAAAACGCCAGATGATGATCAGGCATTATACAAAGGTCGGACTTTGTGTCATTGGCATGATCCTGGCGGTGGTGTTTGTGGTGAGAGGAATTATTATTCCAATCGCACATCATGTAGCCGGAGGCGGAAGCAGTGATCAGACTGTACAGGCTCAGGCAGATACAGAGGAAGTTCAGGCAAATTCCGATGCTGCTGTGAGACAGCCATTGAAGGGTAAATCAGATACAGATAAGGTTGCCGCGATGACAGCCGGATGGCATGAGGATGCTAACGGAAAGTGGTATCAGAATACAGACGGTACATATTTTTCAAATGGATTTCAGGATATAGATGGTGTTACCTATTCTTTTGACGGAAACGGATATATACAGACAGGATGGGTAGAAAAGGGAGTGAAGGATTATTACTTTAATGAAGACGGATCTTATGATCCGAGTAAGGTACGTCCGATGCTGGCACTGACTTTTGATGATGGTCCGGGACAGTATACAGATGAATTACTGGATTGTCTGGAACAGAATAATGCTCATGCAACATTCTTTATGCTTGGTCAGAATGTCAGTTCATATCCGGATGCACCAAAACGTATGCTTGAACTTGGATGTGAGATTGGAAGTCATTCCTGGGATCATACACAGCTGACGAGAATTGATCTTGATGCAGTTGCAAAGCAGTTCTCTGATACAGATGACGCATTGATTCAGGCATGTGGCCAGGCTGCGAGTGTGGCACGTGCACCTTACGGTGATGGAAATTCAGATATTTATAATACTGTAAATAAGCCATTCTTTATGTGGTCGCTGGACACAGAAGACTGGAAACTTTTGGATGCAGATGCGGATTACAGTGCAGTAATGAATGGAGATCTGACAGATGGAACTATCATCCTGATGCATGATATTCATGAGCCATCTGTAAAGGCTGCTTTGAGACTGATACCGGATCTTATTGCACAGGGATATAAGCTTGTAACAGTAAGTGAGATGGCAGAAGCCAAGAATGTGACCTTACAGAATGCATGTTATGTGGATTTCTGGCCGAGCACACTCAGTAATGGAGGCGTGCCGGGATATCAGGGCGGTTCCGATGCGTCAGCTTCCACAGACGGAACAGATGGTACATCTGATGCAAGTGCAGACTCTTCTGACGGAAGCACAGATTCCTCAGATGGAAGTGGGGATTATTCGGATGGAAGTTCAGACGATGGAAGTTCGGATGATGGAAGTTCGGATGACGGAAGTTATGATGATGGAAGTTCAGATGATTCGGAAGATTACAGTGATGATTCTGTAGATTACGGAGATGGAACGGAATAAAAAACATATGCAATCCTGCAGTGTGGACCATACAGAAGAATTACGAATATACGAAAGAGCAAAGAAGAGAGCAATGGTACTTCTTTGCTCTTTATGTTTTTTACAAAAAACACATAAAATATATAAAAAAATTGTTAAATATACACATATTTTTAATTGACGTATGGAATGTCCGTTGGTATAATAAGGCTTATAGAATGACTAAAAGTCAGTTCGTATTCCTGATTGAACTTGCTGTAAGATAGTTACTGTTCATACGCCAAAATTCCATTGCCGCAGGCAATCTGGAATGAACTTTGGCTACGTTACTGAGAATGGAGTGAACAGTAACGTAAGATATCCTGTTACAGTATTATTTTATGGAATCAGTATCTGCAAAAAAGATAGAAACCGAAGTTAAGGGAGGACTCCAGATGGGTGTGAGTATGAAATTTACGGATTTGGATCAATATTTATTTGGACAGGGAACCAATTATGAAGTATATAAGAAACTGGGTGCCCATCCGACTACATACAGACGAAAAAAAGGTGTATATTTTGCGGTCTGGGCACCGAATGCACAGTCTGTTTCTGTAATCGGTGAATTTAATGACTGGGAGGAAGAAGCAAACCCGATGGAGAAGGTTGGGCCGATCGGTGTTTATGAAGTGTTTGTTCCGGGGGCAAAGATCGGACAGCTGTATAAATTCTTTATCGTGGGTGCGCATGGAGAGAAGCTATATAAAGCAGATCCTTATGCAAATGAAGCTGAACTCCGTCCGGGTACAGCCTCCAGGATCACAGATATCACAGACTATAAATGGAAGGATGCCACATGGATCAAGAACAGAGAGAAGTTTGATGAGCAGGTAGAGCCTATGGCAATCTATGAGGTTCATCCGGGTTCATGGAAGAAGCATCCGCAGTCAGAGGAAAATGAAAAAGGATTTTATAACTATAGAGAATTCGCACATGCCCTGGCAGCTTATGTGAAGGAAATGGGATATACCCATGTAGAGCTTATGGGAATCGCAGAGCATCCTTTTGACGGTTCCTGGGGATATCAGGTGACCGGATATTATGCACCGACTTCCAGATATGGAACGCCGCAGGATTTCAAGTATATGGTGGATTATTTACATCAAAATAAGATTGGAGTTATCCTTGACTGGGTACCTGCACATTTTCCGAAAGATGCCCATGGTCTTGCGAACTTTGACGGAACCGCAGTGTATGAGCACGCAGATCCGAGACAGGGAGAACATCCGGACTGGGGTACCAAGATTTATAATTACGGACGCCCGGAGGTTAAGAACTTCCTGATCGCAAATGCCCTTTACTGGGTGGAGGAGTGCCACGTAGACGGACTTCGTGTGGATGCTGTTGCTTCCATGCTTTATCTTGATTATGGTAAGAAGGATGGAGAATGGATCGCAAATAAATATGGCGGAAATCAGAATCTGGAGGCTATTGAATTCTTTAAGCATCTGAATACAGTAGTTCTTGGAAGGAATCATGGAACTGTGATGATCGCTGAGGAATCTACTGCATGGCCGATGGTTACAGGGGATGCAGAGAAGGACGGACTTGGTTTTAGTCTGAAGTGGAATATGGGATGGATGAATGACTTCCTGGAATATATGAAGCTGGATCCGTATTTCCGTAAATTTAATCATAATAAGATGACTTTCTCCATGTCATATGCATACAGTGAGAGATATGTATTAGTTCTTTCTCATGATGAGGTGGTTCATCTGAAATGCTCCATGATTGAGAAGATGCCGGGAGAGTTACCGGACAAATTCAGGAATTTAAAGGCTGCCTATTCATTTATGAACTGCCATCCGGGTAAGAAGCTTCTGTTCATGGGACAGGAATTCGGACAGCTTCGTGAATGGAGTGAGGAGAGAGAACTTGACTGGTTCCTTCTGAATGAAGAGCCACACAAGGAACTTCAGAATTATGTGCATGATCTCCTGACTATTTATAAGAAATATCCGGCACTTTATGCCGGTGATAATAATCCGGAAGGATTTGAGTGGATCAATGCGGATGACGGGGACAGAAGTATTTTCAGCTTTGTGAGAAAGTCTCCTACAAAGAGAAACAATATTCTTTACATAGTTAACTTTACACCTGTTGACCGTCCGGATTACAGGGTTGGTGTTCCGAAGAAAAAACAGTACAAGCTGATTATGGACGAGAATGGACTTCTGGAGCAGCCAAAGACATTTAAGGCAGTGAAACAGGAATGTGATAACAGAGAGTTTTCCTTCGCATATCCGTTGCCGGCTTATGGGGTTGCGATTTTTACATATTAATTTTGAGGGATGATTTCAGGGTATATGTGAATATCTGAGAGAATTATTGTCAGGGGTATGTTATTTATTTGACAATATTGCAGAGTAAGCATGATAATATATGAAAAATTCGTGAAATATAAATAATTGCTTTTGAAATTTATCTGCGTTATAATTATCGCGAACATAAGGAATAGAGAGAATAATGGTTTCCATGTTGAAAGGAGAATGAACATGAAAGTATCTAACATTAAAGACATCGATAAATTTTTTTCTGTAGTTGACAGCTGCGAAGGCAGAGTAGAATTAGTAACAGGCGAAGGTGACAGACTGAACCTTAAATCTAAATTATCCCAGTATGTATCTCTGGCAAATATTTTCTCAGGCGGAGAGATTCCGGAACTTGAGATCGTTGCTTATGAGAAAGACGATATTGATAAATTAATGAGCTTTATGATCAACGGTTGATCATTAGTGTATACAGGCGGGGGCATGATGGTGGATCATGCCCCTTTCTTTGATGTGAACAGGCAGGTTGTTCTGAAGGTATTGAACAGCTGCAGGACATTTGTAAACCAGGGGGCACAGGCGTTTCCTGGTCAAAGTGCGTTGATGGCAGACTTGAATACATTGGACATCTTATGTATAATGAGTACGTTATAGGTAAATATATAAACAGACAGATAATGATGGCAGTTCCCAAAGTTATTCTGTTTGTTCATAAAAATGGCAGAATATAAAAAATGACGGCTATATGGCAGTTATTCAGAAATATAAATTTTAACGAAGAGGAGAAATAAGATAATGGCAACTAAGATTGATATTATTTCCGGTTTCCTTGGAGCCGGTAAAACTACATTGATTAAGAAACTTCTGAAAGAGGCTTATGCAGATGAGCAGGTTGTATTGATCGAGAACGAATTTGGTGAGATTGGCATTGACGGTGGTTTCCTGAAGGAAGCGGGAATCCAGATCCGGGAAATGAATTCCGGATGTATCTGCTGTTCATTAGTGGGAGATTTCGGCACTTCTCTGAAAGAAGTTGTGGACAAATATCATCCGGACAGAATCCTGATCGAGCCATCAGGTGTTGGTAAACTCTCAGATGTTATTAAGGCAGTACAGGGTGTTCAGGGAGATGTGGATATCGTTCTGAACAGCTATACAACTGTAGTTGATGCAAAGAAGTGCAAAATGTATATGAGAAACTTTGGTGAGTTCTTTGATAATCAGGTTGAATATGCAGGTGCGATCATCATGAGCCGTACAGATATCATTGATGAGAAGAAAGCACAGCAGGCAATGGAACTTCTTCGTGGAATTAATGCGAAAGCTGCTATCATCACCACTCCGATTGAGAAACTGGACGGAAAGAAAATCCTTGAGGTTATGGAGAAACCGGTATCTCTTGAGGAAGAACTGATGTCTGAGGAAGAGGTATGCCCGGAGTGCGGACATGTACATGAACATGGAGAGCATCATCATCACGATCACGACCATGATCATGAATGTGGCTGTGGACATGATCACGAAGAACATCATCACCATGACCACGACCATGAATGCGGCTGTGGACATGATCATGAGGAACATGAGCATCATCACCACGATCACGACCATGAATGCGGTTGCGGACATGATCATCATGATCATCACCATCATCACGCAGATGAGGTATTTACAAGCTGGGGACGTGAGACGATTAAGAAATACACAAGAGAAGGTCTTGAGAAGATGCTTGAGGCTCTTTCCGCTTCTGAAGATTACGGTATTATTCTTCGTGCAAAGGGAATGCTTCCTGCAGAAGACGGAACATGGATTTATTTTGATATGGTTCCGGAGGAAACAGAGATCCGTGAAGGTGCACCGGAATACACAGGTCGTCTCTGCGTGATCGGCTCCAAACTGAAAGAAGATAAGCTTGCAGAATTATTCGGGCTTGCATAATGATCATGAGGAAGCAGCGATTTATGGCAATCCTCTAAAATACTGCATCTGGATTCAGCTCATCGGAGCATGAAATCCTGTGTCATAGATGCGAGACTGAATGATTTCGGCAGATAATAACAGAATCAGAATAAAGATAAAGGAATAAATTATATGATGGATGATATCAGAGTTCCCATTTATTTGGTTACGGGATTCCTGGAAAGCGGAAAGACTACTTTCCTGGATTTTACATTGCAGCAGGAGTATTTTGCCATTGACGGCAAAACTCTGTTGATCCTTTGCGAAGAAGGCGAAGAAGAATATGATATGGATAAACTGAAACTTACAAACACAGTTGTGGAAGTGATCGAGGATGAAGAAGATCTGACACCACAGCGTCTGGCTGCCATGGATATCATCCATCAGCCGGAGCGCGTTGTGATCGAGTACAACGGAATGTGGCTTGTAAGTAAGTTTGAGCAGATGGAGCTTCCGGAAGGCTGGGGCATTGAGCAGGAGATTACCTGTGTGAATGCAACTACTTATCAGGTTTATATGGCAAACATGAAATCTCTGTTCATGGATATGATCAGAAATACAGATATGGTTGTATTTAACCGCTGTAAAGAGGGAGATCCGCTTCCTGCATACAGACGAGGGATCAAGGTCGCAAATCAGAGTGCAGAGGTTATCTTTGAAAATGAAGAGGGCGAGATGGATGACATTTTCCAGGATGAGATGCCGTTTGATATCAATGCACCGATTATTGAGATTCCACCGGAAGATTATGGTATCTGGTTTGTGGATGCCATGGATAATCCGGATAAATATGTAGACAAAATTGTCCGCTTTAAAGGACGTGTCATGAAACCACGTGGAATGGGAAGTAAATTCTTTGTTCCGGGACGTGTGGCAATGACCTGCTGCGCAGATGATACCACATTCCTTGGATACGTGTGCAGAAGCGATTATGCACCGCATATCAAAGAAGGCAGCTGGGTAGAAGTAACAGCGAAGGCCGCATTTGAGAACCGTACAGAATATCAGGGTGAGGGCATTGTTCTTTATGCAAGTGATGTGAAAGAATGCGAGCCGCTTAAGGAAGAGATGGTATATTTTAATTAATTATCTTAGCGTGTGTTTGAAAAATGCTTTCCGCAAGATGTGCGTTACAATTTGCAGGATTGGTTTTTTGAACACACTTTAGAGGATGTAAAAAAATAAATTTGACATCAGGACAGGTATGGTAATTCCGGAAAATGGTGTTAAATTAAGCAGGAGACACATATATGTATTTAGTAGTTGGCCTGGGAAATCCCGGGAAACAGTATGAAGCAACACGCCACAATATGGGATTTGATACCGTTGACCGTCTGGTAGAGGATTACAATGTCCCTCAGGGTGGTGTGAAATTTAATGCCATGTACGGTAAAACCATGATCGGTGGAGAGAAAGTGATTCTTATGAAGCCGCTTTCTTTTATGAACCTGAGTGGCGGTCCTGTTCGTGAGATGGCGAATTATTTTAAAATTGATCCGGAATCAGAGCTTATTGTTATTTATGATGATATTGATCTGGAGCCCGGGCAGCTTCGCATCCGCAAGCAGGGAAGTGCGGGTGGACATAACGGGATCAAAGATATTATCCGCCAGCTTGGCACAGAGAAATTTCTCCGTATCAAAGTAGGAGTTGGTGCAAAGCCGAAGGGATGGGATCTGGCAGATCATGTACTTGGCAGATTTTCCACAGAAGACAGGAAACTTGTGGATGAAGCAATAGCAAAGGCGGCAAAGGCTGTGGATATCATAATCTCACAGGGTACAGATGCAGCCATGAACGAATATAACAGAAAAGTACCTGTACAGAAATAAGCAGACAGGAAACAGATGATTGTTCAGCAAAAGGTATAGAAAGCGGTAACTGGAAACAGAAGCCGCTTTTATTACGTCGAAGGATCATGAGGGGTGAAGATGAAAGCATTTTTAACACCTCTGCAGGGGCTTGCAGAGTTTGAACAGATTAAAGAAAAAAGCAAAACGAATAAGGGAATCCTGCAGGTTTCGGGGTGTATGGAATCGCAGAAATCTCATCTGATGTACGGACTTTCCGGGATTGCGCCTTATCGTCTGATCCTGGCGGAGGACGAACGCCGCGCCAGAGAAATTTATGAAGATTACAGATTTTATGACAGAAAAGTGTATTCTTATCCTGCGAAAGATCTTCTGTTCTTTCAGGCAGATATCCATGGAAATCTGCTGATACGTCAGAGGATGAAGGTCATTAAGGCATTACTGGAAGAGAAAGAACTGACAGTTGTTACAAGTATTGACGGATGTATGGATTTTCTGGAATCTCTGGAAAAGATAAAAGAACAGCTGATTCATTACGAAAGTGACAGCACCATAGACACAGAACAGCTGAAGAACCAGCTGGTGGCTTTAGGTTACGAGCGGGTAGGACAGGTGGAAATGCCGGGGCAGTTCTCTGTGCGTGGCGATATTGTGGATATTTACTGTCTCACTGAGGAAAATCCATGGAGAATCGAGCTTTGGGGAGATGAGATTGATTCTATCCGGAGTTTTGATCCGGAGAGTCAGCGTTCTCTGGAAAATCTGGAAGAACTTACGATCTATCCGGCGGTGGAGCATATAGGGGACAAGGATATGGTTTCCTTCCTGGATTATTTTCCGGAGGAAAGAACCATAATCTTTCTGGATGAACCAAACCGACTGACTGAGAAAGGCGGGGCTGTAGAAGAAGAGTACAGACAGAGCCGTATGCACAGAGAGGAAAAAGGCAGCCGGAATCTGCCGGAAAACTGGCTTTGTTCTTTTGAACAGCTTCAAAAAGAACTGAATAAACGCAATTGTATTTCTGTATGTGCGCTGGAACCGAAACAGGCAGGCTGGAAAGTGCGGGAGAAATTTTACCTGGAGGTAAAATCAATCAGCGCTTATAACAACAGTTTTGAACTTCTGGTAAAAGATCTTCATCAGTATAAGAAACAGGGATACAGGATCGCGTTGCTTTCCGGTTCCCGCACAAGGGCCGAGAGGCTGGCAAAGGATCTTCAGGAAGAGGGACTGGCAGCCTTTTATGGACAAGATTATGACAGGGAGATCTGTCCGGGCGAGATCATGGTGGTTTATGGCCATGCAAAGAAGGGCTTTGAATACCCGTTGATCAAGTTTGCGGTAATGACAGAATCTGACATTTTTGGACAGGAACAGAAGAAAAAGAAGAAAAAAAATTACAGTGGAAGCCGTATTCAGGATTTTGCGGAGCTTTCTATCGGCGATTTTGTTGTCCATGAAAAGCATGGTCTTGGTATTTACCGAGGAATTGAAAAAGTTGAAGTAGACAGGATCGTTAAAGATTATATTAAAATTGAATACAGAGGCGGAAGCAATCTCTATATTCCTGCTACTCAGCTTGACTGTCTGCAGAAATATTCAGGGGCAGATGCTTCAAAGGCTCCGAAGCTGAACAAACTTGGTACTCAGGAGTGGAATAAAACAAAGAGCAAGGTTCGTGGGGCAGTTAAAAATATTGCAAAAGAACTGGTAGAGCTTTATGCAGTGCGTCAGGAAAAGGAAGGATATGTCTGTGGTCCTGATACTGTATGGCAGAGAGAATTTGAAGAAATGTTTCCATATGAAGAGACAGAGGATCAGCTCAGTGCTATTGAGGATGCCAAACGTGATATGGAGAGTACCAGGATTATGGACCGGCTTATCTGCGGGGATGTGGGATACGGCAAAACAGAAGTGGCGCTGCGTGCCGCATTTAAGGAAGTACAGGAGAGCAGACAGGTAGCTTATCTTGCACCTACAACGATCCTTGCGCAGCAGATTTATAATACCTTTGTGCAGAGGATGAAGGAATTTCCGGTACGTGTGGAACTGTTGTGCAGATTCCGGACCCCGGCACAACAGAAGAAGGCAATCGAAGATCTGAAAAAAGGTCAGGTGGATGTGATCATTGGAACGCACAGAATCCTTTCCAAAGACGTACAGTTCAAAAATCTTGGCCTGTTGATCGTTGATGAGGAACAGCGGTTTGGAGTTACGCATAAGGAAAAAATCAAGCAGTTAAAGAAGGATGTGGATGTCCTTACACTGACTGCAACGCCCATTCCCCGTACTCTTCATATGAGCCTGATCGGAATCCGGGATATGAGTGTCCTGGAGGAGCCTCCTATGGACAGAATGCCGATCCAGACATATGTTATGGAATATGATGAAGAGACAGTCCGAGAGGCTATCAACAGGGAATTGCGCAGAGGCGGACAGGTTTATTATGTTTATAATCGAGTGACGGATATTGCAGATGTTGCCCTGCGTATTGCGAAGCTGGTGCCGGACGCAAGGGTGGATTTTGCTCATGGCCAGATGAGTGAGAGGGAACTGGAGAATGTGATGTATTCCTTTGTAAACGGGGATATTGATGTGCTGGTTTCCACCACGATCATTGAGACAGGGCTGGATATTTCCAATGTAAATACTATGATTATCCATGATTCAGACAGATACGGGCTTTCTCAGCTTTATCAGCTTCGGGGAAGGATCGGGCGTTCCAACAGAACTGCCTATGCGTTTCTGATGTACAGAAAGAATGTGATGCTGAAGGAGACGGCTGAGAAGCGTCTGGCTGCGATCCGCGAGTATACGGATCTGGGAAGCGGATTTAAGATTGCAATGAGAGATCTGGAACTTCGAGGTGCCGGAAATCTGCTGGGTGCGCAGCAACATGGACATATGAATGCGGTTGGATATGATCTTTATTGTAAGATGCTCAATGAAGCAGTGAAAGAGGCGAAGGGTATTCATACAATGGAGGATTTCGAGACATCGGTTGATCTGAATGTTGATGCGTATATTCCTGATTCCTACATCAGTAATGAATTTCAGAAGCTGGATATTTATAAAAGAATTGCGGGGATTGAGACACAACAGGATTATGATGATATGCTGGAAGAACTTCTGGACCGTTTCGGAGAACCCGGAAAGGCAGTGCTGAATCTTCTGGCGATTGCGAAGTTAAAGGCGATTGCTCATCAGGGGTACGTAACGGAAATAAAGCAGACTGGAAAAACAGTCCGGTTTACCCTTTATGAGAAAGCAAGGCTGAATACAGAAGGCTTTCCGGCTCTTATGCAGAAATACAGAAGAGGTCTGCAGTTTAAGAATGAGCAGGAACCGAAATTTATCCTGGAACCACAGGGGAATCTGATCCTGGCATTGACGGAATTTGCAGAGGAACTTAAGAGCATGGCGGAAAATATGTGAAATATACTACATATTTTTCGATTTGCCTTGCCCTTCGCAGGAAAAAAGTTTATACTCTAATAACAGTACATTCTGGGAAAGTGGTATGGAAGAAAGACCAGATTGATAATATGGAGGAAGAAATGAAAAAAATGGTAAAGAGAACAGCCGTTGTGACACTGGCAGGTGTGATGTCAGTTGGTATGCTTTCCGGCTGTGGAAGTAAAACATTAGATGGAACAAAGACAGTGGCTACTGTTGACGGAACAGATATTCCGCTTGGAGTTGTAAGTCTTTATGCCCGCGAACAACAACAGCAGACAACAACCATGTATTTAAATTATATGGGAAGTGCAGATAATATCTGGGATCAGACAGCAGGTGATGATTCAGATGAGACTTATGGTGATCAGGCAGTGACAAGCAGTCTGGAGTCGGTTGAGAAGATGTATATTCTCAAAGAGAAGGCTGCGGATTATAACATAGAGCTTACAGATGATGATGAAGCAGCGATCGCAGATGCAGCATCACAGTTTATGGCTGCAAACAGTGAAGAGACAATTAAGGAACTTGCGGTAACGGAAGATCAGGTAAAAACACTTCTGGAGCTTCAGACAATTCAGAAAAAGATGTATGATCCGGTTGTAGCAGAAGGAAAGATCACAGTTTCTGATGATGAAGCGAATCAGACAACCTTCACTTATGTAAGTATCTCTACAAGCGGTGATGATATAACTGATGAGGAGAAAAAGACTAAGAAAGAACAGGCTCAGGAGATTCTGGATAAGATGAAAGAGGATCCTACAGCAGATATGAGTGAGATTGCCAAGGGTGTAGATGACAGTTATTCTGCAGTACAGGGTAATTTTACAACCAAAGAGAGCGAAGACGAGGATGAAGATTCCGGCAGCGAGGCATATCCGGATGAGGTTTTGAAGGTTCTGAGAGGACTGAAAGACGGAGAAGTTGCAGACAATATTATTGAGACTGACACAGGATACTATGTAGTAAGACTTGACAAGATCAATGATGAAGATGCCACAGCTTCCAAGCGAGAATCTCTTCAGAATTCCAAAGAAAGTACCTATTTTACAGATACAACTGCTAAATGGCTGGATGAGGCAGATGTAAAGGTAGTTAAGAAAGTCATTAAGACACTTAAGATTACTGACAAACATACCTTCATGGCACCGACTCCTACCCCGGTTCCGGAAACACCGACACCTGAAGTGACAGAAGAGGCAACTCCAACACCGGAAACAGAGGAAGTTACAGAAACACCTGCAGCAGAAGATACAGATGTGACTGAGACACCTGCGGCAGAGGAAGAAGCAGCAGAAACTACTGAAACACCGGAAGCAACACCGACAGAAGCAGCTAAATAAGAAAATCCGAACTGTCAGTAGCCTGCTGATGGGAATTGATTATTGTAAATTAAAACAGCTATGATGAAAACCTGAGTGTTTTCACATAGCTGTTTTTAAGTTTAAATAAATCCGAAATCATTCTCCTAAATATGCAAAAATAACACAGATAAATAGAGATATGATAATACGTTATTTTGTATGTTCTGCTAAATGAGATGGAAATGCTTCAAAGCATTGGCAATTCCGTTGTCCTCTATATCGGTTGTCTGGTAAGTGCAGTGAGGCAGGATCAGGGGATCCGAGTCGCCCATTGCGATGCTGTTTCCGGCGAACTGCAGCATAAGAAGATCGTTCGTGCTGTCGCCGAATGCATAGGTGGCTTTGACCGGAACCCCAAGGCGGTCTGCCAGAAACCGGATTCCGGTTGCTTTGCTGAGATTTTTCTGAGTCAGTTCCCAGGCCTTGTCTTCATGTATGAAACACAGAAAATGTTCATCTGCAAATTTGCGGAAAGTTTCCATATCAGAATCAGCAGACGGAAAAGCCAGAAACTTGTCAAATGTAAAATGGTTGTATGTTTCGGGCGGGTAGAGAGCCAGATCTTCTACTATAACTTCTGCTTTCAGCTTCTGAACAGTTTCAGGAACAGCACATGAATTGCTGTCATATAAAATCTTATCCGGGCGTTCAAAAAACGCAGGAATTCTGCATTCCCGCAGTAATTCTGTTGTTTTACGGCAAAGTGGATTTGGAATAGAACTGGAAAACAAAAGCTCTTCATTCATATAAATCTGGCTGCCGCATCCGCATACATAGCCGTCGAATCCCATTTCTTTAATGATTTCCGGAATCATTGTATAGGTACGTCCGGAATTGATGAAAAGGAGATGACCATTATAGCGGGCTTCTTTTAAAGCCTGTTTCGCACTGTCCGGAACTGTCCATGGGTAAGGGGTTAACAGGGTTTTGTCAATGTCAAAAAATAAGAGTTTACGATTATTCTCCATCAGATGTCTCCTCTGTCTCAGTATCTGTATTGTCATAAAATTCGTCATCAGAAGGATTTTCATTTCCTGTATGTACGCGGATTCCGTTCAGTTCAACTTCGCCTTCCATTGGAATCACAAGGCACTTGCGTCCGTCAATTACGCGTGTTTCCACAAGATCGGCACGTTCAGGATCTACGTGGACTACAACATCCGGGGTTTTGATCTCGAATCTTTTTGTATTGGTGATGTTGGAAGCGACCAGAGAGGATTTTTCCCCGGCTGTGATCTCGTATTGTTCATCAAATGACTGTAGTTTTTCATCTTCTACGCCGCATTCTTCAAAGAGGCGTTTTACCTCAGATTTGGTCAGAACTACAGGTTCCGGCTCATCCTTCTGTGATTCGATCAGGTCGTTTAATTTCTCGTGAATGCTTAATACAGTGTCATATCTGCAGTCGTCGCCCAGAGTATCTTCAACCAGTGCGTTAAAGGAATCACGCTGTCCTCCTGCAGAAAGAGGTGCTGTACATCCAAGCAGTTCATCGATAAAAATATCCCGAAGCTCGTTTGCATTTTTACTATAATAAAGGACACCATGGATGTCAGTGCTGCGGTCGTTAAACTGCGGGAAAAGGAAAGCAACATCCGGAAGTTCCACGATCCAGTCGCGGATACGGTCCTGGATGCTGTTGGTTTCGGCATTGTAGCAAAGACCTGCCTTAGAGAGTTTTACAGGACAGATACAGCACATGATGTGCTCATAAATCTCATCAGATGCATCAAACATTTCTGCACCGTCGGAAGACTTTCCGGGGATATCATATACTCCATGGATCAGGATGATGTAGTAGTTTTCGGGATAATCATAGTTTTCAATGATCTTATCGTAGAAACTTTCTACCAGTGCATCATCGGTCAGTTTGCTTTCTCTCAGTTTCATAAGAAAATGTTGAGTTCCGCCCTCAGTTTCCTGCTCGAGAGGAAATTCCATGTTCATCAGATTTTTTCCTATTGTTCCGGAAAGGGATTTGCGGAAAATTTCAAAGTATTTGAACATTTCTTCTTCTGATAAAGAGAGAAATGCTTCTTTCAGTTCGGTTTTTTTATTCTTTTCTCCGTCAACGTAACATCCGCAGATGCGGGTGAGAGAACAGTTCTCGGGAGTGAACTGTTTCTTGATTTCAGAAATTTCTTTTTTGTTCATATAGTTTATACCTCATGTTAGTCTGCTCTTTATTATAGACCAGTTGTGATGCAGGGGCAAGGAAAATTGCCTGAAAATTATGGGAAATACAGGTGAGTTTTGGTAGATGTAGTGCTATAATATAGGAAGATATTGTTGCCTGACTGTGTTGCTGAGAACGTGGTGGACAGTAATGTTGCTTTGACAGTGATGAAAATAAATACAGGAGGATATGAGACATGAATGAAACAATAAAAAATCTTTTGGAACGAAGAAGTGTACGTGGTTATAAAGAAGATCTGGTGCCGGAAGAAGTGTTGAATGAAATTCTTGAAGCAGGGGAATACGCACCAAGCGGAATGGGACAACAGGGTACACTTATGGTAGTAACACAGAATCCGGAACTTGTTGCGAAGCTTTCTAAAATGAATGCGGATGTGATGGGGACTGAGAGTAATCCGTTCTATGGGGCACCGACAGTTGTTGTGGTCTTTGCAGACAGTAATATGCCTACATGTGTGGAAAATGGAAGTCTGGTTATGGGAAATCTGATGAATGCTGCTCATGCCCTTGGGGTTGATTCCTGCTGGATTCATCGTGCAAGAGAGGTGTTTGCTTCTGAAGAAGGAAAGGCATTGAAGGCAGAGTGGGGTGTGCCGGAGTCTTATGTTGGAATTGGTCATTGTGTGCTTGGTTATCGCTCCGGGGAATATCCGAAAGCGAAAGCGAGAAAAGACGGATTTGTGATCAGGGTGTGATTGTAGTGTGGCGGCAGAGTGATTCCTGAAACAGGCTGGCAGGAAAGATGTGAGAATGTTCGGGAAATCAAGTTGCCGGCACAGTAGCTGTGAGAGAGGGTTGCTGTTGAGTATATTTGATTTTAAGAGAAAGAAGTACAGAACGTTTCTGCAGGATTCTGAGACAGGTGAGGAGATTGCTGAGGAGTATGAGAAAGGCCGGGGAGTCTGGAAAAAGCATGATGTTCAGGATGGGAAGGGTTCGGAGATGAGAGAGAATCTGATAAGGAAGCATTATTGGTTTTCGGGGAGAGTGCAGGGAGTTGGATTTCGCTATCGGGCCTGTTATATTGCCAGTTCTCTGGGGGTTACCGGTTGGGTGAGAAATAACTGGGATGACCGCGTGGAGATGGAGGCGCAGGGGAGCAGGGAGCTGCTTGCGCAGATGGTGGAGATGTTGGGGAGACAGAGGTTTATTGAGATTGAGGGGATTGAGGAGAGGGTGATTCCGGTGGAGGTTGAGAGTGGGTTTTATTCCAGATGAAAGGGACGCAAGCTCAAACAATTCTCTTTGGCTCGGTTTCGGGTCTTAAGAAAAGCTAAGCCCCGGAAAATCTGCTAAAGGGGGACGCAGCCCCAAACAATTCTCTTCGGCTCGGTTTCGGGCCTTAAGAAAAGCTGAGGCTGGGAAGTCTGCTAAAAGGGGGACGCAGCCCCAAACAATTCTCTTCAGCTCGGTTTCGGGTCTTAAGAAAAACTAAGCCCGGGAAGATCAGCTAAAA
>NZ_CP102267.1:187500-380000 GCF_025148125.1 Blautia wexlerae DSM 19850
GCGCTGTCTCGACAATGCATCCGGTGAAATTGAAGTACCAGTGAAGATGCTGGTTACCTGCGCCAGGACGGAAAGACCCCATGGAGCTTTACTCCAGTCTGGTACTGGGACTCGGTATTGCATGTACAGGATAGGTGGGAGGCTAGGAGATGGTAACGCCAGTTGCCATGGAGCCGCTGTTGGGATACCACCCTTGCAGTATTGGGTTTCTAACCAGCCGCCGTGACCCGGCGGTGGGACAATGCCAGACGGGGAGTTTGACTGGGGCGGTCGCCTCCGAAAGGGTATCGGAGGCGCCCAAAGGTTCCCTCAGAATGGACGGAAACCATTCGAAGAGTGCAAAGGCAGAAGGGAGCTTGACTGCGACACCGACGGGTGGAGCAGGTACGAAAGTAGGGCTTAGTGATCCGGTGGTATTAAGTGGGAATGCCATCGCTCAACGGATAAAAGCTACCCTGGGGATAACAGGCTTATCACTCCCAAGAGTTCACATCGACGGAGTGGTTTGGCACCTCGATGTCGGCTCATCGCATCCTGGGGCTGTAGTAGGTCCCAAGGGTTGGGCTGTTCGCCCATTAAAGCGGTACGCGAGCTGGGTTCAGAACGTCGTGAGACAGTTCGGTCCCTATCCGGCGTGGGCGTAGGATATCTGAGAGGAGCTGTCCTTAGTACGAGAGGACCGGGATGGACGGGCCGCTGGTGCATCGGTTAGACTGCCAAGTCTACGGCCGAGTAGCCAAGCCCGGAAGGGATAAACGCTGAAGGCATCTAAGCGTGAAGCCCCCCTTAAGATGAGATATCCCATTCGAAAGAAGTAAACCCCCTTGAAGACGACGAGGTAGATAGGGCAGAGGTGGAAGTGCAGCAATGCATGGAGTTGACTGTTACTAATCGGGTGAGGGCTTGACCAAGAATCGCAGGAAGAATGAATCTCAAGGAAATGTCAACATGTATGTAGTTTTGAAGGTACAATGAGAAACCAGCTAACAGTTAGCTGGTTTTTTTGTGTAAAAATGAATATACGGGTATACTTACCATAAGTATCTGATAAAAATAAGGATAGCCACTCTTTGGATGAATAATCTGTAGAGTGGCTTTTATGCTGTATATATAAACATATAATAAAATTGCGGGAGCTGCAAAGTGCGGAGTAATTCGTGGGTATCAAGTTAGGTGAAAAATACCTTTTGATCCGAACATTATGTAATAGGAAGTAATATGAAAAAATCACAATAGAAAAAATATAACCTGAAAAAATCATTGGCAAGAGGAATCCAGCGGTGTGGCAATCAATCTGGAAATCCTGGATGCATCACAGAGTCAGCTGACGCAGAATGAACAGGTGAAAAACCTGATCGATAAAGGATGTGATGTGGTGTGTGTCAATCTGGTCGACCGTACAGATGAGGGGATTGAGGCTGTAAAGAATGAGGAAATGCTTGGAACGGTTTATAATGATAAAGAGGGGCAGGCGCGTGAAATGCTGAATCTTGCATTTGTAATCGCAACGGATGGAGATAAGAGTGATATTCCGTTGATCGACGGAAAATATGTGCGCACGCCATATCATAAGCTTACGTTGGAAAATATAGAAGAGTCAGAGTAATTTCTCTGATCCGGTATTTATAGTAATTCTGTAAATAAAAAAGGCTGTTGTTAATGACAGCCTTTTTATTGAGCATTTCTGATTAAAGTGTCTGGATATAAGATAATAATTCAGCTTTCTCAGCTGCGCTTAATTTATTTCCTGCTGTAAATGCAGCGATGAAATCTTTGATGGCTCCGTTGTAAGAATCCTTTACAATCTCCTGGGCATAATTTTCATAGAATTTCTTTGAGGTGACAGATGGAATATAGATAGCTCTTTTTCCGCTCTTGTCAATATTCAAAAAGCCCTTCTGTGCCAGACGGGAAAGAAATGTGTTTACTGTCTGTTTCTTCCATGCTTTCTTTTCTTCCTCATTAAAGTGAACCATAATCTCAGAAAAAGTTGCAGGTGTTTCTCTGGTCCATAAATATTGTAAAATATAAAATTCTGTTGCGCTCATTGCATTTCGTACCATTATTATAAGTCCTCCTTATCAGTGTAGTGATGTGTACTCTGGGGGTTATTAAAATTTTTATTGCCAGGTAAATACTTTTATTTCTGGTAATCGTGGATGTTCAGCAGTCCGTTGAATGGAAAGTCTCCGAACAGTTAACAGTAATTAAGAATAGTAGCGGAAAAGTACACATGGTACTATAAACAAACAGATGTGGAAAAGTTTTATCCGACATCTGTATGCTATTTTAATATAAAAGTATAAATATTACTAGACGTAGAAATAGACAAAAATGTAAGTGAAAAATAGGTTAATTTATCAATTACGGAGTCTTTATGTTAATAATTGCGAGAGCAGTGCAGGGACAGATTATACAGTAGCCTCTCGGATCATGCAATATTGTTTCAGATCAAAATGAGGTTTTTCCACTATCCCGTATGTTTTAAATCCGAAGTGTTCATAAATAGGAACGTTATTGGGATTATGGGTTTCCAGAGAAATCAGCATCTTGTGTTTCTGGGCGTAATTTATCACTTCATCCATCAGAAGTTCTGCCAGCCCATGATGCTGGTGTCCCGGGTCTACCGCAAGGTAGATCACATGGAGACGTTCTGTCTGGTGAAGCTGATCAGTCCAGCTTGAGTTCAGGTAGTCTTTGCCCTGAATGAAATTCCAGAAGGTTTTCAGGCTTGGATCTTCTTTGATCAGCCATCCGTCAGTGGTAAGTGCAGCTCTGGCCTCTGTGAGACAGTAGTGCAGAAAATTGTAAGGTTCGCTTTCGTCAGAAACAACCAGGATACTGTTCAGTTCGCTGCTGTCAGAATAAATTTCGCATGTCTGAAAGAACTCCGTCAGATCGCAGGAAAAGAGCTCCGGCAGAAGTCTTTCTCTGGTGTCATCATCAGGAATCAGGGTATGATACAGCGGATCCTGTGCGAAACAGACCGTTAACAGTTTCTGTAATCGTGGTAAATCTTCTTCCTGTACTCTGTACAAATTATCACTTTCCATGGTATGTAGTAATCTCCTTATTTATTGCCGGGAACATTGCTGTTCCCGGGAGTGGTAATGTTTTTTAAAAAGACAGTAGATTATTATAGATGTTATCCAACATCGCAGACAGCTTATTAACGGAGGTGTTTAAGTAGCGGATATCGTCCTTATAATAAGCCTTCTGTCTGCGCAGGGCAGCTTCCAGACGACGGATCTCACTATCGAGTTCCGGTGTTTCTTCTTCCATGCGCTGCTTCAGTTTCTGCACGATTCCGTAGAGATTTTCGTGATGCATGATACGTCCGGCACCCCACATCAGGCGGTCTTTTGGCTGGTGAAGAATGTATTCGGTGAAGTGATAGTAAACTTCTTCATCGAAGAGAAATGCGTACATATTATTGTCTACTCGATAGAGGGCCTTCAATGCATCTGTAATATTTCCCTCGGATAAAGCCCGGCTGGCTTTTTCCAGCTGTCGGATATTTTTGGAGGCAGCTTCCTGTGGGAAAATTACTTCATCTTGCCAGTTGAGACGTACCAGATAGTCTTGTGCCTTGCGGAAAGTTTTCAGCAGCTCCAGTCCGGCATATTCCCATTTGTGGCGGAAAGCAATGCGGGCGTCGGAGTCTGAAAGTGTGGCATATTCCGCATTAATCTGGCAGATTTTGTCATAAATATTTTCGGCAGAAGCGGTAATTGTCTGCAGGTTTCTGAGCAGAACATTCTGCTCAGGATCAGCAAATGAGAGTGCATTTTCGTGGATACTTTCTGCGACCGCGTTCATGGTGTTGCTGAAATTCATCGGTGGCAGGACAAGTCTGTCAATGGCCATGATCAGTTTCAGATAGCATTCATGATGAAACTGATAGACAGCTTCCTGGTAAACATCCTGATTATCATATTGGGAATGATAATAATTCTGCATGAAGGGCCCGGCGCTGAAATCATTGACTGTGGATGGGATACCTGCGATTGCCATGGAGAAATCATCAGACCATGTCTCGATGGGAGAGAGAGCCGTGATCCCGTCAGGATATGCTTCCTTCGGGACAGTCAGGCTGTCTGTAAACTGTCTGATGAAATCTGCATATTCATAGGTACAGCGGATGGCATCCTGTCTATTGTGTGCGTGTGCAGGAAGTTCAAAGTTCAGGTCTGCGATCACTTTACCCTGCCAGTCAGGATGTACGCGGAATACCTGATTGTAGGCTCCTGTAGACCAGTCGTATTTGGAATCAATGATTCCCCATTCCTCGGCAGCCATTGCGCAGAAAACGAGAGTGTGGGCAGGCTTATAGCCGCCCTTTACAAGTGAACGGGCAATGCCGAGCATCATGGCGACTGCCGCATTATCGTCCTGGAATCCATCGAAATAGGAATCATAGTGTGCGGACAGCAGGATCATAGAGTCTGTCTCAGTCCCCTGTATTTTACCTGTGATATTGCCTGCTGTTGTGTCCGGAATCACTCTGGAACGGGCATCCAGTGATACTTTTAATGAGGATCTGCGTAATAAAGCAGCATCCTGTTCCGGAGTGTTATGGGTATCTTCTGAATCAGTGGTGTTGTCTTCGCAGGCGGAAATTTTATTTCGGAGAGAACGCTTCAGGATACGTGCATCTGCCTGAGACAGAGAGAATGCAGGTGCGAAATCAGGACCTGCGATATCCTGTGCATTCAGCGCAGACTCTGCGATTTCTCCGTAGCCGTTTGCCTGAACTGCGATCAGGGCAGCAGCGCCACGCAGATAAGCCTGATAAACAGGGAAGCTGATCCACCATTCGTCTCGCTGGTTGATCTCAACCATAACTAGCTTTCCTTTTACGTTTATGCCTTCATAATCTGCGGCAGTTCCTTTTCCCAGATAAACGAGTTCGTAATCTTCAAATCCGTCTGTCTCGAAATTTGTCTGATATCCGCCCATCTGAAAGGTGTGTTCCTGCCCGTCATCATCTGTAAATTTCAGGACTGCCTTCTCGAATTCCCATCCGTCCAGTGAGAATGTATCTCTGGTTACATCGGTAAGTCCGATAGCTTTCATTTCCCTGTATAACATATCTCCTGTAGCTGTTTCAGCAGCGGAACCTGCAGTACGATAGCCCAGAACAGGGTTTGTTTTCTCTTTTTCCATGCGTCTGGCAAGCTGGTAGGACCAGTCTGTGTCAATGCAGGAAATACAGGAATCTTCAATGTTCAATGTAATCGCCTCTTTCCTGACAGTTTGTATAATATGATCAGATATGATCAGTGCCGGAAATGTCAGGGTACTGATCTGTCTGTGGTTTATGATTTTATACTGGAAATATTTTAGCATAGAACAGCAGCAGGAACAAGACAACAGTTGTTGAGAAAAAAGCTATTTTGTGGAAGTTCTATCATATTGGGAAGTTAAAATAACCTTGTTTATTTATTAAAAAATCTGATTGTATGTTTTTATGTACAATTTGACTTTTTTTGCTAATTACTGGACAAAGTAAAAAAATATATTCTATAATATTATAGTAAAAATTAAATAACATTTATTGGTTTTGAACCAGTCGTTGTAAGTTCCACAAGGATTAATAGAGAAACCGGTGTAAGTCCGGTACGATCCCGTCACTGTAAGAGGGAGCTTCGGAATGAAAAATGTCACTGGATCATGTGATTTTAAAGTTGGTCCGGGAAGGCGATTTCGAAGTGGTGAACTTAAGTCAGGAGAACTGCTTACAATTGGGATAGGAATGATTCTTACGGTAGATAGGAAGCATAATTTTTTCATGTCATTTTGTGTCCGTATGTATGGTGTTTTCATATTGCGGGCTATTTTTTTGCCTGAAAATTAACCCCTATGGGGGGATTCCCCATGTTACTGAGTAAAAGTAATCAGAAACATTTCCGGTATTGGTTTAATTCACGAAAGATGTAGGAAGGAGATTATTTTGACGAAAAAACAAATCGGGAAAAGATTTCTGCAGATTCTGATCGTCCTGTTTGGTATCAGCTTTCTAACCTTTGGACTGACTTATCTGTCTCCTGGTGATCCGGCTGAGATCATGCTGACAGAGTGCGGTAATCTTCCCACACCAGAGCTTCTGGAACAGACAAGGCATGAGCTGGGACTTGACCAGCCCTTTCTTGTGCAGTATGGAACCTGGCTGAAGGGTGTACTTACCGGAGATATGGGACAGTCCTATTCCTTTAAGATGCCGGTAGTACAGAAACTTGTATCCTGTTTCTGGCCAACCCTGAAGATGTCTCTGCTGGCACTGCTTATGATGATCGTGATTTCCATTCCGCT
The DNA here is from genome assembly GCF_025148125.1 of Blautia wexlerae DSM 19850. NCBI lineage: Bacteria > Bacillati > Bacillota > Clostridia > Lachnospirales > Lachnospiraceae > Blautia > Blautia wexlerae. The sequence goes on from NZ_CP102267.1 coordinate 193,813, forward strand.
GGGAATCCTGGCAGCAGTGTATCAGAACAAATTCCCGGATTACTTTGTAAGAGGAATTACTTTTATCGGGGTATCCGTACCAAGCTTCTGGCTTGGCCTGATCTTACTGAGTATCTTCGGTGTACAGCTTCGCTGGGTAAATGTAGCAGGAGGAAGTACTGATCTGAAGGCTATGATCCTGCCGTCACTTACGTTGGCGCTTGCCATGTCTGCCAAATATACCAGACAGGTGAGAAGTGCGGTTCTGGAGGAGCTTCATCAGGATTATGTAACAGGTGCACGTATGAGAGGTATCAAGGAGAGTGTGATTTTATGGAGACATGTTCTTCCAAATGTAATGCTTCCGCTGGTAACTCTGCTTGGACTTTCCCTGGGAAGTCTTCTTGGCGGTACTGCAGTCGTTGAAATCATCTATAACTGGCCGGGTATGGGAAATATGGCAGTCAAAGCAATCTCCTGTCGCGATTATCCGCTGGTTCAGGGATATGTACTGTGGATCGCTATCCTGTATATGTGTATCAATCTGCTTGTGGATCTGTCCTATACTTATCTGGATCCAAGACTTAAGGAGGATAGATAATTGAAGTTAGCGAAAGTATTTAAAGAAAATAAGCAGTTTACTCTTTTTTCGATACTGGCGTTGGTCGTAGTCGGTGTGGCTGTGTTTGCCCCACAGATCGCACCCTACGACCCGCTGGATGCAGTGATGCTGGAATCACTTCAGGCTCCAAGTTCTGCACATCCCTTTGGGACAGATAAGCTGGGACGTGATCTGTTATCACGAGTTATTTTTGGAACCAGAACTTCTCTGATCATGACCTTATGTCTGGTGGCAGTTATCTTTGTGATCGGTACATTTCTTGGAGTGATCGCCGGATACTTCGGAGGAATCGTGGACGGTGTGATCATGCGTATCGCAGATATGATGATCTCTTTCCCCGGTCTGGTGCTTGCAATCGCAATCGCCGGTATGCTGGGACCAAACCTTGTGAATGCCGTTATCTCCATTGCAGCGGTAAGTTGGACCAAATATGCCCGTCTTGCACGAAGCATGGTACTGAGAGTAAAGAAGAACCTTTATATTGAAGCAGCAGTCGTAAACGGAACCAGGACATGGAAGATCCTGCTGGTACATGTTCTTCCGAACATGGTTACTCAGATGGTAGTAACTGCAGCAGCAGATATCGGAACCATGATGCTGGAACTGGCATCCTTATCCTTCCTTGGTTTTGGTGCTACAGCGCCGACACCGGAATGGGGACTGATGCTGAACGAGGGAAGAACTTACATGGCAAAAGCACCATGGCTGATGATCTACCCAGGTATCGCGATTGTAATCTGCGTAGTTATCTTCAACATGCTTGGTGACAGCATCCGTGACGTTCTTGACCCAAGACAGGAGTAAGAAAATATAAAATAAGAAAATAAAAACAAAGAGTTCTGCGGCTTCCGTACTGAACCGCGGACTTCACCACTTACCTAAATATTTCAGGAGGAATATATGAAGAATACATTATTTAAAAAAGTTTTAGCAGTAGCACTTGCATGCACAATGACATTTTCCATGGCAACCGTAACTCACGCAGCAGATGCAAAAGAGATCACAATCGGTGTAACAAGCTTTGCTGATACTCTGGAGCCTACAGAGCAGTACTTCAGCTGGGTTGTTTCCCGTTATGCTATCGGTGAGTGCCTTACCAAATTCGATGAAGAAGGTGAGATCGTTCCTTGTCTGGCAGAAAGCTGGGAGAACAGCGAAGACGGAAAAACATGGACATTCAAGATTCGTGAAGGCGTTAAATTCTCCAACGGTGATGATATGACACCGGAGATGGTAATGGCATCTATTCAGCGTACAGTTGACAAGAGTGACCGAGTACCGGAGTTCTTTGATCTGGACAGCATGGAAGTAGACGGACAGAACCTGATCTTCCACTTAAACAGAGCAAACGCAAACATGGCAGGAAGCCTTGCAGACCCATTATTCCTGATCGTAGATACAAACGTAGATGATTCTACATTTGCAATGGAAGGACCGATCTGTACAGGACCTTACGCAGTAGAATCTTTCAGCCCTACAGACTCCTGTGTTGTAGTTAAGAATGAGAACTACTGGGATGGCGAAGTTCCGCTTGACAGAGTAACACTGAAATGTGTAGATGATCAGACAACACGTTCCATGGCTCTTCAGACAGGCGAGATCGATATTGCTTATAACTTAAAGACAGAGAACCTTATTGAGTTTGAAGGAAATGACAATTATGAGATCCAGGAGCTTCAGTCCCTGCGTTCCACATATGCATTCATGAACCAGAGTGAAGGCCGTGCACTCAGCGATAAAGCGCTTCGTCAGGCACTTCTGCGCGGACTTGACAAACAGACATACTGTGACGTTCTTCTTGAGGGTGGAGCTACAGCAGGTAAAGCACCGGTACCTCCTACACTTGACTTCGGATTTGATGATCTGAACGATGAGAACAGCTATGATCCGGAAGGTGCGAAAGCAATCCTTGAGGAAGCAGGATACAAAGATACAGACGGTGACGGATTCGTGGAAACACCGGACGGAGATCCTCTGACACTTGATTTCGTTATCTATACAAGCCGTGCAGAGCTTGGTGTTTACGCACAGGCAGCACAGGCCAGCCTGAAAGAGATTGGTATCAATGTAAACCTGAATACAGTAAGCTATGAAACACTTCTCGACATGAGAGATTCCGGTCAGTATGACCTTCTTATCTGGAACGTACTTGTAGCTAATACAGGAGATCCGGAGAACTATTTAAGAGAGAACTGGTACAGCAAATCTGCAAACAACACAACAGGATACAACAATCCGGAAGTAGATGAACTTCTTGATGAGCTTGCAGGAACATTTGACGAAGAAGAAAGAAAAGACCTGATCATCAAGATCCAGCAGGATATCATGGATGATGCAGCAACTGTATTCTTCGGATATGAGACAACTTATCTGTTCTCCAACAAGAGAGTCACAGGCGTGAAGATGTATCCGATGGATTACTACTGGCTGACAAAAGACATCACACTTGCTGAGTAATTATATTCAGAGATATTAATTTCTGAATGAGACTGCACGGATTATGTCTGTTCATCGGGATATCAGAAAAGATGGACACAGATATAATCCAAAAAACACAGCAACAAGTAAGAAGGAGCGTTATTTATGCTTGAAATAAAGGATCTCTCAGTCCGGTATGGAAAGCAGGCACCTACTATCGAGCATTTCAACCTGAACATGAAGAAGGGCGAGATCATCAGTGTTGTAGGTGAGAGTGGAAGTGGAAAAACCACTGTTATCAGAGCTGTCCTCGGCGCACTTGCCGGGGGCGGTAAGGTAACACAGGGAGATATCCTCTTTAACGGAAAATCCCTGCTGACCAATACCAAGGATGAATGGAGACAGTTAAGAGGAACACGTATATCCATGATCTTCCAGGACTGCGGCGGAACCCTGAATCCGATCCGTAAGATTGGAAGCCAGTTCGTGGAATACATCTGTACTCATTCAAAAGTGTCAAAAGATGAAGCGTGGAAAAAAGGAGTAAGCATGCTGGAGAAAATGCGTCTCCCGGAAGCAGAGAATATTATGAACAGTTATCCTCATCAGCTTTCCGGTGGTATGCGTCAGCGTGTGGGTATTGCCATGGCAATGACCTTTAATCCTGAACTGCTTCTGGCAGACGAACCCACCAGTGCATTGGATGTGACTACACAGGCACAGATTGTTCGTCAGATGATGGAGCTGCGTGACGATTTCCACACAGGCATTATCATCGTAACCCATAACATTGGTGTAGCTGCTTATATGGCAGACCAGCTGATTGTTATGCAGCATGGCAAAGTGGTGGATCAGGGAACAAGGGATGAGGTTATGAATCATCCGACCAGTGATTATACAAAGAAACTTCTGGCAGCAGTACCGGAAATGGAGGGACGCCGTTTTGTTTAAGGAATCAGATATCGTGCTCAATGCAAAGCACATCGTAAAACAGTTTCCGGCCTCCCATGGACGGACACTGACAGCCTGCAATGACATTAACCTGAATGTCTATAAGGGCAAGACATTAGGAATTGTAGGAGAGAGCGGATGTGGTAAATCCACATTCGTAAGGATGGTTATTTCCCTTGACAAGCCTACCAGCGGTGAGATTCTGTATCATGGCAAAAACCTTGCTGATCTTTCCAAAAAGGAAACATGGTTAAACCGCCAGAATATGCAGATGGTTTTCCAGGATCCGCTGGCATCCTTTGATCCGAAGATGAAGATCGTGGATATCCTTACAGAGCCACTGATCAACTTCGGAAAATTAAAGAAAAGCGAGAAAGAAGCCAAAGCAAGAGAACTGCTGGAAATGGTAGAGCTGCCTGGAGATTTCGTAGATCGTTATCCTCACAACATGAGTGGCGGACAGAGACAGAGAATCAGTATTGCAAGAGCGCTTTCACTGGAACCGGAGATTCTGGTTTGTGATGAGGCGACTTCTGCACTGGATGTTTCTGTACAGGAATCTGTGATCGAGCTTCTGGTACGCCTTCAGAAAGAAAAAAATATCAGCATGCTTTTCATCTGCCATGACCTGGCGCTGATCCGCTCTTTTGCCCATCAGATCGCTGTTATGTATCTGGGAAATATCGTAGAGGTTATTCCAGGTGAAGATGTTACAGAGTATGCAGTGCATCCATATACACAGGCACTTCTGGGTGCACAGTTCTCCATTCATATGGATCCCAGCCAGAAGATCCAAAGTATCGAGAGTGAAGCACCAAGTCCTCTGGATGTACCCAAGGGTTGTCCTTTCCAGAACCGCTGTGAGCATTGCACAGACAGATGTAAGGCAGAGATGCCGAAGCTGAAAGAGATTGCTCCCGGACATGAAGCAGCTTGTTTCTATGTGGAGGAGCATCTGAAAAATTGAAGGAAAGGGGGAAGGTGTAATGAGAAGAAAGTTTATCAGTCTGACACTGAGTGCGGTTCTTGCGCTTGGAGTTACAACCCCTGCCTGGGCTGCCACTGAAACCTATGCAGATGGAGAGGTGCATACAATTGGTGTCGTCGTATATGATCCGGATGCCTCAGAGATGGAAATGTTCTCTGACTACTACCGCGACTATATTCAGGCAGGTTTTCCTGTGAAATTCATTTTCTCCGGCAAGACAACCAGCGCAGAGAATGAGATTCAGTATATTGATAAAATGAAAGAGCAGGGCGCAGAAGGAATCATTTCTTTCGGCGGATTTGCTTCAGGAATTCAGGATATCATTGAGGAATGTGAAAAGGAAGAGATGTATTATGCACTTGGTTCCAACACTATCAGCGATGAGAATTATGAAGCAGTAAAAGATAATCCCTATTATATGGGAAGCGTGGGACCAAAGCTGGAAGATGTGTACCAGAGCGGATGCGATATGACAGAGTATTTTCTGGATAAGGGTGCGAAGAATTTTGTGATCATGTCCGGTGGTGCTTCTTCAGGAAACCGCCTGCATCAGGTGAGAACCTGGGGAATGCTCAATACATTGGAAGAGAAAGCAGGGCTGGTTCTGACAGAAGAGGCAGAAACACTTTCTACAACAGAAGAAGTTACAAAGCTTTCCAGTGAAGATGGTTCTGTACAGGTTACGATCTGTCCGGGATACACAGAGCAGGACGGACCGGGACTTGAAAATCTGAGCACTGCATTTGCAGATGGAAACTGTGATGCGCTGATGAGTGCGTTCCATGTTTCCACTTATTTGGATAAAATCGCAGATAAGGAGAAAGAACAGAACAGCAATATTCTGGTAGGCTCTATCGACAGTTTCACTGATGGAAATTATGAAATCTTCCAGAAGAAAGATATGTTCGGAAATCCACCTGTTGATTATGTACAGGGAAAATATGCATCTCTGGCAGGTCCTGCATTTGCCATGATCTACAATGCCATCACAGGAAATCAGGATGCAGTAAAAGAGAACGGACAGGCAGCACGTCTGTACCAGGGCTTCTGGACTGCAACAAATGAGAAAGATTATGAAGAGCTTTATGGATATGCAACAGGTATCTATGAAAATGCGTATAGCTGTGATGATCTTCAGGGCGTGATCAAGGTATTTGATGACAGTGCTGCACCTGAGAAGTTCAAAGAACTGACAGAGAGTTATTCTGTAGAAGATGCCAAGGCGCGTATCTTTGACGGGGAATAAGCAAATGAGGACATTACGGGTAGCAGATCTGGAGGCGAAGCCGGGTGAGAAAGTATCTGGGTATGTGCATGTTATTGGTGCAGAATTCGGAATTCCGGTAACACTGATCTGCGGAGAAAAAGAAGGCGGAACGGTTCTTATTTCCGGCGGCGTGCATAATGCAGAATATGTAGGGATTCAGGCTGCCATGCAGCTTGCAGATGAACTGGATCCGAAGAAGATCGCAGGAAATATCATTGTGATCCGTCTGATGAACAGGACGGGATTTGAGCACCGTACCATGAGTCTTACCTATGAGGATGGAAAAAACCTGAACAGAGTTTTCCCTGGAAATCCAAACGGGACGCTCAGTGACAGGATTGCTTATACGGTTGTGACAGAATTTTTCCAGAAGGCAGATTACTATGTGGATCTGCATTGCGGTGACGGATTTGAAGGTCTGGTATCTTATGTATACTGTACAGGTGCAGCAGCTTCGGAAGTAGCCGCAAAGAGCCGGGAGATGGCGGAAATCGCACATGTGGACTATCTGGTAACTTCCATGTGTGGAACAGGTGGAGCCTACAACTACGCCGGAAGCATGGGAATCCCGAGTATCCTGCTGGAACGTGGACATAGTTCCCGCTGGTGCGAAGATCTGGTAGCGGAGGATGTTCATGATGTGAAGAATATCATCAGACATCTGGGAATCCTTCGTGGGAAGTCTCATATTCATGGCAAACCACCGATAGAAGTAAGTCCTGTGATTTATGAAGATGCCCCGGTATCAGGCTGCTGGTATCCGGCGAAACAGCCCGGTGAGACATTTAAAGAAGGCGAAGTACTGGGAAGAATCTGCGATTATTTTGGACGTGAACTGTTTGTATACAGAGCCAAAATGGGTGGTATTATTCTTTATCAGACCATCAGTCTGTGCATTATGAAGGATACGCCGATGGTTTCTTATGGTACCTGGGATGAGGATACACAGGGTAAGATTGAAGTAGGATGTGAAGTGTGCGGAAATGAGAAACATAAGCATGGACACCATCATCATAAATCAGAGGAAAAACATCATAAACGGCATGAACATCATAAGCATCATGAGGATAAATAAATACTTAAGTAAGACAGAAATGGGTTCGACCAACGCAAGTGAATAGCAAAGCAAATGAGCTTATCGGTTCGACATAAATATAAAAACAGAGTATAAAAATACGGCTGACTATATCCGGGTTAAATGCGGATATAGTCAGCCGTATTTTATACTATAGCAAGCCTCTTAATCAATATGCATTATTTATGAGGCTTGCTATAATCTTCGTGAAACAGAATCTGTGTAAAGAATCTTACATCTGAGTCATCTGCCCAGCAGACCATACCTACTGCATCAGCCATTTTCTGTGCATCTACACTGTAGGCGGACATACAGGAACAATTCTTATACGGTCCTGCGCTCATGATCAGGATATCTTCTTTTCCCGCTTCCTGCATCTGTCTGGCAAGCTGTTCTGTAAGAATATTCTGTGCATGTTTCGCCTGCTTGAAAAGAACCGGATCCATGATCGGATCTTTCAGAACAGTCTGGAGAACCAGTGCCTTTTCATATTTCAATGCCTTTGCCTGCATTTCTTCTACAGTACCGCAGGCAGGCGGACATGCAGGAACCAGGTTATAATTTCCACAGAGATTGTCCTCGCAGAACTGCCTGTATTCCGGTACAAATACCAGGTCTTTTGTATCCATGATCGCTGCATCTGCGAAACCCATGGAAAGTGCTTCTTTTATTAAATCCATAAGAATGTCTCCCTTCTTAAAGCGGATTATTTATTTTTTATCTTTTATGATTATAACATTTTGAAGTAAATAAAAACAGAAAAATCAAAATAAAATATATTACTGTTCACTTCGTTCACAGTAACGTAGCCAAAATTCATTCCAGATTGCCTGCGGCAATGGAATTTTGGCTTGTATGTCTCGGGATTTTGGCATATTCATGCCAAAACACCTCGCGGAATAGTGGTGTGTGAACAATAACTAAAATATGCTCCTTAAAATACGAATTTCAGGAAGAAACTATCTGGAAATACAGGGAAGAAATTGATATAATGAACACACGAAGTTTTATCTGTGAGAGGAATTTGTATGGATATGATAAATGAAGCAGGTAAGGGTGAGAAAACGAAATACCGTCTTGCGCGGTCAATGAAGGAATGTATGAAAACGATGTCTGTAGATAACATTACAGTAAAACAGATCACAGAGAATTGTGGTGTTACGAGGCAGACTTTCTATCGGAATTTTATGGACAAATTTGACCTGATCAACTGGTATTTCGATAAGCTTCTGGCGAAATCCTTTGAGCATATGGGAATGGGGAAAACTGTTTATGATGCTCTGGTAAAGAAGTTTACCTATATTCAGGAAGAGCATATTTTCTTTGCAGCAGCATTTAAATATGACAGTCAGAACAGTCTGCGCCAGCATGATTTTGAACTGATCCTGGATTTCTATGAGAATCTGATCCGTGAGAAAACAGGAAGAATCCCGGATGAGACTATACATTGTATTCTGGAAATGTACTGCCAGAGTTCTATTTATATGACTGTAAAATGGGTACTGGGAGAGTTGGAATGTGCACCGGAGGGACTGGCGAAAATTTTAGTTGACGGGATGCCGGGAAAACTCTCGGAATTGTTTGAAAAGTTGGAAATATTGTCATAAATATAACAATATTAGTGCATAATTTTGCACACAGTTTTTCGGCACTATTGCACAAACATTGTGAGAAAGTTACATTTGAACGAAAGTGTAACTTTCTTTTTTTGTTTCGCATTGTTAATATAATAACAAAGATAAGCGCTGCGGAAGCTTACCTAATACTGAAAGGAATGGAAATCATTATGGCAAACAGAATTAACTTAAATCAGACATCTTATCACGGAGCAGGAGCAATCGAGGAAATCGCAAACGAAGCAAAAGCACATGGCTTTAAGAAAGCTTTCGTATGTTCTGACCCTGATCTTGTAAAATTCCATGTAACAAGTAAAGTTACAGATATTCTTGAGAAAAACGGACTTGCATATGAACTGTATTCAGACATCAAACCGAACCCGACAATCGAGAACGTACAGCACGGTGTTCAGGCATTTAAGAATTCTGAAGCGGATTATCTGATCGCAATCGGCGGTGGTTCTTCCATGGACACTTCCAAAGCAATCGGTATTATTATTGCAAACCCTGAATTCGAAGATGTAAGGAGTCTGGAAGGTACAGCTCCGACCAGGAAACCTTGTGTACCGATCATTGCAGTTCCGACAACAGCAGGTACAGCAGCAGAGGTAACTATCAATTACGTTATCACAGATGTAGAAAGAAAACGTAAATTTGTATGCGTTGACCCACATGACATGCCGATCATCGCAGTTATTGATCCTGAAATGATGTCCTCCATGCCAAAGGGACTGACAGCTTCCACAGGTATGGATGCCCTCACTCATGCAATCGAAGGATATACAACAAAAGCTGCGTGGGAAATGACAGATATGTTCCATTTAAAAGCAATCGAGCTGATCTCCAAATCTCTCCGCGGTGCTGTTGAAAACACAAAAGAAGGTCGTGAAGGAATGGCTCTTGGACAGTATATCGCTGGTATGGGATTCTCTAACGTAGGTCTTGGAATCGCTCATTCCATGGCTCATACACTTGGTGCTGTTTATGACACACCACACGGTGTTGCCTGCGCAATGATGCTTCCAATTGTTATGGAATACAATCAGGAATGCACAGGTGAGAAATATCGTGAGATCGCCAGAGCAATGGGTGTCAAAGGCGTAGATGAAATGTCTCAGGATGAATACAGAAAAGCAGCAATCGAAGCTGTTAAGAAACTCTCTGTTGATGTAGGAATCCCGACTAAACTGGAAGCAATCAAAGAAGAAGATCTCCAGTTCCTGGCAGAATCCGCACATGCAGACGCATGCGCACCGGGAAACCCGAAAGATGCAAGCGTAGAAGATCTGAAAGACCTGTTCCGTAAGATTATGTAATTAATAATGGTTATAAGATGAAATAAAAAAAGCACCGGCTGTAATGGAGTACTGTTACAGTCAGGGCTTTTTTATTTCCTATAAGTCTGCTGATGCTCTGAGTGTGGCGGGATTGTGCATGAGAAGCAGTGCCGTATGTAAGTGTAAGCAGACGAGAATTTTGTTTATAAAATGATTAGAATTGGGACACTGATTAAACACATTTCTTTTGTATGATGGAAACGTAATGGGGAAAAAATGGTTATTTTGCAGTACAAATGTGGAAAAATGCCAAGCTCTGCAAAGAAGTACAGAATAAGAAATATGAAAGACAGAAGAATAACTGCAGAGGTTTTTACAGGAGAAATAATATGACAGATGAAGAATACTATGAATTTATACAACCATATGAAGATGCTAAACAGATGCTTCTCACACGTCTTGATGTGTTGAATCACAACCTGTACGGTGAGGCATCTGCAAGACCGATCCACAACATCCAATGCAGGATTAAGAAGAAACAGAGTATTGAAGAAAAACTGCAGCGAAAGGAAAAAGAACCTACTGTGATGAATGCGAAGGATTATCTTCAGGATATTGCAGGTGTCAGGGTAATCTGCTATTTTGTAGATGATATCTATAATCTGACAGAACTTCTGAAGAGTCAGAGTGATCTGATAGTAATCAAAGAACGGGATTACATTGGAAACCCGAAGCCAAATGGATATCGGAGCTATCATGTGATCGTAGGAGTGCCGGTATATTGTCTGGATGGAATGGAATACTTCCCGGTGGAGATACAGTTTCGTACTATGTCCATGGATTTCTGGGCCAGTATGGAGCATCGGATTTCCTACAAAAAGGAACGCACAGATAAGGAACAGCTAAAAGAGGAATTAAGAGAATATGCGAATATGCTGGTAGAGATTGAGAGCCGTTTTGAGCAGTATAATGAGACGGATCATCAACAGGAAAAAAGAACAGTAACAGTAAAACAGCCACTGTAAAAGGTGGCTGTTTTTGTGTCTTGTATTTTTTATAGTGGAATGTTAACATTGCTTTATAGTACCTTTATATTATTTTTTGATAGCACCTTCAGAAAATATATAAAGGTAACTATTCAGCAGTTTATTATCCTGCTGAGATACTATGGCAATACTCTAAAATAATGTATCTTAATCCAGCTCATCAGAGTGTGAAATTCTGCTGAACTGTCTTAAATGCATTACTTACGAGGACTGCTATAAACAGTTATGATTCTGGAAATAAGAGAAGGAGAAGCGTGTGAAATATAATCAGAAGAAGAAAAAAGAAAACATAGAGATATTTCTGTTTATCATGGTGATGGCTGTTTTTGCTGCTGTTCTGGGAGTTATGTCACTGGGAGAAAAGATGCAGCCGGTGAACCAGATCAGGAAGATATCTTCTGGCTGGTACTATTATGACAACGGAAAAAGAACAGAAGTTACTCTTCCGGATACAATACAGGCAGAGAAAGGGGAAGAACTGATATTATATAATGACGGGATTACTGATCTGGATGCCGGTAAGGTAGTTACAACCAGAGGTGCACAGTATGATCTGAAAATCTGGCTGGGTGACCGTCCCATCTATGAATATCAGGATACAACCTTTGTAAGGAATACGCAGATGAAATCAAAACTGGAATGTGTAGGGGAAATCCCTACAGACATGCAGAATGAGCCGCTGAAGCTGGTTTATTCAAATCCACATCACGGAAAGTATGTTTTGACTTCTGTTTATATTGGAACCGGAAGTGCAGTCATTGCTTTACATTTACAGAATTCAGGAATAGTTATAGGTATTGCTTTGTGTTTTCTTGTTTTGAGCGTTATTTCTCTGTTGATTACAGTTTATCTGAAATACCGTCAGATGCCGGATGACAGATTTCGCGATGTAGCATTGTTCCTTATGATATGTGCAGTCTGGCTGATTACAGATTCTTCTGCGATCCAGACCTATAGCAGTCATCCGGATATGCTTTGTACGATTTCTTTTTATATGTTTATGTTACATTCGGTACCGATGCTGCATTTTGCCCAGAAAATAGGTGGACTGAAAAAGGAACGCATTCTGGATGCAGGAATTGCTGTGTTTTATCTGAATGCATTTATTCAGGGACTTCTGGCCTATTTCGGGGTATTCACGTTTGCAGATATGCTGTTTGTAACACATGTTCTGCTGATAACGTGGGTACTGATCGTAGCGGTACTGCTCTGGAAAGAATATAGAAAGAAGCCGGATCGAAGTGTGCAGATCATATTGATCGCTTATATGATATTATTGTTCAGTGGACTTTTGTCACTGTCATTGTACTGGCTGTTTGAAATATCCTATTATGGAGCAATATTTGAGTTTGGAATACTGGTATTTCTGGTTATGATCATTGCAGATACTGTGATCAGTCTTGTTGGAAAGGTCCGTTACCGGACAGAAATGCAGGCATATGAACGACTGATGAAAGAGGACTGGATGACCGGAATGCAGAGCAGGGAACCTTTTGAAAATCTGCTGGCGGAAATTCCGAAAACCATGAATGAGCATAAGGATATCCTGCTGGTCTTTATGGATATTGATTATCTGCGCAGGATCAATAATGATTTTGGCAGAGCGGCAGGAGATGAGGTTATTGTGGCGGCTGCCAGATGCATTGAGAATGTTTTTGGAGCAATCGGAAAATGTTATCGCACAGGAGGAGATGAGTTTGCGGTAGTTGTGTTTGATCCGGAGGAAGACAGGAATGTATTGTCTGAGAAACTGGATAAAGAAATAAGGCGTTATAACAGAAACAGCAGATATCGCATGTCTATTTCAAGAGGTTTCAGTTCAATTCGGGATGACAGGGGAAAGCTGAAGACAACCGGTGAATGGAAGTATGAGGCAGATACGAATATGTATCAGAATAAAATGAAAGAGAGAAAGACATATGAATTATAATATAAACTTTCAGGTAGCGGCAGTTATTATTACAGCGTTACTCTTATATCATTTTCTGACGCAGAAGAAACTGCATAATGCAAATGTGAAAACATTTACATATATACTTGTCCTGAGCGGTTTATATATTTTGTCTGACCTGTTGGGTACGCTGACAATTATGAATTACACAGCGGAAGATGAAGGAACTGTCATGGGTATTCTGACAGGAATCTATTTGCTTGATATTCTGATTCCTTATATTTTGTATTCATGTATTCCTGATTCGCATGAAAATGAGAAAAAGAGCGGTGCATTATCTGTGATCTGTGCCGGGATTACGGTGGCTATGATGATAGCTGTACTTGGAAACCTTGGAAGCGGGGGATTTTTCTGTTTTGACAGTAATGACGTTTTTCAAAAAGGAACAGGGTATGTGTTTCTTTATCTTTATGCCCTGGTTTATATCGTTCTGATAATGCTGCGTATGATCAGAAGCAGGGAGGACTATACGCCGGAAAAGATGAGTATTGCAGGCAAAATTCTTGTGATCGAAGGCGTATGTATAGGAGTGGAACTGTACACAGGGTACATATTTCTGTCAGATTTTGGACTGGCACTTGGTCTCATATTTCTCTATCTTATGATGAACAATCCAGGTGATTATATAGACAGTACAACAGGAGCATTTGATAAAAGGTATTTTGATAACTGGATACAGGAGAAATTTACCAAAGGAATCGAGTTTCATGTGATTGCTGTAGAGCTGTTTATGCTGAAACAGATTAATAAGGTTTACGGAAGCAGTACAGGTGATCTGCTTCTGGTACAGATTGCAAGAGAACTGCAAAACATTACAGGTTCTGTACAGGTGTTCCGAACCACAGGAAACTGTTTTCTGATCATTACAGATTCATTGACAGAATATGAGAAAAACAGACAGGAGATTGAGAACTATTTCAAAGAACCTTTTGAAACTGACGGGGAAAAAATCACTTTTCCGGCAATCATCTGCGGGATTATCAACGGTGAAAAGATGGAGAAGGAAGATGTACTGCTGGCATATATCGAGTATCTGATATCTTTGGTAAAACGTGCAGATGAAACGGTAGTGATTCAGTCAGATGACAGGATTCTGGAGGGCTTCCGTTATGAAAAAGAGGTGGAGCATTTCCTGAAAACAGCAGTGGATAAAGACCTGTTTGAAGTGTACTATCAGCCGGTATTCTGGACAAAGGAAGATCGTTATATTACTCTCGAAGCTTTGAGCAGGCTGAAGCATCCCTGTATGGGAATGATCCCGCCGGATGTGTTTATCGGTATTGCAGAAAGGCAGGGGCTCATTGCACAGATCGGACTGCTTCAGTTCAGAAGGGTGTGCCGTTTTATTAAAGAGAATGAATATATGATGAAACAGATTAAGAATGTAAAGTTCAATCTGTCACCTTCCGAACTGCTAAAACCGGGACACAGTCAGCTTCTGATTAATATAGTGAAGGAGCATGAGCTTTTACCGAAATATTTTCAGTTTGAGATTACTGAGACAGTGGCAACTGAATATAGTGAAAGTTTCTGCAAAGCTGTGGAGGATTTTACGAATGCGGGAATCGGATTATGTCTGGATGATTTTGGTTCAGGGTATGCAAATCTGAATGCAGTATTGAGACTTCCGTTTGATGTGGTGAAAATGGACAGATCGTTGTTAACAGGGATTACCTGTGATGAACAGGCTGCTGTTTTTTACCACAGTATTGTGACGGTTATGCAGAATATGGGTTATACAATTGTAGCAGAAGGAGCAGAAACAGAAGAAGAGGTGAGTCTGCTGAGAGAATGGGGCGTGGACATGGTCCAGGGATATTACTTCTCAAGACCACTTCCGGAGGCAGAGTTGCTGAGACTTTTCATGTTATAGGAAATTATTCCGTAATATACCTATAACATAAAAAGGTCCTCCGGACAGAATCGCACTGAGCCGGAGAGAAAGCAGGTGTTGTTCAATCAGATATAAATGATTGAACGACATCTGCTTTTTTGAATAATTTAAAAACAGAAATACAATACACTTATAAAGATGTTCTTGCATATTCTATGTGCTTCCTTTATAATGTAACGTATCATTGTTTTATCAAATTAAAGGGAAAGAGGATTAAAGAAATGAAAAAAGTTTGGGACAAATGGACCAGGATTGCTCTTGTAAAGAGAATCCTGGTTGGCCTGATTCTGGGTGCGATTCTGGGAATTGCTGTACCGCAGGCAACAGGAATCGCAATTCTGGGTGATGTCTTTGTAAGTGCATTAAAGGCAATCGCACCTTTGCTGGTATTCTTCCTGGTTGTCAGTTCCCTGTGTAATGCAGGAAAATCTCATGGAGGAGTTATTAAGACAGTTATCATTCTCTATATGTTCAGTACAGTTCTGGCAGCAGTGATTGCAGTATTTGCGAGTATGGCATTTCCTGTAAAGATGACACTTGCAAATGCAGCAACAGATACAAGTGCACCACAGGGTATCGTTGAGGTATTAAATAACCTGCTTCTGAACGTAGTTGCCAACCCGGTATCTTCACTGGTAAATGCAAACTATGTAGGGATCCTGATGTGGGCTGTTCTTCTTGGGCTTGCTTTTCGTGCAGCTGATAAGATGACAAAGAAGGTTCTGGCTGATGTTGCAGATGGTATTTCCATGGTAGTAACCTGGATCATTAATCTTGCACCTTTTGGAATTTTTGGTCTGGTATTTAACACAGTATCTACAAACGGTCTGGATATCTTTACGACTTATGGAAAACTGTTGCTTCTTCTTGTAGGATGTATGCTGTTTATCTATTTTGTGACCAATCCGCTTCTGGTTTACTGGTGCATCCGCCAGAATCCATATCCGCTGATTTTCCACTGCCTGAAGAGAAGTGCGCTGACAGCTTTCTTTACAAGAAGTTCCGCAGCTAATATTCCGGTAAACATGAAAGTCTGTGAAGAGATGGGACTGGACAGAGATACTTATTCTGTAACCATTCCGCTTGGTGCAACTATTAATATGGATGGTGCGGCTATCACTATTACGGTTATGACAATGGCAACTGCATTTACTCTTGGTATTCATGTAGATATTCCGACAGCAATTATCCTGAGTCTTCTTGCAGCTCTGTCAGCATGTGGCGCTTCCGGTGTAGCCGGCGGATCACTTCTTCTGATCCCGATGGCATGCTCTCTGTTCGGAATTTCAGATGACATTTCCATGCAGGTTGTTGCAGTAGGATTTATCATTGGCGTAGTTCAGGATTCTGTAGAAACAGCTCTGAACTCTTCTTCAGATCTTCTGTTATCTGCTTCCGCAGAATTCAGACAGTGGAGACTTGAAGGGAAAGAGATTAAATTTAAATAAGATTGCAATGAGCGAAACGGTCGTCCGGTATGGACGGCCGTTCTTTTATGTTATAGGTAATGTTCCTATAACATAAAAAGGCCCTTCGGGCAGGATCGCACTGCGACGGAGAGGAATTATGTCGCTGAAGCGACCCGCCGCAGGCGGAGAATCCTGCAAGCAGGATTCTTTCATATAAGGCACAACTATAAAAATGATTGCTACATATTCGGGAATTTCTGTGCATACACTGTAAAAACAGCGTCTTCGGAGGCTTATCCGTGAAAGATTATATCGAGGAGCGGGCAGTGGAAATTGCAAATTATATTATTGATACAAAGGCAACGGTGCGTCAGGCGGCGAAGAAATTCGGGATTAGTAAGAGCACTGTACATATGGAAGTAACAATATAGAACGGTTCGTTTGGGTAATAGAATAAGAAAAACCAAGGAGGAACGAACCATGAAGGATTTGAAAACAAGAATTACGGAGAATGGCATTGATTATGTACTTGTCGGGGATTATTATATCCCAGACTTGAAGCTGCCGGAGGAAAAGCGATCTATCGGTAAGTGGGGACGAATGCACAGGGAGTATCTGAAAAAGCAGTGCTACGGTAGATATTCCAGTTTACTGCTGACCGGAAAACTTTGGAGCTATCTGGAGGATTTGGACGAACAAGCGGAGGAACGGTTTACGTGTATTGTTGATCAGATGAAAGCGGCTGAGGGAGTGACGGAGGAATTGAAGCGGAAAGATGCTATGCTTTGGGTACAACGGTGTAATAATATTAGAAACAGAGCAGAAGAAATTGTACTGAACGAAATGGTTTATATTTAGTATGGAGCAGTCAGCCGAAAGGCTGGCTGTTTTTCTTTTCCTAGCGACAGAAAATGATTGACAATGTTACAAGACTGTGGTAGTCTGAAAACAAGAACAGACTACTGTAGTCTTATAGGAGGCGAAACAAGTGACAGAGGAAAATATCAAACTTTTTGATTCGGAATTAAAGGTAATGGATGTTCTGTGGAAGGATGGTGACGTGCCAGCGAAATATGTTGCAGATACTTTAAACAGAGAAGTCGGCTGGAATAAAAACACAACGTATACATTGATTAAGCGGTGTATCAATAAAGGCGCGATTGAACGAACGGAACCGGGATTTATGTGCCATGCGCTTATAGCAAAAGAACAGGTACAGGATCTGGAAACAGATGAACTTATTGATAAGATATATGATGGATCTGTTGACAAGTTGTTTGCGGCACTTCTTGGCAGAAAAAAACTTTCTATGGAGCAGATTAAGAACCTGAAGCAGATCGTCAGTGAATTGGAATGAGGTGATGTATATGAGCCTGCTGCAAATGAGTTTTCTGGGAACGGTTATTATTTTACTTATTGTGGTATTAAGGGCTGTGCTTATCAACAGATTACCGAAGAAAACATTTTTGATTTTATGGTGGATTGCATTAATACGGTTATTAGTTCCATTTTCCATAAAATCAGTCACAAGTATTTATTCTCTGTTGCAGAGTATTTATTCTGATATAAACCCAGTGAGAACGGCGCAAACGACAACATTTTTACCCATTCATGGGAATATGCCTGAGATAGCAAATGGATTATCAGAGGCTATGGTACAGAGAACAGAATCCATTTCGATTTTGAGTGTAATATGGCTGGCAGGTCTGTTACTTTGTTTTGGATTTTTTGCGGTTTCCTATATAAAATGTTATCGGGAATTTCGATTTTCGCTGCCTGTTGAAAATGATATTTTGGAAGCATGGAAGGAAAAACATCCACTAAAAAGGAGTCTATCCATCCGGCAGACAGAAACCATAGCTGCACCACTTTCTTATGGTGTGATTCGCCCAGTTATTTTAATGCCGAAAAATACAGAATGGAAAAATATTTATCAGCTTCGTTATGTGTTGGAACATGAATATGTGCATATCAGACGGCTTGATATGCTTACAAAGCTGATAATGATTGCTGCAGTATGCATTCATTGGTTTAATCCTCTTGTGTGGGTAATGTATATTCTTTTTAACAGAGATTTGGAATTATCCTGTGACGAAACCGTAGTCCGTAGATTTGGAATGGATATAAAGTCGGTATATGCAACTGCTTTAATATCTATGGAAGAAAAAAAGAGCGGACTGACACCATTATGTAACAGTTTCAGTAAAAATGCGATTGAAGAGAGGATAAGAGCAATTATGAAGATAAAGAAGACATCTAAGTTTGCAGTAATTATAAGTGCAGTATTGGTAATTTGCGTGACAGGTGGATTTGCAACTTCCGCATCATCCTTGGAGAAAAAGACAGAGACAGCGCAAGAAAACGGTGAAACAACAGTTGCTTTAAACGAAGTGAATATCCGGGAAGATGAATCACTTTCAAGTTCGGATGTGGAATGGTGGACAGCAGAAGAGTATGCGAAATGGCTGGACGAGGAAAAAGAAGTTCTGCAGTCTATGATTGGTGAAAAAGCTTATACAGGCGGCGACGGATGGTTTGTATGGACACAGGAAAAGGTAGATGAGACGATTGCACTTTATGAGGATAATCTTCAAAAAATAAAAGATGGGATGAAGTTGTCGAAATCATCTGATGATGCAGTGGGAATTACAATGGCATATTCTCCGGAAAATATAGAATATGCGAAGCAGGAAGCAGAAACGGTCACCGAAAATAAAGACAGTAATGAAAATGTATTCAGCGAAGAACAGCTTTCTGAATATGCAAAAGCGGGAATAACTTACCAGAAAGAAACAGGATTTCTGATGTATGATGGAAAGACCATTGGATATTTCCGGGATGAGTTTAAGCCGGGTACTTATACAATAAGTTCCAAACGTGGAGGTACGCTTCGAGTTGAAGTGCAAAGGGAAAACTATGGCACCATCACAGACGTAAAGGCAGAACCGTTATCAGATGATTTTTGGTCAGAACCGGCAGTATTGGTTGAAAGTTCCGGCGGAGAAGCTGTAACTGCAGATGAAATGAAAGGATCTGTTTTTGAAGAAGGAGGAAGTGAGAACATAGCGGCTGATGACATGGGCGAATATAGCAGTGAAGAGGGAAAAGGTCTTAATATTGCTGTTCCACAGGAGTATGCTGATTATGGAGTATCTTGTGATGCTCAAGGAAACTGGGTTTATAATGGTAAGATTATAGCAGATTTATATGATGAGGGAAGGGGAATCTTTTCTAACAGCAACGGAACTATGTACATTGAAGTAACGAGAGACAAAAGTGGAAAGATCAGCAGCTTTCAAAAAGTAAGCAAAAATAGAATGCAGGAATTATTTACTGAATTTAATCCGGAAGCGGAAACATTTGATGGATATACTTCAGAGGCGAAACATTAAGTTAGTATTAAATGAAACGAGGACGATTAGGTGGGAAAAATATTGCTGGTATCATTCGAGGGAGCTGAGGAAGATTTGGTAAATTCTGTTATTTCTGTGTTAGATTCCGGCAGAGAGAAATTTCTTTTTCAGGAAATACAATTTCAATCGAAAATATGGCATAAGGGTATAGCGATTGATTTGAAACGGAGAGAAGTCGTTCGTGATAATAGAAAAATAGAATTAACTTACACCGAGTTTGAAATCCTGCAGTTATTAGCACAAAATCCAGGAAGAGTATTTAGTAAAGAACAGATTTATGATATAGTCTGGAAAGAATCCTATTTTGGCGATTACAATATAGTAATGAGCCATATCAGTCATATTCGTGAGAAAATAGAAGATGATCCGGGTAACCCGGTATATATTCAAACCGTCTGGGGTGTAGGATACAAGTTCAATGAGAAGGCAGGCAGCGAGTAAATTCGCTGCCTTTCCTTTACAGGGATGGATTCAGATTTTGCTGAGTTTTAAGATAATATTGCTCTGCTGATACAACCAGTCTGTGAATTCTGTCGGACTGGTTGCTCCTGCCTTTACAGCTTTCTTACGCTGCAGAGCTTCTTTCTTAAAAAGGTCAAACGCATTTTTCATTTCTTCCAGGCGTTCAATCGGAAAATTAGCAGTTTTTTGGGACTTATTGATTTTATTACGCCAATTCTGGCATTCATTTTTATAAAGCAGATCATAGTTATTTTCTCTGGCTCGTTCATCAAACTCCCTTTTGTTTTGAAGTGCCTGTGCTTTACGGCACTTATCACTGCACAGTTCATAACGCTGGCTTTTTGCCAGAAAATATTTTCCACAGACTTTGCACTGACGGAAACAAAGGCCCCAGTCATTCAGTCGATTCAAGTAATAAGTGATAAGCGGATAAAAAGAGCTATAGGCAGCTACGCATTCTGTTCTGCGCCTATTATCCGGAAACCAAAGTTCAAGTCGAGTGATTTCAGCAGGAGTGTTGCGGAAATAAAGACTGCCAGTATGAAAACGTTCTGGTTTTCCGGTATCAGAATTAAAATTCATGACATTTTCTGTTTGGAATGCCTGAGTCAAAATTTGGATTTTTTCTATAAAACGATCACAGGCAGTATTACGGTCACGATATTCCCTTGTAACAAGATATTCATTCCAAATACGGAATGTAGCATACATTCTCACCGGATCACCGGTGAGATATTTTTTTGCCAGAAAATCACCAGCAGTCTGTTCCAGTGCAGGCTGTTTCCAACGGTTAGTGTGCAATGCATCACGTAGGGGAGCAAGTCCATATATATTCCAGTTCTTTTCTTTATCATATTCAAAATCTATCAGAAAACGTCCTAGAGGACGTGTTATATCATATATGACATCGTTATCTTTATTTCCGTCCAGTCGAAAACGGATTTGCTGTTCCGTTCCGATTAAAATTCGCTCCTTCATTTTGTCTCTATCCAATGCCAGAACGAAGAGGATGTGGTCGTAGCAAGGTTCTTGCCTTATAAATTGATAAGCCATTTCTATTTGCTCCTGTTTTGTATGGTAATTTTAAAAAATATAATATTAGTTACATTTATGGTATCGCGAAAGTATTGAAAAGTCAAGATGAGATTGATAAGATACGATTGAATGGTAATTTCGTACTATGCAGTGTACTTTGACAACTTTATGACCGTCTAACCTGAGATAAACCGCCATGACCTTCGATAAAAGAAGTGAGCGCATCCGAATGGATGACGTGTTGTATGCCTTGACAGCAGTATGACTCAGGAAACAGGAAAGAGAAAACGGCAATGAGAAGCTAAAAAAATGAGATCAAAAATGGAGGAACAACATGAGTGAAAATAAGAGATTAAACAATTATGATGAACTGCCTCTTGTACTGGATGTGGCTGATATTCAGCGGATTATGGGGATTTCCAGAGTAACGGCTTATGAACTGGTTCATACACCCGGTTTTCCGGCATTTCGAAGCGGCAGATTAATTAAGGTTAGTAAAATTGCTTTTTTCGAATGGATGGCAAAGGGGAATGGAAGGGTGCCGGAGAATAGTAACTAAATCTGGAGCAGAGCGGAGAGCGAAGTCTTTTGTGCAGGTTAAGGGCGGCAGCCATTGCCCAGTGAGTTGATGCGTGCGTCTACTCGTACTGGGTATTACCTGACGCAAATTCACGCAGGTTTGCAGCTTCGCTGCCTTATTTAATTTGGAAAAACGTGAAAAAGGAGGGCAAGAAAATTATTGAAAGCAACAAGACACAATGGACGCTCCGGGAAAAATGGCACTTATAATCCCAGGCATAATGATCGCCGTTTCGACTTGGAAAACAGTGAACATATTGATGCTGGAAGAGTCAGAGAAAATATTTACTGGGACTGTTACCGTGGCTATACCACAATGCAGAACAGGGAAGAAGATTCTCAGGATATCAGTTTTGAGAAAATTGAATGTACTTTTTATCAGGAACATTATGGAAAATATATAGAAGCGCAGAATGAAAGAAATGCAAGAACCCGTCATACAGAGCGTAACCGATCTGTGGAAGATTTACTAAAGAACAATAAAACCTGTCCAGAGGAAACTATTTTTCAAATAGGAACAGTAGAAGAATCTGTTTCCTATGAAATATTACTTGCGGTCGTACAGGACTTTACAAAGCAGTTCACAAATCGGTTCGGTTCTCATGTCCATATTCTGGACTGGGCACTGCATTTGGACGAAGGAACGCCGCACATTCATGAACGTCATGTTTTTGATTGTGAGAATAAGTACGGGGAAATCTGTCCCCAGCAGGAAAAAGCACTGGAAGAATTAGGGATTGCACTTCCAAAACCGGATAAACCTAAAGGCCGCAATAATAATCGAAAGCAGACTTTTGATGCTATTTGCCGGACAATGCTTTTTGATATAACTCGAAAATACGGGTTGCATCTGGAAGAAGAACCGTCTTATGGAGGGCGAGATTATCTTGAAAAGCAGGATTATATCCTGTTTAAGCAAAAGGAACAGATGAAAAACCAGACAGAAATACTGGATACACTTACTTTGAAAATTGAAGAAGTAGAAGCTTTGATCGATGAAGTTTCAGATATTGCTTACGACAAAGCTGTGGAGGTTGTGACGGATGAGGTCAGAGTGGAAACCCATAAAGAAGACATTCGTCTGGTAGAACAGTCAAAGGCGTGGGTGCTTTCCCCTGAGCGCAAGGCTTCCCAAAAAGAAAGAACTTATGCTGTAAGTCGATTGGACGGAGTAATTACCAAAATTACAAAAGCTATGCAGACAGCAGTTAAAACAATCCAGACCACGCTGATAAAACCGGAAGTCAAAAAGGTGAATACCGAACAGATTAAGAAAAAAGCCAGAAGTTCCATTCTGGATAGGCTGGCAAAAGCAAAAATTACTGCGGAACAGGAGAACCGAGAGCGATGGGAACACGAAGGAAGAACTAAATTGGGAAGGAACGATATGGAGTTGTGATGTAAAGAAAAGAGGAAAAGGATGAATATATTTGAAGCAGTTAAACAGTCTGTGACTACCCGGCAGGCTGCAGAAAGCTATGGAATACGGGTAAACAAGAATGGAATGGCGGTCTGTCCATTTCACCGTGACAAGAATCCAAGCATGAAAGTGGACAGGCGTTTTCATTGTTTCGGATGTCAGGCAGATGGGGATGTGATTGATTTTACGGCACACTTGTACAATTTAAAACCAAAAGAGGCGGCAGAGAAATTGGCAAGAGATTTTTCTATACATTATGAGAACATGGGGCACAGCCCGCCACAGAGAAAACAAATCAAACGACAGCTAACACAGGAACAGAGGTATCTGCAGGCAGAAAATAGATATTTCCGTGCACTGGCAGATTACCTGCATTTGTTGAAACAGTGGAAAGAAGAGTGTGCTCCGAAACAGGTGGAAGATGTCTGGCATCCGCTGTTTATGGAGGCATTGGAAAAAATATCAGAAACAGAGTACCTGTTGGATACATTATTATCAGGCACATTAGAAGAACGAGTTGCCGTAGTGGTGGCTCATGGGAAGGAGGTGACAGCGATTGAACAGAGAATTTCAGACTTTATCACCACAGACACGACAGGAATTGTGCGAAGTAATGGATATAATGGAAACGGAGTTGACAGTAGAGGAAATCAGAGAACAACTGGAAATGACACAGAAGGGTGCTGTGAAAAACAATCGGCATAACTGTAAGCTAATTTTAGAACATGATCCTCTGTTAAAAGATGTATTCCGGCACAATATTTTGACTGAGCAGACAGACATTGTAAAACCCGTGTGGTGGGAACGGATAAGCCCGGCATTCACAGATATGGATTTGAACTATATTATGCTTTATTTGGAAGAGACTTACGGTCTGACGATGGATAAGATTGTGCAGAAAAGTATTGTCCATCAGGCAGATCGGAACAAATATCACCCTGTCCGGGATTATTTGAACAGTCTGCAATGGGATGGGCAGGAACGTATCCGCTATGTGCTGCATCATTTTCTTGGTGCACCTGTGGATGAGTTGACCTATGAAAGTATGAAAATGTTTTTGCTGGGAGCTATTGCCCGTGCGTTCCGCCCCGGAATTAAGTTTGAATATATGCTCTGTCTGGTCGGGGGTCAGGGCGTGGGAAAATCTACATTTTTTCGTTTCATGGCAGTAAAGGATGACTGGTTCACTGATGACATCGGCAAACTGGATTCGGAAAAAGTTTATTGTCAGCTTCGTGGTCATTGGATGATTGAAATGTCTGAAATGGTCGCAACGGCACGCTCTAAGAGTATTGAGGAAACAAAGAGCTTTCTGAGCAGGCAGAAAGAGACTTATCGGGATTCTTATGCAGTATATGCTCTTGATCGTCCGAGGCAATGTGTATTTGGAGGAACATCCAATATTAAGCGATTCCTGCCGTTTGACCGTACCGGAAATCGAAGATTCGTTCCGGTTCAGACGAACCGGGCAGAGATGGAGGTTCATATCCTCGAAAATGAGAAGGAATCCAGACAGTATATTGATCAGGTGTGGGCGGAAGCAATGATGTTGTACCGTAATGGAAATTTTAAACTGGCGTTTTCAAAGGAAACAGAAACACAGCTTGATAAACTGCGGCAGGAGTTCATGGCGGATGATACGGAAGCCGGAATGATACAGGCATGGCTGGATGAACATGAAGACAGAAAAGTCTGTTCATTGATGCTTTTTAAAGAGGCACTGGACAATCCTTATGTAAAGCCGAAGAAGGCGGAGACAGACCGCATCTGTGAAATCATGAATACAAGCATTGTGGGTTGGAAACAGGGGACGATGACAAGATTCAAGGATTACGGTACACAGCGTTCGTGGGTATGTGTAAACGAAAACTGTAAACGAGACGCAAAAGACTTAAAAAATGAAAATGACTGGCATCCGATTACTGAGAAGGAAGCCCGGCAGGTGGAGTTACCTTTCCAGTAAAATGCCAGTCAGGTTTACGGTAGTTGGCGTGTTGTTTACACTTTTTTCTATGGATATTGCTTTGACTTGTAGAATTTGTAAACAGTAAACAGATATATAAGAGTAATTTGGTATTGAGGAAAGAAAACTGAAAAAACAAAAAGAATTAGATTTTTTGGAGTTTGTTTACAGCGGTGGTTTACAACAGGGATGCCCCTTTGACCGGCATCTATTTAAGTTGAACAGGAATGGCATTTGGCAGGACTATTTCAAAAAACATTTTCATAGTTATGGACAAAGACATACGGGAGGAGGTGGAAATTCCGCTATGAAAAAGAGAAAACTTAATTATCGATTCCATAATCCAAACACTGCGGAAGTAACCGCCGACTATCTGTTAAAGATATTGATTGAAGCAAATGAAAGTAAGGTGGAACAGGCAATACAAGAAGCAGCGAATGAGCTTCCCGAGCAGATGAATGGTACAGAAGGGCACTCTACATAGGAATGTAGGGTGTCTTTTGAGCTGTGTGTGGAGAGAGGAATAAAAGTGTCATAAAGAAAAACAAGGGTAGATATAGACAAATAAATTTGATATAATTAACCTGATAAAGTATACGGAGGTGAAAAGTATGGAAAAGAACAAATTAAATATTTTGAATAAAATTTTTTCTCGTAGTACTTTTCGCAACTGTTTTGATAATGGATATGATAAAACATACAGTCAAGTTGTTAGAAGATACGTCGATAATGGTACAGGAAAGCAAAATTCAGAATTGATAAGTCAAATTTATAATGTATTAAGAGAAGGTTATAGAAACGAATATTATTATAAAAATACATTGTTGAATAAATTATTATTAGGCATACATAGTGTGAATACGACAACCGCATTAACGGAAATTCCTATTGCAAAGTCTAAAGCAGATTTTGTTTTGATTAATGGTAAAGCAGTTGTGTATGAAATAAAAACGGAATTGGATAATTTTGATAGATTGGAAAATCAAATAAATGATTATTATAAGGCATTTGATCATGTAGCGGTTGTTACTTGCAAAGAAAATCTTCAGGTATTGAAGAAAAAGATAGAAATGATTGGAAAACCTGTTGGTATTTACATTTTGCAAAAACGTGGAACTATAACAACAATACAAAAGCCACAGGCATATAGCGTAGAGTTAGATGCTGAAATTCTTTTTAAGATATTGAGAAAACAAGAATACGAAGAAATCCTTTTTAATAAATATAAACATTTGCCGGATGTTTCAGAATTTAAATACTATTCAGAGTGTAAAAAAATGTTTTTAGAGATACCATTAGAAGAAGCATATTTATCAGTTTTGAAGCTTTTAAAAAAGAGAAGTCAAATTATAAAAGACGAATTTAGTAAGATTCCTTATGAACTAAAATTTTTGGCATATTTTATGAATTTGAAATCTGATGATTATAAAAAGATAACGAAATTTTTGAATGAATCCTATGGAGGTGTGTAAAATGTATTTTCCGTATTTACGTGGAAGACAATTTGAGTTAATTGCTTTGCGAGAATTGCTGGAAGGAAAACGTATTAGCGAAAAAGTTATTCCGATAATAGAACCGGTGAAACCATCTTCAACATTATTAAAAACATTAGAAACATTTGTTAAAAATGATAGAGAAATTGCGGTAGTATTTAATCCAACAGTGGGGGATTTCGCAAAAAAGTTGAAGGAAATGCGTGAAGAAGATTCCAAGGTTGCTAATGAATTGTATGATTTACTAACCCAAAATGATAAAGTGATTAAGTCTTATATCATGGATCGTGGTATTTTATCTGAAATAAAAAGTGAAGCATCTAAGAATAAATATCTTATTATAAATTTGAATAGGGATTGCTTGGATGACTTTTTGGATGCATACGAAGATACATTACCACGATTTACGTTAATTCCGGATGATAGAGCTTTTAGACGAGTAATTCCAGATTCAAAAGTTTTATTTGAAGATAACTTTAATAAGCAATCCAGAAATATTGATTATATAGACAATCAGGATGAATTCTTTTCAGATAGTCATTTATATTATCAGAATGAAAATTATGTTGGATTTGCAGATTATTCTGTTGTTGGAGAAGAATTTAATGAATCAGGATTTGCTCCGGTTGCAGTAGCGATTCATGTTGTTTATTTTGATAAAAAAAAGGAATTGCGGATACATCATTTTGTTTCTGATTCAAATGAGGGAATCGAAGACCCGGGTGGAAAATTTGGTGAAGCACTGGAAAAATTAGTTTACTGGTGTGACGAAAATAATGTACAGAATACATTAGGTTTACAAGGGTTTTATGATTGTTATAGTTCTGGAAAATATCCAGGTTTAGGAACAGTTAAGAAATATTCTATTATGCATCATATTGAGTTGGTCAGCAATTTCTTGGGAGGAAAATAATAATGCAGATTGGATTAGAATGCTTTTTGGATGAGCAGCTCAGTTCAATGATTGCAAGTGAAAATCGACATGGTGATTGCGAAATCCAACATAAAACGGATTGTATTATTTATGATACGGAAGAAGATCATTATTTAGAAGAGTATCTGGAAGAAATTATGGATGCTTTTACGGTAGCTAAACATCTTAAAGTTGCCGAGTCAGATGTAAGGGCAGATTATTTAAAGAATTTTTTGAGTAAATGGAAAGTGTTTTCTGTTACAGGGGACGATATACAGCAGATCATTACAGCTATTTGTAGTGAACGGTATCAAGATGAACCAGAGTTATTTGACAAGAAGGTTACAATACGAGAATTCTTTTCGGCGGATACAATGGAACAACAATGTATCCTAAAAACTTATAATTGGGATGATTTTTGTTATAATATCAAGCATGTAAATAGATTTCATTCTCAGCAAGTTAATTTTGATCAATTAGAGAATTTGTTAAAAAACATGGTCATTGATATTCCGAAAGGTACTTTAAAATTATTTCGTTCAAGAATATGCGATGAGGATAGTTATACTTCTGGATATTCTACGAGAAAAATGGGAGTGCCACCAGTAGCATTAACAACGGCTGGACGAACAAATTCAGAAGGTATTCAATGCTTGTATCTGGCAGGTGATGAGGAAACCACCTTTCATGAAGTAAGAGCAAGGGATTATGATCATGTATCTGTCGGAGAGTTTATTCAAACAAAAGATTTGCGAATAGTGGATTTGAGTTTGTTTGATAAAATAGGTCCTTTTTCTATCCCTGATTTTGATATGACATGGTTTGCAATTAACATTGAAATCATTCGAAAAATTGGAGATGAGGTTGCAAAACCGATGCGACGATTTGACCGTGCATTGGATTATGTGCCAACGCAGTATATTTGTGATTATATCAAGCACTTAGGATATGATGGAATAAAATTTAAAAGTACGTTGGTTGATGGTGGAACAAATTATGCTATTTTTAATGAAAAGAAATTTGAATGTACGAATGTAAAGGTTGTTCAAATAGGAAACATTGATTATAATTGGAGTCCATTATAAGTATAAGGTTAAAGGCAAGGGAAAATGTGAAAGTTATCTCTTGCTTTTTTTACTTGTTTTGCTATAATAAAGTTGTAACAGAACGACTTAAATATAACAGAAAGGCACTGAATATGAATATAGCAGCTTACTGCCGTGTCTCCACTGATAAAGCCGACCAGCTCAACAGTCTGGAAGCTCAAAAGCAATTTTTCTCTGAGTACACCCAGCGTACTGGTGACAACTTAGTTAGATTATATGCAGATGAGGGTATTTCAGGCACGAAAATAAAAAATCGAAAAGAATTTTTACGCATGATGGCTGATGCTGAACATGGACTATTTGATATGGTAGTAGTAAAGGACATCTCTCGCTTTGCCAGAAATACTGTAGACCTTCTGCAGAATGTCCGCAAACTGAAAGCATTAGGAATCGAGACACAGTTTTTGACGGCCAACATGACCAGCATGGGAAACAGTGAATTTGTTCTGACAATCTTCGGTGCATTGGCGCAGGAAGAAAGTGCCAATACTTCAAAGCGTGTGAAATTCGGCAAGAAAATGAATGCTGAAAAAGGACGAGTTCCGAATATTGTGTACGGATATGATAAAACCATTGGAGATTACTTTAATTTGGCAATCAACGAGGAAGAAGCAGCTGTTATCAGGCAGATTTATAAATGGTATATCGAAGAAGGATATGGTGCCGCCAAGATTGCAAACATGCTGAATGCGAAAGGTATCCGAACAAAGCGTAATTGTCAGTGGAGCCAGAATGCGACGTGCCGGATTTTAACGAATGAACTTTATACCGGAAAAATTATCAACGGCAAGCAGGAAGTAGCTGACTTCCTGACTGGACAGAGAACGGAAAAAGACGAGACGGAGTGGATGGTAACAGAACGTCCGGAACTGCGGATTATTGAGCCGGAAATGTATGAAAAGGCACAGGAGATTTTGGAGTGCAGAAGCAAGACTTTTAAATTAACAAAGGAACGGCAGAGCAATAAGTATTTGTTTTCTACTCTGATTAAATGTAAGGAATGTGGCTGGTCATTTCGACGAACTGTTCGTACTTATAAGAATACTTATATTCGCTGGGTATGTTCCGGTCATAATGGACGTGGGGCGGATAGCTGCCCGAATGCTCAGACAGTGGACGAGGAAGAGTTGATTGAAGTTCTGTCCGAATACTTTTCCGAGCTGCTGAAAGCAAAGAAAAATGTAATTCGTCACGTAACAGGCGAATTCCAGAGGGTTTACAAAGCCAAGGATGAGAACCTGAATTACGAAAAGGAATTGAACGCACAGCTTCACAAGCTTAAAAAAATGCGTCAGAAATACATGGATATGTACACCGATGACCTCATTACACGTGAGGAACTGAATGAAAAAATCGGCGGCACAAAACAGGAAATCGAGCGTCTGGAGAATGAGTTGAAAATGGTTGCTTATCACCTGACAAAAGGTGAACAACTGGAAACAATCTTGAATCGCACGTTTAAAGAGATTGAAGATATTTCCGATGTTCACCAGATGACCAATGCACAGCTTAAACGGATTATCCAGAAAATTGAAGTAGACAAGGATGGTAACGTAGATATTTACTTACGAATCTTCGGTGATTTAGGCTTAGATGAAACCGTTCTAATTAGTGACAACCAAACATAAGGACTGCACTGACCGTCTCAGTCAGCTCAATCCGGGACTGGCATGTGAAGTGAGACAGGTTCTGGATGTGAACAAGCAGGAGCGGCATATCAGAGGTGGGCTCGCTACAAGAGAAAAATATTTACATCAGCATTAGAGCGTGTCTGAAAAATCATTCCCACAAATTTTGACGTATATCTTGCGAAAAGCCTTTTTCAAACATGCTCTAAGGGAGTAAAAGAAGCTACTGTCGGATATGACAGTAGCTTCTTTTACAGGTATTTTTACTGCTGATTTTTGTTTTACATAGTATATAATGAAAAGCATATTGTTTGGGTTTGTAAAAAATTATTTGCTCCAGATTTCAAGCGTTTTTAATAATTTTTCTTTTGTTTCAACATCTAATTTTATAATATTCTGATATAGCTTTCTGTCAATGGCAGTTTCTGAATATTCTGGATCCAGTTCACCAACAAGTGAATCCAGAGAACATCCGGTTAAACGGGCGTAGTAGGTTAGTATACGTAGTGACATGGCAGTACGGTTATTCTCAACATTGCTGATATATCCAGGAGTAACGCCAAGAGAATCGGCAACCTGATTTTGAGTTAGTCCCATTTTTTGACGAAGATTTTTGATAAGTGAACCATAATTTTCTGTTTCCATAGAGGAGGGCTCCTTTTAGTATAGTATTTTTAACAAAATTATATAATAAATAGTTATTGCAATAAAGCTACTAATAGAATACAATATATACAATAAATATATAATAAATATACAAGGAGAACTGAAAATGAAAATAAGGATGGATTTTGTAACAAATTCAAGTAGCAGTAGCTTTATTTTAGCCAGAAATGAGAGATTAAATGAGAAACAAAAAGATAAGATTATTGAGTATGTAGAAAAAACTTTTCTGGGTAAACGGATATTGACACCGGAGAGTACAGAGGAAGAAATTCAAAAAATACTTGACGAAAATGTTTTTGGAGAGGAAGAAAGGGATGCGGTAAGGAAAGCTTTACATGACGGTAAAATGATATATAGTGATTGTGTATGCTTTGAGGACTGTCTTTATAATTATGAGTCAGTGTATGAAGATATATGGGAAATCATGCAGGAAAACAGTGACGGAGATTTTGAAGAAATAGATGGTGATCTGTCGTACTAAAGGTGACAAAATGAAAATTAGAAAATATAAGAATTTTGTATCCTGTTTTAATGAAAGAACTGGTGAATATTTTAGAACCGGGATTATAAAGAATGGAGTAGACACAGGGACAGATCCATTTATGGCACCCTTTCCGGAACTTTTAGATGTGGGAATCATGGGACATTGTATACATGGGAAAAGAGGATTGTGTATGGCTGCGGGTGTAGAATGTTACCAAAATGGTATGTATTCAAATCTGCAAAATATGTCTCTGGCGAATTTTGAAAAAATTGCAAAACAATGCGGCGGAAAAGTCTATCAGTTTGCTCTTGGGGGGTGTGGTGA
Source organism: Blautia wexlerae DSM 19850 (assembly GCF_025148125.1). Classification (NCBI taxonomy): domain Bacteria; kingdom Bacillati; phylum Bacillota; class Clostridia; order Lachnospirales; family Lachnospiraceae; genus Blautia; species Blautia wexlerae. The sequence goes on from NZ_CP102267.1 coordinate 225,792, forward strand.
TCCGGATCAGCATGAAGACTTTAAAAACATTTTAAAGATATGCAGAGAGTATGAAATAACACCTAATTTTACAACATCTGGTTTAGGTATGACAAAAGAACTTGCACAATTATGTAAGGAGTATTGCGGTGCAGTTGCTGTCAGCTGGTATGGCGGTGATTATACAGTCAATGCAATAGAATTGTTAATAAAGGCAGGAGTGAAGACCAACATTCATTATGTATTACATAATGAATCTATAAAAGAAGCAATGTACAGAATGAAAGAAGGAAAATTTCCCAAGGGGATTAATGCGGTAATTTTTCTGCTTCATAAGCCGGTAGGATTAGGTACCAGAGAAAAAGTGATTAGTGTAAACAATGAAGAATATATCCAATTTATAAAATATATCTCTGAAGAAAAACTGGAATATAAAGTTGGATTTGATTCTTGTACAGTACCTGCATTTGCAAATCATCCTGGAAAGATAGATACAGACAGTCTTGATACATGTGAAGGTGCAAGGTGGTCAGCGTATATTACACCGGATATGAAAATGTTGCCCTGCAGTTTTGATAATCAGGAACAACGCTGGGCTGTTGATTTAAATGTGTATACAATTCAGGAAGCCTGGGATAGCGCAGAATTTGACCAATTTCGAGAAAAATTCAGAAATGCCTGTCCGGGTTGTGAGAAAAGAAATCTTTGTATGGGAGGCTGCCCGATAAGACCGGAAATAGTGTTGTGCAGTAATAAACAATCTTTTGAGCAGGATATTCTTATTACTAAAGATATGAATGAGAAAAGGCTGGTTGTAATTCCTCATGTACTTTTTAAAGGAAAAAGAAATGTTCCATGGAAAGAAGTAGAAAAATATCTTATTCGATATGTGGGAAAAATATTCGAAGTGGCTGAGACAGAAGATTTTATTTGTATTGATAAAATATTTTCAGATGAATATACAGGATCAGTGTATACGCGAAAATTGAAAGGTGCATTACCAAAGGTAAAAGCTAATATGTCTCAAGGAATTCCCCAAATGATAGAAATTGCTACTGAAAAGAGATGGAAAGAAGATTTCGAAAATAAGCACAAGAAAAAAGCCGGAAATGGCTGGTTTCGATATAGTACACGATTTGCTCTACCTGTTATGAATGAAAAAGGTGATATTTTGGATTACAATGTATATCAGGCGGTGCTAATAGTAAGATATGCAGCGGATAAAAAATTGTATTTGTACGATATACAAAACATTAAAAAAGAAACGAGATACCCATCCTGGACTGAATAGTCAGATAGTCAGAAACCCATTTCTTTGAATAGATTATAATATATTGTTTATGGAAATGCAAGGGGAAAAATAGTACTGAGAAAAGAAGCTACTGTCGGATATGGCAGTAGCTTTTTTCAGGTGTTTTTTGTATAATAAAATGCTGTAAAGGCTTTGCAAAAACATAAGGGAGGATAAGAAGATGGCATTAATGGAAGTGAACTTCTTTTCAAAAGCACTGATGCGTCCGGTAACGATGAATGTAATCTTGCCGGTTGATAAAGTGTTTTTTGGAGAAGAAACAGAAGAAGAGAACAAACCGTTTAAGACTTTGTATTTGCTTCACGGAGTAATGGGGAATTACACAGACTGGGTAACAGGAACATGTATTAAGCGATGGGCAGAGGAAAAGAATCTGGCAGTAGTTATGCCATCTGGAGCAAATATGTTCTATATGGATCATCCGAATGCAAATGAAAACTACAGTGAATTTATCGGAAAAGAGCTTGTAAAGATTACACGAAGAATGTTTCCGTTATCTCACAAAAAAGAAGATACATTTATTGCCGGGTTATCCATGGGAGGATACGGTGCGATCCGAAATGGTCTGAAATACCATGACACATTCGGATACATCGCAGGTCTTTCTTCTGCTATGATTCTTGAAAAAATGAGGACAGCAGATGACAGTTCTCCTATGTTCTTTGAGAAAAAAAGCTTTCTGGAGAATGTATTTGGAGATCTGTCCCGGATCAAAGACTGTGAGATCAATCCGGAATGGATTGCCGAAAATATGAAAAAAGATGGAATCCCATTTCCGCATATGTACCTTGCCTGTGGACTGGACGATCCGCTTCTTCCTCCGAACCGTAAGTTCAGAGATACCATGCAGAAACTGGGTGTGGATGTAACTTACGAGGAAGGTCCGGGAGCACATGAGTGGGATTTCTGGAATCGTTATATTAAGAGAGTTCTGGACTGGCTGCCTCTTGATAAGGATAGCAAGGAAGGGATGAACAGCGGGAACGTAGGATTGTAAATTACAGAACATATTTTATTAAAATCTCTGAGGTTACAATAATCTCAGAGATTTTTTGCCAGAAATATTTTAGTATGGGTAAAATAACTGTGAACATAAAAATATACAAAAAAGCAAAGATAAAAATATATAAAATACCGAAAAAATAAAATTGTATTGACAATAATATGTGAAAGATATAATATATTTCATGTAGAGTACACGGGTACGCAAAGCAAAAACATACATATAATGAAGAAAGCGAAAACCTATGTGCTGGAAAATATGTATTTGAACAAAAAATACCCCACATAACTTCACCTGCTACCAACAAATGGAGAAATACATGGGATATTTTATGGAAAATAATTTTATCACAAGTCTAAATATTTGTAAATAAATTTTCCTGACAGAACTTATGCATATTTTCGTAACTCATATGACTGGAACTGAAAAATGTTTATCCAGTTAAAAATTAGTAAAGCAGATTTTATATAACTGCGTAATTAAACAGGAGGTACGAATAATGAAAAAAAGGTTACTTAGTGGTTTACTTTGTGGAACACTAACAATGTCTCTTCTTGGAGGGACTGCAATACCAGTATTGGCAGATGATGATCAGACAATCACAATGTGGACAGTATTTACTGGATCAGATGGAGATATCCTGAGAGAAATTGTCAAAGATTACAATGAGAGTAACGAAGATGGGATTAAAGTTGATATTGATATCATGGATGGAAGTACTCTTCAGGCAAAACTTCCTACAGCAATATCTACCAATACAGCTCCGGATTTTGTTTTGATGGGAATTGAATATATTTATCAATATGCAAATAATGATATGATTATACCATTGGATGATTTCTGGGAAAAAACCGGATTGGATGAAAGCAACTATTTGGAAAATGTTGTGGACAAATCAAAAGTAGATGGAACTTTATATGGTGTTCCGATGCAGTATAATCTTCAGTATCTCTATTATAATAAAGATTTATTTGAGGAGGCAGGGCTTGATCCAGAACAGCCACCGACAACAATGGAAGAATTAGCAGAAGATGCAAAGAAATTGACGAATCCGGATAAAAATCAGTATGGTATTGGTTTTCCTACAGACTATGCATCCTATTGTGAATATTTATGGTCAAATGGTGGAGATGTAGTAAGTGAAGATGGAAAAGAAAATAATCTGAATTCGGAAGCTAATATTAAGACCTTGGAATGGATTCAAGATTTAGTTTTGAACGAAAATGTTTCTCCTCAGGGGTTAAAAGCTGCTGATGCAGATACCATGTTTCAGTCAGGACAGTTGGCAATGTATACCAGTGGACCATGGAATATTAATGGATTAAAACAGTTGGGGGTTAATTTCGGAATTACTGCAATTCCATCGGGTTCAGATGGAGCTTATGCCCCTGAAGGCGGTTGTGCATATATGATTCCAAAAAGCGTAGATGATTCCAAGAAGGATGCGATTTATAAATGGATGGCATATTGGCTTTCTGACGATGTATTAAAAGAATGGTCTACAAGAAATGGATTTCCGGTATGGTCTAATTCACTGCTGGAAGATGAAGATATTAAATCTGATGAGATCTTAACAGATGTATCCGATGCATCTAAGATTGGACGTAACTGGCATCTGAATCTTGACTGGGGAAGTCAAATTGATCAGAATGTTATGCAGCCTATGATGGAACAGATATTATCAGGAACCGATGTATCTGAGGCGCTTCAGACAGCGTCAGATACTTTAGATGGTATTATTGCAGAAAAGTAGAATTCAAGAGCTGTTGCAGTAATGCAATAGCTCTTTTTATAGGAGAGCGAATATGAAAAATAGAAATAAATATCATGCTCAAAGTCAGAAACAAGCATATCTTTTTCTGGCACCGTCTATGTTAATACTTACAGTTTTTGTCTTTATTCCTCTGATTGGTGCACTGGTGATCAGTGTTATGAATATTGACATTTATATGAACAATATTTCTTTTGCAGGATTTGGAAATTATTTAAAAATGTTTCATGATAGCAGAATAGGAAATGCTACATTTAATTCATTTTATTTTGCACTGGCAGAAGTACCTCTTCAGGTTTTTATGGCATTATTAATGCTTATGTTGATGATAAAAAATAATCGTTTTCATAAGTTTCTAAGAACAGTATTTTATCTTCCATATGTATGCTCAATGACAGCGATTAGTATCATGTGGTCAATGCTGTTAAATACAAATTATGGTATGTTACCATATTTATTTAAACAAATTGGTGTTGACTTTCCAAATGTTCTTACAAGTACTACATGGGCAATGCCAGTAGTGATTCTTATTACAGTATGGAAAAACTTTGGATATACACTTACTCTTTTATCTGCTGCGGCACTGGGAGTATCAAATTCTTTATACGAGGCTGCTGAAATGGATGGAGCTACAGGATTTCAGAAATTTATATATGTAACGATTCCTGGAATCAAACAGACTATTAATTTTTGTATTGTTACAACACTGATTACCGCTCTTCAGGTTTTTGATCAGGTATATGTTATGACTAAAGGCGGTCCATTGTATAAAACGGAAACACTTGTAAGTTATATTTATAATCAGGGATTCCAGGTGGCTCCTTATGATTTAGGATATGCGTCTTCTATTGCTGTATATCTGTTCCTTATGGTCGCTATTATTACCTTTGTTCTCAGAAGATTTGTATTAAACAGGGGGACAGAAGAATGAAAATAAAGAAAATAAAAGTAAATGAAATAGTAGGAACTGCAGTTACAGTTTTAATTGCTGTGTTGATTTTATTTCCTTTGATCTGGTTGTTGGTTTCATCTTTTAAATCAGACGCAGATGTAATTAAATGGCCGCCAATATTTTTTCCAACACAATGGTTGACGGCACAATATAAATATGTAGTAGATGCAATTCCTATTTTATCCATGCTGAAAAATACAGTTGTTTTTTCAGTAGGAGTAACTGTAGTCAGTCTGTTTTTTGACTCGATGGCAGCCTATGCATTTTCAAGGATGCATTTTAAAGGAAAGAATCTTATTTTTGGAATTATTCTTCTCACAATGATGGTTCCTTTCCAGATTATTATGATTCCTCTTTACATTGAAGAATATAAATTTAAAATTCTTGACACTTATTTGGGATTGATTTTACCAAGAGCCTCTAGTGCATATGGAATTTTTATGTTAACATCATTTTTTGAGAACATTCCTAAATCACTGGATGAAGCGGCAAGAATTGATGGTATGAAGGAAAAACAGATTTATAGCAGAATCATATTACCGCTTGCCAAACCGGCATTTATAACTCTTGGAATTTATCATTTTATGAATAACTGGAATGATCTGATTTATCCAATGATGCTCACCAGTTCTGTAGAGAAGAGAACACTATCAGCAGGACTTGCAATTCTTGTGGGAAGTAATTCCATTAAGTATGGACCAACGCTTGCAGCAACTGTAATATCTATTGCACCATTAATGATACTATTTCTGTTTTGCCAGAGATTTTTTATGGAAGGAATTGCTACATCTGGAATGAAGGAATAAATTAACACAGGTTGAAAGGGAAAAATTATGGGGATTACAACAAAAGAAATAGCAAAAATATGTGGAGTATCCAGAACTACTGTACACAGAGCTTTAAATAATACAGGACGTATCAGTGAAAAAACAAAAAGGATGATATTGGAAACTGCTGAGAAAAATGGATATCGTCCAGATCTTTTGGCTACAGGGCTGGCAAAGGGAAAGACATATTATATTGGTGTTGTTGTAATGGATGTTAATAACCGTTATTTTTCTCAGATGTTAAGTGCATTAGAGATAGAAGCCAGAGAAAGAGGATATTTTATTAATATTACTCTTCACCAGAATGACAAGGAAATAGAAAAAGAACAGCTTTGTAAACTTGCAGATTATCATGTAGATGGCATTATACTGTCTTCGGTTAATAAAGGAGAAGAATATAAAAAATTTATAGAGAGCCTAAACATTCCAGTGGTTACGATTGATAATAAAATCGCAGATAAGATACCATTTGTAACAGTAAATGGAAGAAGTGCAATTTCAAAAGCTGTTTGTGAAATAGCGGAATCTGGATATGAAAAAGTAATATTTGTATGTCCTCCTTTGGCTGAAAAGAATCTGGAGAATATATATGTACATGAAGAAAGAACTGCGGGTTTTAAAGAAGCGGTAAAAAAAATTCATGGGCTGGAATATGTGATTATTGGAAACTGGGATTATCAGAAACAAGCAAAAAAAGAGTTAGAAAAAAGTGAGAAAAAAACAGCATTTTTATGTACCGGGGACATGTTTGCTTTAAATCTTATACGTATGTTTGAAAAAAATGGAAAACGTGCTGGTCAGGATTATGGAATCATGGGATATGATAATATTGATTTTTTGGAATATGTAACTCCTCGTCTGACAACGATAGATAATCACGTGGAAAAGGTCGCGGAAGAAGCATTTAACTTACTACTTCAGCTCATGGAGAACAAAAATGTTGCAGAAACAGAGAGAATTTTGGAAACAGTGACAGTACAGGGAGAAACGATATAATTAAGTGAATATATTGTAGAGGCTCCTGAAGTCTGTCTATAAGGAGAATTATGAAACATATAATTATTACAGTAAATAGTAAATTTAAAAAAAGCGAGATAGACAGCAGAATTTATAGTTCGTTTGTAGAACATATGGGAAGAGTGGTTTATACAGGCATATATGAACCAAATCATCCAACAGCAGATAAGGATGGATTTCGTCAGGATGTATTGGAAAAAGTAAAAGAGTTAGGAATTACAATGGTGCGCTATCCTGGTGGAAATTTTGTTTCTAATTATGACTGGAAAGATGGAGTAGGTCCCAAGGAAGAAAGACCTAAGCGCCTGGAACTGGCATGGCGTGCTGTTGAAACCAATGAAGTTGGAATCAATGAATTTATGAGATGGGCAAAAAAAGCAGGAGTAGAGCCGATATGTGCTGTAAATCTGGGAACAAAAGGAATTGAAAATGCAGCTTCCTTTTTAGAATATTGTAACATGCCTGCAGGAACGATGTACAGCGATATGCGGGTAAAACATGGTGTTTCGGAACCATATAAAGTAAAATTGTGGTGTCTTGGAAATGAAATGGATGGAGACTGGCAGATTGGACATAAGACAGCAGATGAGTATGGGAGACTTGCAGAAGAAACTGCAAAAGCAATGAAATTAATTGACGAAAATATAGAATTGGTTGTCTGCGGAAGTGCAAAATCAGATATGCCGACATATCCTGAATGGGAAGCTACAGTACTGGAACATGTATATGAAAATGTTGATTATCTGGCATTACATCAATATTATGGTGGACAGGAAATGGGAACAGCCGATTTTCTTGCTCAATCTGTAGATCTGGATTGTTATATTGACACAGTTAGTGGCGTTTGTGACTACATAAAAGCAAAGAAACGTTCAGAAAAAACGATGTATATTAGTGTCGATGAGTGGGGAGTGTGGGCGCCAGAAGGAAAAGTAGCTCATCCGGAAATAGAAGAAAAACCATGGCAGATAGCTCCTCATTTGAGTGAACAGGTATACACAATGGAAGACTCACTACTATTCGCAAGTATGCTGATGAGTTTTGTCCGTCATAGCGACAGAGTAAAAGTTGCCTGCCAATCTCTTTTAACTAATATCAGTGCAACGATTATGACTGAAAAAGGTGGAGAAGTATGGGTACAGCCTGTATTTTATCCTTTTTCTTATATGTCAAAATATGCAAGAGGAACAGTGATGGAAGAAGTATATGAAGGTCCTTCCTATGACTGCAGCATTGCAAAAAATGTTCCATATGTGGATACAGTAACGGTATATAATGAAGAATTAGGTGAGATTGCAATTTTTGCAGTCAATAGAGCAGAAGAAACTGTATCTGTTTCAGAAGAACTTCAGGGGTTTGTATTAGAGGAAATAGCAGAACAGTTATATATGACTTCTGGAAATCGCAAAGATACAAACTTAGAGAATCATGACAAAATAAAACCGTATGAGATAAATAATGCTGAGATAGCAGGGGATAATCTTAACTTTGAAATTGAACCGCTGTCATGGAATATGATAAGAGTGAAAGTAAAAAACAAAAATTAATAAATTTATAAGAGACTGGCGCACTAGGAAATTATTAAAGCGAGAGTCTCTTTTTTTCTGTAAAAACATATTGAATGTCATGTGGAAGTTGTGTATAATGAAAGTACAAAATAAGGTATATTATTTTAGATAAAAGTAAAATAAAAACTCAAAATCATAAACTGTGGAGGTAAAAATGACTAAGCTTGTAATCAATCCATCAAAGAAACAGAGCAAAATCAACAAAGAGATTTACGGACATTTCTCAGAGCATCTGGGAAGATGTATCTACGAAGGAATCTATGTAGGGGAAGATTCTCCGATCCCGAACAAGAACGGAATGCGTACAGATGTAGTAGAAGCATTGAAGCACATTAGAATCCCGGTACTTCGCTGGCCAGGGGGATGTTTCGCAGATGAATACCACTGGAAAGATGGTATCGGACCAAAGGAAACACGTAAAAAAATGATCAACACACACTGGGGCGGTGTAGTAGAGGATAACAGCTTTGGTACACATGAATTTTTTGAACTCTGTGAGCAGCTTGGCTGCGAAGCTTATGTTAATGGTAACCTGGGAAGCGGAACAGTTCAGGAAATGTCTGAATGGGTAGAATATATCACATTCGAGGGTGTTTCTCCGATGGCTGACCTCCGTAAGAAAAACGGACATGAGAAACCATGGAAACTGGATTTCTTTGGAGTTGGAAATGAGAACTGGGGATGTGGCGGAAATATGAATCCTGACTTCTATGCAAATGAATACCGCCGTTATCAGACTTATGTCCGCAATTATCATCCGGATCACCCAATCCACAAAGTCTGCTGTGGTGCCAATGTAGATGATTATGAATGGACATCTGAAGTATTAAAGACTACACATAATCATTGCCTGAAAGAACTTCACGGAAATATGGATGGTCTTTCTCTTCATTATTATGTACATCCGGAAGGATGGGAGATCAAGGGAAGTGCTACAGATTTTGATGATAAGGTATGGTATAAGAGTCTGAATAAAGCGCTCTTTATGGAAACTCTGATCGAGCGTCACGGACATATCATGGACGAATATGATCCAGAGAAAAAAATCGGCATGATCGTTGATGAATGGGGTGCATGGTACACAGTAGAACCGGGAACAAACCCGGGATTCCTGTATCAGCAGAACACAATGAGAGATGCCCTGATCGCAGGTATCACTTTGAATATCTTTAACAAACACAGCGACAGAGTAAAGATGGCAAACCTTGCGCAGATCGTAAATGTGCTTCAGTCCGTTATCCTTACAGATGGTGCTGATATGATCCTGACACCAACCTATCATGTATTTGATATGTACAAATATCATCAGGATGCAATGCTTGTAGACAGTTCTATCGAAACAGAAACCATCGGTGTGGAAGAAGAGTGGCAGGTACCGAACCTGACAGAATCTGTATCTGTAGCAGAAGACGGAGCTGTACATATCACATTGACAAACCTGTCTCTGGATAAAGATTATGAGATCAGAACTATCCTTACAGACTATCAGGTAAATGAAGTCAAAGGTGAGATTGTACACGGCGAAATGCACGAAATGAACACCTTCGAAACACCGGACCAGGTACGTGTAAAAGAATTTAACGAAGTAGAAAAAACAGCAGAAGGAATCAAATTTACAATTCCTAAATGCAGTGTTCTTCATCTGGAAGTAAGATAATTACAGTATTTTTAAAGATAAAGAGTTTCGTATAAATGAAAGATTAATAAACTTTACAGATTCACAGAAAATGCCGCTTCTGACAAAACAGGCAGGTATTTTCTGTGAACATTTATAATGGAAACAAAAAGGAGACTAAGGTATGAACGGGAAGCTGCGTGTGTGCAGAAAATGTCTGCCCGGACAGAAGAATGAAGAGGCTTTTTATGAGGATCTGTCACGCTATATTCAGCGTATGGATGAAGAACTGAAAGTAGATCAGCAGACATATGAGAAAAGGCTTGGCATATGCAGCTCCTGTGAACGATTGATGAGTGGGATGTGCAGGCTCTGCGGATGCTTTGTGGAACTGCGGGCTGTACAGAAGGTGCGAAAATGTCCGGATCTGCCGGCAAAATGGGAGGCGCAGAAATGAAAGACGGTTTAAAAGAAGGGTTATTAAATAAGGTAAAAGTAACGGATAAATTCTGGCGAGGATATCAGGAACTGGTAATGGATACAGTGATTCCTTATCAGGAGAAAATATTAAATGATGAGATTCCGGGAGTGGAAAAGAGCCATGCACTGGCAAACTTCCGTATTGCAGCAGGACTGGAAGAGGGTGAGTTTTACGGAATGGTTTTCCAGGACAGCGATGTTGCCAAATGGCTGGAAGGCGTGGCGTATGCACTGGAAGTCCGCCCGGATACTGAACTGGAAGAACGTGCAGATAAGGTTATTGAAATTATTGAAAAAGCGCAGCAGGATGACGGTTATCTGAATACTTTTTTCACGATCAAAGAGCCGGAACACCGCTGGCAGAACTTACAGGAATGCCATGAATTATACTGTGCCGGACATATGATGGAAGCAGCGGCGGCTTATTATGAGGTGACTGGAAAAGACCGTCTGCTTCATGTGATGGAGCGTATGGCAGAACATATCGAGAAACGTTTCGGAACAGAAGAAGGCAAAGAACCGGGCATCCCAGGACATCAGGAAATTGAGCTAGGGCTTCTGCGTCTCTATGAAGTAACCGGAAAAGAAAACTACAAAGATCTTGCCAGATATTTCATCGAACAGCGTGGAAAAGATCCGGATTACTTTGTCAAAGAAAAAGAAAAAAGAGGCTGGGTTCACTTCGATATGGATGTGAATAACAGAGAATACAATCAGGCACATGCTACTGTCTATGAGCAGAAAGAAGCAGTAGGACATAGTGTCCGTGCAGTTTATATGTACACTGCCATGGCAGAACTGGCTTCCATTTACAAAGATGAAAAACTCTATCAGGCATGCTGTGATCTCTGGGAGAACATGATTCAGAAGAGAATGTATATCACCGGAGGAATTGGCAGTACCGTAGACGGAGAGGCATTTACCATTGATTATGATCTGCCGAATGACACCGTTTATGCGGAAACCTGCGCATCTATCGGGCTGGTATTTTTTGCAAGAAAGATGCTTGATAATGTGATGGATGGACGCTATGCAGATGTGATGGAACGTGCACTTTATAATGGGATCATCAGCGGAATGCAGCTTGACGGAAAGCGGTTTTTCTATGTAAATCCACTGGAAACAGAACCTGGAGTCAGCGGGAAATTATACGGATATAAGCATGTTCTGCCGGAGCGTCCGGGCTGGTATACATGTGCATGCTGTCCTCCCAATGTAGTCCGTCTGCTGATGTCTCTTGGTAAATATCTGTGGAGTGAGACAGAAGATGGAGTTTATTCTCATATCCCGGCAGGTACAGAAGCACACTTTGATAAGATGGATGTAACTGTAGAGAGCAACTATCCGTGGGATGGCAGAGTGATCTATCATGTAACTGGAAAAACAGAGAAAGAAACCATTCTGGGAATCCATATCCCATCCTGGGTACGCCCGGGTTCTGTTCAGGTGCGTATAAATGGAAAAGTGAAAGATATCACTGCAGATGTGGAAAAGGGATATCTGATCCTTAAGAGAGTGTGGGAAAATGATGAAGTAGAACTTGTTTTCCCGATGAAGATCCGCAAGATTTATGCAAACCTTAAAGTAAGAGAAGATGCCGGCTGTGTAGCGTTTATGCGCGGGCCGTTTGTTTACTGTTTTGAGGGTGTGGATAATCCGGGTCTGCTTCAGTCTTACCACATCTTTGAAGATGCAAAGATGGAAGAGGAAGTCTGCAAAGAGGGCCTGCTGGAAGGCTGCGTCCTGCTTAAGATCAAAGCACGTAAGCTGGAGACAGTGGGAGATTCTCTGTACAGTGAAGTTGCACCGGTGAGAACGCTGACAACACTGACAGCAGTGCCGTATTACACATGGGGCAACCGCGGAGAAAACCAGATGAGAGTCTGGATGCGTGGGGAATAACCGGAAGATCAGAGGGAATATAAAATAAAAGCAAGGAACTATGTGGCAAAACACATCGGTTCCTTGCTTTTACTGTTTTCAGATATTCTGTAAAATTATACATTTGGAGTATAATGCACTTTCACATTAATATCCTGATTATAGTTTCCGAAATCTTTTCCGAAGAGTGTCAGACCGCCGATATTCGGAGATGGTTCATCCACCTGGAAACGGAATACCATATCATCCTGAGAGGTAAAAGTGAGCTGCTGTGTATTCACATCAGAGATCTTTAATCCATCGATAAAAGTACCGTGACGGTCAATGACAAGCATCTTCAGCAGACCATACTGATTCCAGTTCGGGAACCACCAGTCGGGGGTGAACATACCGTGGACATCACCGAAATCTCCGGGGCTTGTCCAGCTTCCGACCTTTGTATTATTCAGGAAAAAGGAAATATCAGAAGGCCAGTCACTGTTGACTCCGGGAGCTTCTGAACTGATTTCAAATGAGAGTGTCAGCCGGTCAATCTTCTGTCCCGGAGGCAGCATATTTGGAATGCGGTAATCAATAAATCCCCGTCCAAACCATAAAATCTTTGCATCTACATGGCTCGGATGAGCAAAATAACGAGGATCATCTACCTCACCGATGAGATTATCGGTAGTAGACAGCCCACAGGTCGGATAAACAGAATAATTAAAGTAGTTGCCAATCGGAATGTCAATAGAGTAACTGTCTTCGGCCGGGCTGTCATTGTTAGAGGCAATATCAACCAGGATCTTGTCAACATTAATGCGGCAGACCTTCTGGTTTCCGTGGCCGGAATGCTCTGGAAGAATTGCGAGAATTCCGGCTTCTTCGAGTTTTTTTACATGGCTGGTCAGGGCACCGTTGGTAATCCCCAGACTGGAAGCCAGTTCATTCATATTCATTTCCTGATGCTCAAGGAGAGTCTGGATCAGCCGTATGCGGATGTCAGAACCAAGAGCTTTGAAGACAGGGACCGCCTGCTCCAGACTTTTAATATATAACATAACGGATTTCCCTTTCTGTTAAAAATGATTTTACAGCGTTTACGGTAGATTATAACGAATCTGCAAAAAATGTGCAACGAAAAGAAAAAAATATAGTTGATATTTTCTGAAAAATGCAGTACAATTTTAAATACATAAAAAATAATTTATATAAATCTAAAATAAAAACAGACAGGGGGACACACAATGAGTGAAGAACTTAAGTATAATGAGCCATGGATTCTGCAGAGAGCAGATCCATATGTTTATCGCCACACAGACGGAAACTATTATTTTACAGCATCCATACCGGCCTATGACCGGATTGTACTGAGAAGAAGCGAAACTCTGGCAGGACTGAAAGATGCGGAAGAAGTGACAGTCTGGGAGAAACACAAAGAAGGAATCATGAGCGAACATATCTGGGCGCCGGAGCTTCATTATCTGGACGGAAAATGGTACATCTATTTTGCGGGCGGAGATAAAGATGATATCTGGGCAATCCGCCCTTATGTGCTGGAATGTGCAGATACAGATCCGCTTACAGGAGCCTGGACAGAGAAAGGCAAAATGGGACGTGCGGATGCAGATGAATTTTCTTTTGAAGCTTTCTCTCTGGATGCAACAGTATTTGAAAACAAAGGAAAACATTACTATGTATGGGCTGAGAAGGTAGGGGTCGGCAAGCAGATTTCCAACCTTTATATTGGCGAAATGGAAACTCCGTATAAACTGAAAACCGTTCAGGTACTTCTCACTTCACCGGATTATGACTGGGAAAGAGTTGGTTTCTGGGTGAATGAAGGACCGGCAGTTATTCATCATGACGGCAGGATTTATCTTACCTATTCTGCATCTGAGACAGGTGCTGCATACTGCATGGGAATGCTTACAGCAGATGAAGATTCTGATCTTCTTGACCCGAAATCCTGGACAAAAGAACGTTATCCGGTTCTTCGTACAGATGAGTCCAGAGGAATCTATGGACCGGGGCATAATTCCTTCACTGAAGACGAAGAAGGAAATCCGGTCATGGTTTATCATGCGAGAACAGAAGCAGAGATTGAAGGGAATCCGCTGTACAATCCAAACCGTCATGCCATGCTGATGAAAATCCGCTGGGATGAAAAAACGGGTGCACCGATATTTTCTTACGAAGATTAATGTAACCTGAGATGGGATAATATTTGGAAAACAGGAGAACTGGTATGAGAAAAAAATGGGGAATGATCCTGGGGCTGACAGGAATGATGCTTCTCGGAGCACAGAGTATATATGCTGCGGAAGCTGCTGATGGCACAGCAGAGACAACAGATGCGGCAAACGAAAAAGAAACAGCAGGCGCAGATGATATTGAGAGCAAGATTAAGAAAGGTGGCTTTACTGCCGGAGCTTCCGTGCATGATCCATCTGTCATCAAAGACAATGACACTTACTATATCTTTGGCTCCCATATGGAATCTGCGAAGTCCACAGATCTGAGAAACTGGACCGGTTTTTCCTCCGGGGTCAATGCAGAGAATAAGCTGTTTGACAATCTTTTTGACGGAGAAGAAGACGGCGATCCGGCAGCGTTTACTTATGTAGGAAAGAACGAGGAAGGTGGTTATTCCGTATGGGCGCCGGATGTCATCTATAACAAAAAAATGGGAAAATATGTGATGTATTTCTGCACCACATCTTCTTATGTGAAATCCAATATCTGCTTTGCAACAGCAGACGATATTAAAGGTCCGTATCACTATGAGGATACATTCCTGTACTCTGGTTATAGCTATCATGATGTTAAGGAAAGTAATATCGAAGAACTGATGGGAACAGACCCAAGGCCATATACAGCAGCGTCTTATGACAATAATAACTGGCCAAACTGTATTGACCCGGATGTTTTTTATGATGAAGACGGGCGTATGTGGATGGTCTATGGCTCCTGGTCCGGCGGTATTTTTCTGATTGAAATTGATGAAGAGACCGGCTATCCGATTTATCCGGAAGCAGACGAAGAAAATCATGTGGACAGCTATTATGGAAAGAAACTTCTCGGTGGTTATCACAACTCCATCGAAGGTCCGCATATTATGTATGATGAGACCAGTGGATATTATTATCTGTTTTTGTCCTATGGAAATCTGCAGGCAAAAGGAGGTTATCAGATGCGTCTCTTCCGCTGTGACACTGTAGACGGAACTTATACAGATGCAGCAGGGAAGGATATGTATTTATTTGTGGAGCATAAAGATCATGGACTGAAAATGATGGGAAATTATACATTTCCAAGTCTTACTCAGACCTATATGGCACCAGGCGGACAGACTGCATTTGAAGATGAAGATGGTAAATTATACCTGGTCTATCATCAGCGTTTTGCTAAAACCGGAGAACTTCATGAGCCTCGTGTACATCAGCTGTTCCGCACAAAAGACGGATGGCTGGTTGCTGCGCCATTTGCCACAGACGGCAAGACATTGAAAGAGGATGGATATTCCGGAGATGAAATCCAGGGTACTTTTTATCTGGTAAATCATGGTACGGATATTTCGGACAAGGTACATAAACCGCAGAAGATTCAGCTTAATGCAGACGGAACAGTTGCCGGAGAAGAACTGAAAGGCAAATGGGAAGCAGAAGAATGCACACCATATATTGATGTGACTCTCGGTGAAAATACTTATACAGGAGTTGTCCTGAAAATGACCGATGAGGCAGGCAATGATACGATGTGCTTCAGCGCTAAGGGTGACAATAATGAAACTATATGGGGCGTGAAATATCTGTTGCCATAAATGGCTGTGGGAGTATCAGGAGCAGTATATAAATCTGAAGTCAGGCGGAGAAATCAGATGTTTTCGGGATGATAACCGATGGTAATCCGTATATGCTGGTTATAATCTCCGAAACCTGCACCAAAAAGAGTACACCCGCCGGGATGTTTGGCGCCCGGCAAAACAGAAAAACGAAATTTCATAACAGACTGATCAGTGAGTGCAAGCTGTCTGGTGGAAACATCAGACAGCTTTTCTGCGTCCAGAAAAGTGCCTTCAGGGGTGATCGTCAGTTTTTTCAGCAAACCATACTGATTCAGAAAAGAAAACCACCAGGAAGGATTGTATTTTCCTCTGCGGTCCCCGTAATCTCCAGGGCTGGTCCAGGTGCCGAGGATCACACCGTTCAGGGAAAAGGTAATATCCGAAGGCCATACATCGCAGAACCGGGGGGCTTCGGAACTGATCTCAAAGGAAACTGTAAGTTCTTCAATCACGCTGTGATCAGGGATGAAATTGGGCAGTATATACTCCAGATATCCGGTGGTGAACCAGACGATCCTTGCCTGGCGGCTGCCTGGGTGTATGAAATACCGTGGCTGATCCAACTGTCCTACAAAAGAAGTAGAAGTTGCCATACCACAGGTGGGGGTTACCGAGAAATCAGAAAAATGTCCCACGCCGATTTCTGCACTGTAAATCTGCAGATCAGGACCGGAAAGCGCCATATTTACCAGAAGCTGATCCCAGTCTTTTATAAAATAGCAGCGTTTCTGTGTTCCGTGTGTGAGAGATTCATCCCTGAATTCTATCAGCCCGGCTTCAGCCAGAAGATTAAGGTGAGGGGACAGGGTTGTAACAGGGATTTTCAGGCTTTGTGCAATTTGCTTAATGTTCAGACCTTCTTTTTCCTGAATCAGACGCAAGATCTGTACACGGACAGGGGAACCGAGAGCTTTGAAGATGGCGAGACCATCGGAAACAGAACAGGATTTCATGTAAAAACCTCCTTTTGACTGTATTTACAGGCATATAACACTAAATAAGAACTTTTAGTAAAATACGTTTTGATTAGTTATTTTACCATAAAATTACTTAAAAAAATATAGGAAAATAGCAAAAAAATGGATAGATTGACGAATAAATATCAGACATTTATTTTAGATAATACTAAAATAATAAAAATAAATCAAAAATATATTGACATTTACAGGAATAAATTATATAATATCAACATAAACCGGAGTTGAAAATAAAAAAGTTGTGCAAAATAACCATAACAAAAAGAAAGACTATATATTTTAAAAAAATACGAAATAATTATGGAGATTGTACAATAGCATCATTGAAACCGGAAGAGCGCAAAGAAATGCAAAAAAAGGAGGATCTTTTTATGAAGAGAAGAAAATTGTTCGCGTTACTTATGACTGCAGCTATGGCAGTGTCCAGTATGAGCATGGCAGTGAATGTCTTTGCAGAAGAAGACACAACAGAGGAAGCTGCTGAGAGCGAAGAACCGGCTGAAGGAGAGCCTACAGCAGTAACAACCGTAGGTCCTGATGATGGAACAAAATTCGAGATGTGGTCATTCGTAGACCTGCATAATGAGTTTTATGGTCAGATGGTAGATAAGTGGAATGAAGAGAATCCGGACAAACAGATCCAGATTACATTCAGTACATATCCATACTCTGATATGCATAACAAATTAATGATGTCCTTACAGGCAGGATCCGGTGCTCCTGACCTCTGCGATATCGAGATCGGACAGTTCCCGAACTATTCCGGTGATGACAGCCCTCTGTATTCCATGAATGATGCACTTGCTCCTTATGAAGATACAATGGTGCAGTCAAGACTTGATGTTTATTCCAAAGCTGACGGAACAAGACTTGGTGTTCCTTTCCATGTAGGTGCAACTGTTATGTACTGGAACGCAGATCTTCTTGAATCTTATGGATTAGATTACAAATCTGTAAAGACATGGGATGATTATACAAAACTTGGTGAAGAATTAAAAGAAGCTTCCAACGGTGAAGTGTACTTAACTTCTGTTGATACAGGCGGTGTTGACTGGATGTGGCTTGCAATGGCTGAGAATGGTGAAGACTGGACAGGCGGTCCGGACGGAACTGTAAACGTACAGCTTGATTCTGTAAAAGAAATGCTCACAATGCAGCAGAACTGGTTAAACGATGGAATCGCAATGGTATCCACAGACGGACATGTTGACCTTGAAGCTGGTTTCTCCAACATCATGGAAGGTAAAATTGCTTCCTTCCCAAAAGCTATGTGGTACATGAGCCGTTTCAAAGATTACATGCCGGAGATGGAAGGCAAATATGACATCACAACATGCCCTGTATTTGAAGAAGGACAGAAATGCTCCGTTGGTATCGGTGGTACAGGTACTGTTGTAACAAATCAGTGTGAGAATCCTGAACTTGCAGCTGAATGGCTTGCATGGGCTAAATGCTCTGAAGAAGGTGAAAACCTGATCTGGAACGAACTTGGATTTGACGTCTGCAACACAGCATTATGGTCTGACGAAGATTTCGCATATGATGAATCCAATACTTATAACACATTCTTCCGTGTAAAACCATACGAAGTTCTGAATGAAC
Organism: Blautia wexlerae DSM 19850; assembly: GCF_025148125.1. Classification (NCBI taxonomy): domain Bacteria; kingdom Bacillati; phylum Bacillota; class Clostridia; order Lachnospirales; family Lachnospiraceae; genus Blautia; species Blautia wexlerae. Next base: position 244,602 of record NZ_CP102267.1, read on the forward strand.
TTGCTGAAAACGATGCAATCGGAACTATTTACACAACAAAGAACTCTCCGACACTGAACGATTACATGTGTACAACAACTCTGAACAATGTATTAGAGGATGGCATGGATGTAGATGAAGCGCTTCAGGATGCACAGGATTATCTTGATTTCGAATGTGAATAATAAGATGATAATAGTTCACTGATCAAGTGAATAATGAACGGTTACTGCAGTGACCGAAATGATATGGGAGGCCAGGGAAACGCATTCCCTGACCTCCTTTACTGTTATCCTGGTGAGAAATGAGATTTTCACAGGATGTGGAGTCTGATTTCTTTTCAGGATAATGGTAATAAGAAAAAAGAAATTATCTGTAACTGTTCAGTAAACCATGATTCCATATGATGCTGAAAAGTTACTGCTATTTTTAGAAGAGGAGGAATTCATTGTGAATAAAGTGAAAAAGATGCTCTATTCTCAGAAGGTGGCACCCTACGTATTCGTAATTCCGTTTGTTATCAGCCTTCTGGTATTCTGGTTATATCCGCTCATCAGTGGTATTGTAATGAGTTTTCAGGATATTTCATTTGGCGGTTCTCAGTGGGTTGGTCTGAAGCATTATCAGAAACTGGCTTCCGATAAGTTCTTCAAGACGGCTGTATTTAACAGTGTGGAATACATGCTTCTGACACTGCTCCTGCTGATTCCGATCCCGATGATGCTTGCAGTACTGATGGAAAGCCGTCTTACCAAAGCCAAAGGTGTATGGAAAGTGATCATGTACATTCCGGCACTTACATCTGTAGTTATTTCCGGTATGTTATTCCGACTGATGTTCTCAGAAGGTGATAACGGACAGATGAACCAGTTAATGCATTTGCTTGGAAATGCCAGTATCCCATGGCTGAAAGAAAAGACTACCGGATGGATAGCTTTGTTATTACTCTGTATGTGGAGATGGACAGGTGTTAATATGTTGTACTTTATTTCCGGTTTAAAGAGTATTGATACATCTCTTTATGAATCAGCAGACATCGACGGTGCCAATGCAAAACAGAAATTCTGGTACGTGACATTGCCGCTTCTGAAACCGACAACTATCTATGTTATTACAATTTCCGTATATGCCGGTCTGTCCATGTTCCTTGAGAGTTTCATGTTGTGGAATGGTAACTCATCACCGAAGAACATTGGTCTTACTATCGTAGGATATCTGTATAAACGTGGTATTGAGAAAAATGATATGGGTTATGCGTGTGCTGTAGGTATGGTGCTTCTGGTCATTGCCCTGGCTATCAATGTTGTCCAGCTTGTGGCAACAGGAACATTCAAGAAGGAGGAAAAGTGATATGGCAAAAACAGCAGCTCAGCCAAAGACAATGGAATCAAATCATAAAGTTGCGTCTGTATTATCCACAGGGCTTTTCGCTATCCTCTGTGTGCTGATCGCATTCCCGCTTCTTGCAGGTTTCTTCGCTTCCTTCCAGGAAGGCCGTGAAGTAGTTATGAAGGGTATGTCCCTGAATCTTGATTTCTCCAAGATGCATCTGGACAACTACAAATACCTGTTTTCCGGAAATGAGGATTCCCGAAAATATTTTATGTGGTATAAAAACAGTCTGATCTTGACACTGATCACGGTAGTTCTGACACTGTTGGTATGCTACTTCATCGCATACGGTCTGACCATGTACAAGTTTAAACTTCAGGGATTTTTATTCTTCCTGGTAATCGCAACCATGTGTGTTCCTTTTGAAATCCTGATGCTTCCTCTGTATAACGAAGTTACATCTCTTGGGATCATCAATACAAGAGCCGGTGTTATTCTCCCCGGATTATGTGGTGCGTCGACGATTTTCTTCTTCAAACAGTATATGCAGAGTCTTCCGAAAGAGCTTCTGGATGCAGGAAGAATCGACGGATGCACAGAGTATGGTATCAGTGTTAAGATTATGATGCCGATCACCAAACCGGCATTTGCATCCATGGCAATCCTCTGTGCAATGGGTTCCTGGAACAACATGTTATGGCCGATGCTGGTATTCCGTGATACAAGCAAATTTACACTGCAGATCGGTCTGAATACATTGCTTACACCTTATGGAAATAACTACAACCTTCTGATCGCAGGTTCCATGTTCGGTATTCTTCCAATCCTGATCATCTACCTGATCTTCCAGAGATACCTGATCGATGGTATGACATCCGGTGCTGTTAAGGGTTGATCAAAAGTTGTAAATATTCAAATCGTAACTTGCTGACATGATATAAAATGAGCTGTCCCATTGAGTTTTGAAATTAATGTTACTGTAACCGGTGATCATTTGACATTACTTATGAGGCAGCTCAAATAATATAACGACAAACTAATTTCTCAAACTAAATTTAAGAACGGAGGTTCAAAAAACATTATGGCAAAACAGGCAAAAATGGTAGTGGACAAAGCATTCTCCATTTCCAAAATCGACAAAAGAATTTACGGTTCCTTTATTGAACATCTGGGAAGAGCTGTATACGATGGAATTTATCAGCCGGGACATCCGCTTTCCAATGCTGACGGATTCCGTAAAGATGTTATTGATCTGGTAAAAGAACTGGACGTGCCGATCGTACGTTATCCGGGCGGAAACTTTGTATCCAACTTTTACTGGGAAGACAGTGTAGGTCCGGTTGAGGAAAGACCTCACAGACTGGAACTTGCATGGAGAAGCCTGGAAAAAAATGAGGTAGGACTTCATGAATTTAAGAAATGGGCAGATGCAGCCAACTCAGAAGTGATGATGGCGGTAAATCTGGGAACAAGAGGAATCACAGATGCCTGCAACCTTCTGGAATACTGTAACCATCCTGGCGGAACCAAATACAGTGATCTCCGTATTAAACATGGACAGAAGGATCCATACGGATTCAAAACCTGGTGCCTTGGGAATGAAATGGACGGTCCATGGCAGATCGGTCACAAGACTATGGATGAGTATGGAAGACTGGCAGAAGAGACAGCCAAAGCAATGAAGCTTATTGACCCGTCTATTGAGTTTGTTGTATGCGGAAGCTCCAATCAGGAGATGCCTACATTTGCACTCTGGGAAGATCATGTACTGAGCCATACTTATGATTATGTAGATTACTTATCTCTTCATACATATTATGGAAACCGTTCTGACGACAGCAATGACTTCCTTGCAAAGTCCGATGATATGGACGAATTTATCCGCACCATTATCGCAACCTGCGATTATGTAAAAGCAAAAAAACGCAGCAAAAAGAATATGTACCTCAGCTTTGATGAGTGGAATGTATGGTATCATTCCAACGCTGCTGACAACGACATCACAGAAAATCATCCATGGCAGGTGGCACCGCCGCTTCTTGAAGATATCTACAATTTCGAAGATGCCCTGCTGGTAGGTCTGATGCTGATCGTTCTGATCCGCCATTCAGACAGAGTGAAAGTGGCATGCCTTGCGCAGCTCATCAACGTTATTGCTCCGATCATGACTGACCCGAATGGAGGAGGTTCCTGGAAACAGACTATTTTCTATCCGTTTATGCATGCTTCCAAATATGGCCGTGGTGTTGCGCTTCAGCCGGTAATCTCATCCACAGAGCATGAGACAAGCGGACATGGAAGCATCACAGATGTTGAGGCAGTTGCTGTTTACAATGAAGAGAAAGAAGAAGTTACAATCTTCGCAGTAAACAGAAGCCTGAAAGAGGATGTTGTTCTCAACACAGACGTGAGAAGCTTCGAAGGCTACAGAGTTGCTGAGCATATTGTGCTGGAAAGCGATGACCTGAAAGTAGTCAATGCATTCGGACAGGAAAACGTAAAACCAAAAACAACACAGCAGACAACCATGGACAATGGTGAACTGACAAGTATGCTTCATAAAGCATCCTGGAACGTGATCCGTCTTGTAAAAGACAATAAATAAAAATGATCCCTCTTAAGCAGACAAGGTAGATAACCAAAATCTTCTTAAGAGGGATTTTTTATGGCTATTTTGGCAGGGGATAGTGTCGGGAATGTTTCTTGCATATCAGAATTATTTAATCAGAAATGGCTGAAGTGTCTGTATCGTATATTCATGCAGAGCTTCTTTTTTGCTCCTGTCAATCTGCAGATAGTGAGCATAAAGTACATCCAGAACCAGCAGAATAGGAAACTGTGGGGAAATGATATTTCCATATTCCAGATGTTCCATGCTTGCGAAGATGAGCGTCTCATCGCAGAAGTCCTGATAGGATTTGTCCTGTCTTGCGGTCATAAGAAGTGTATAAGCTCCGTGCTGATGTGCAGCCTTCAGAGAAGAGATAATATCATCCGTCTGTCCGCTGACACTGATACCGATGACCAGACAGTTCTCATCCAGAATAACAGAATTCACCTTCATAATATGACTGTCTGTAACTGCTTCGATATTTAGTCCGATACGCATGAAACGAAGCTTCATCTCCTGAGCTACGAGACCGGAACTGCCTCTTCCGTAAACATAAACACGAGGTTTAGAAACCAGCAGATTTGTGATCCGTGTGATCTGCGCTTTGTCTAGCAGAGCGTTAGATTTATTCAGAAGTTCCTGATAAGTATTAAATTCCGATACTTCAAAATTCGGAATATTTTCTTCGGGACCTGGTGCCAGGTTCTGCTTATACTCATAAATAAATTCTCTGTATCCGTGAAATCCACATTTCTGGGCGAAACGTGAAAGTGAAGCTTCAGATACATAAAGAAGCCCGGAAATATTTCTGGAAGAAAAATCCTGCTCTTCAGTATTATGAATAAAGAAATCGGCGATTGTTCTTTCCAGCGGAGTGAATGTATGGTAATAAGATTCAATTAAAGGAATAATTTTATGTTTGTTTAATGACATATGGAATCCTTTCTGTATGGTGGAATTGCTATAGATTACTATAACATTGTAGAATTTGTTTCACAAGGAGAATGTAAATATTTTCATGAAAAATATAAACAAGGAAAGTAATTTCGGCAAGCTTTAAAAACCGAACTGCAAAATGGCTCAAAATAATAAAAAATGAAAGAAGATTCTAAAAACAATACATTCATTGAAAATAGAACCAACGGGAATTATAATGAGCTTATAACAAATCGGCAGTGTCAGATGACACGCAAAAAAGGAGAAAACTATGATTATTTATGTAGGTAAAGATTATCAGGACGTAAGCAGAAAAGCAGCTAATATCATGTCTGCCCAGATTATTATGAAACCAAACGCAGTTCTTGGACTGGCAACAGGCTCTACACCGGTCGGATTATATAAACAGCTTATCGAGTGGTACAACAAAGGCGACCTTGATTTCTCACAGATCACATCTGTAAACCTGGATGAGTATAAAGGACTTTCCGGTGACAACGACCAGAGCTACCGTTATTTCATGAACACAAATCTGTTTGATCATGTAAACATTGACAAAAACAGAACCTATGTACCAAACGGACTGGAAGAAGACAGTGACAAAGCATGTGCGGATTACAATGAGATCATCCGCAGTGTAGGCGGAATCGATATCCAGCTTCTGGGAATCGGCGGAAACGGACATATTGGTTTCAATGAACCCGGAGAAGCTTTTGAGAAGGAAACTCACTGCGTAGACCTTACAGAGAGCACCATCAAGGCAAATGCAAGATTCTTTGAAAGCATGGATGAAGTTCCGAAACAGGCATACACCATGGGAATCAAGAGCATTATGGCAGCAAAGAAAATCCTTCTTGTAGCAACAGGAAGTGCCAAGGCAGATGCTTTGTACAAATCCCTGTATGGACCGATCACACCAAATGTACCTGCATCTATCCTTCAGCTTCATCAGGATGTAACCGTAGTGGCAGATGAAGATGCGTTAAGTCTTATTAAAGAAAAAGGACTTTTATAATACCGGCTCTTGTGTGATAACAACAGTATCAGTGGAAAGAATTGCCTGACAGAGATAAAGTCAGGGAAGTACTTAATAATTCACTTCAGCGAGAAAAGAGGCAAAAATCAGATGATTATAAAGAACGGAAAAGTTTTTCAGGAAGATGGCAGTTATAAAGTCGCAGATCTGTATGTAGAGAACGGCAGAATTGTGGCTTCAGCAGATGAAGTAACCGATAAAACGGAACTGGATGCATCGGGACTGAAGGTTCTGCCCGGACTGGTAGATATCCACAGCCATGGTGCAGTCAGACATGATTTCTCAGATGCAGATGTTGATGGGTTAAGAACAATCCTTCAGTATGAAAAATCTCATGGAATCACATCCTATTGCCCGACATCCATGACACTTCCAAAAGAAGAATTACTTAAGATTTTCCAGACTGCAAAAGATGTAGAACAGGATGAAACCTGTGCACGTATTGTGGGTATCAATATGGAAGGACCTTTCCTTGATCCTGCGAAAAAGGGAGCACATGTAGAAGGCTATATCCGTAAACCGGATATTGAATTTTTCAGAGCATGTAACGAAGCTGCGGGCGGAATGATCAAACTGGTAACTCTTGCACCGAATATGGAAGGCTCTGAGAAATTTATCAGAGAATTACATAATGAAGTGGTTATTTCCATCGGACATACAGCAGCAGATTATGGCTGCGCAGCAGAAGCGATGAAAGAGGGAGCACTTCATGTGACTCATCTTTATAATGCCATGAATCCTATGGGACACAGAGAACCCGGTGTGATTGGCGCAGCAGCAGACAATCAGGACTGTATGGTAGAACTGATCGGTGATGGGATTCATATCCATCCTGTAACTGTACGCAATACCTTCCGTTTATTTGGAGACAGCAGAGTCGTCCTTATCAGTGACTCCATGATGGCAACAGGTATGGAGAACGGACTGTATGAACTGGGCGGACAGGAAGTGACCATGAAAGACAGAAAGGCAACTCTGGCAGATGGAACGATCGCCGGTTCTGCAACCTGCCTTTTCGATTGTATGAAGTGTGTTATTTCCATGGGTGTACCGGAGAGAGAAGCGATTCTGGCAGCAACAGCAAATCCGGCGAGAAGTATTGGGATTTATGATGAGGTGGGTTCCCTTGCTCCCGGAAAACGGGCAGATATTGTGCTGACAGACGAAGAGTTGAATATTGTTAAGGTACTGTAGTGTAAAAGAAAAGCTTTCCGACAGAATGTGCACAGATAAGAGTATGGACATTTTGCCGGAATGCAGTTCTGTATCAAGGAGAGAAATGATGACTAAAAAAGAGATTTTAGATGCGATTCATGGAAAAATGATCATTTCCTGTCAGGCGGTAGAAGGTGAACCATTATATGTAGAAGAGAAATCCATTATGTATCTGATGGCACGCGCTGCAAAACAGGCAGGCACACCTGCAATCCGTACAAGCAGTATCCGCGATGTCATAGCGATCAAAGAAGAAACAGGTCTTCCGGTGATCGGGCTGGTGAAGATCCAGTATCCCGGGTATGAAGGATATATCACACCTACCATGAAAGAAGTAGACGATCTGGTAGCAGCAGGATCTGATGTTGTAGCTCTTGACTGTACACTCCGCAAACGTGGTGATGGCTCAACTGTCAATGAGTTTATCGCACAGATCAAAGAGAAATACCCGGATATTATCCTGATGGCAGATATTTCCAATTATGAAGAAGGTATCAACGCATGGAAATGTGGTGTGGATATTGTTGGAACAACCATGAGCGGTTATACTGATTATACATCAAAAAAGGATGAACCGGATTATGGACTGATGGAGAGACTTGCAAAAGATACAGATATTCCGGTTATCGGAGAAGGCAAGATCCATTATCCGGATCAGGCCGTAAAGGCATTACAGACAGGTGTATGGGCAATCGTGGTAGGCGGAGCAATCACACGTCCGCTGGAAATCGCACAGAGATTCCAGAAGGCAATTGAAAACAGCAAATAAAAAGTATATCAAAATTAATACTATAGCAATTCCAAAGGGGATATAACAGTTAAACTATAAAGTTATCTGTTACATCCCCTTATTTCGTGTCACAAAGAGTTAACCTGCAACATTTTGATAACATAAAATTTCTTCGAACACATTATAGCAATTTATTTGCAATTGCATGAGCTGTTGCAGAACGGGCTGCGGAACAGGTATCAGGTTTTTGACTGCAGTATCCATAAAATAGGCAGTCTATCAAAAACAGTTGCCCGACTTTGGCTGCAACTGAACCGGACTGTAGAGGACTTTCATTATAACCGCACTGTAATACTACTGAAGCAAATTCAGCTCCGGCAGATTTTGGAAAATGTGTAATAAGAATGACAGGAACGTGGCGACTGGAAGCTATCTGTAAGGTATCACACATATCTCTGGTAGAACCTGAATAAGAGAAGAAAAGGATGGCATCTTTTGAATCAGCCATTGCAATTGCACTGGCCTGCATGTGGGAATCACAAATATGTACAAAATTAGGAGAAGCTGTAGAAAAACGAGCCCATGCTTCCATTGCCATGATCATACTTCCTCCCTGACCGAAACAATATATACGGCGAGAAGACGAAAGGATTGATATTGCCTTAGACATTTCTTCTTCATCATAAAGCGCATAACTTTCATTTAAAGAAAGAAGATTGGCTGCGTGCACTTTCGCACATATAGTAGAAATAGAATCTTCAGAAGATACGGGTTCAGCGGAATTACTGGAATCACCAAGATCGGTGGTACGGTCTGCCTGGGCTAAAGCCAGTTTAAAAGCATTATATCCGGAAAGGCCTAATCCGCGGCAAAAACGGGTTATGGTAGCTTCGGATACCTTGCAGTTTTCTGCTAAGGAAGTAATAGAAAGATATTGAGTTTCTGTGGTATGAGAAAATACATAATCTGCCAGTTTTTTTCCGGATTTGGTAAGAGAATGATATTGTTCGGTAATGGAATCAAGAATACTGTCTGCCATGCTAAAACCTCCATCAAAGTGTAAAAATAATGTCATGAATTGCTCTGGTGTTTTGTAAATATGGATGAAACTGGCAATTCCTGTATTGAAAAATATTATAAGACAAGATTTAATTGTGTGCAAGAAGATATTTTCATAACATGTATAAATGAAAATAATTTTATTATGTTTGAAATAAAAAGCATAATTACTTTATAAAAATACTAAATATATTGTGCAAATTTAACTAAAATAAAAATTATTTTCATTAATAAATAATATTGAAAATAATTTTATCTAATGATATTATATTTTACATAATAAATGAATAAATAAGAAACATAACAAGATATTAGCGAAATAAAGGGAGGAAGAAAAATGAAGATTAAAAGAAAAAAATAGATGTTACATATAAAAAAATACTGAGGAAAGGAAGAATACTATTTTGAATAGAAATCGAGAGAATGGTGAAAACAGATTTGCCTATCTTGTAAATGCTCCTATGATTATTTATCTGGCATGTTTTCTGGCGTTTCCAATGGTTTGGGGGTTATATATGAGTTTTACAAATAAGACCATTGGAAATCCGGCATCGTTTGTTGGATTTAAAAATTATATCAGACTTTTAGGAGATGCCGAATACAGAAGATCTATCTTAAATACAGTGTTTTTTACAGCTGTTTCCATTCTGGTAAAAACAGTATTGGGAATGTTGATGGCATTATCATTAAATCAGAAATTTAAGGGTAGGAATATAGCAAGAGCATTACTGATGATTCCGTGGACACTGCCCAATATTGTTGTCGTATATAACTGGCGATGGATATTTAATTCAACAGGTGGAATTGCCAATTATATTTTAAAATCCTTACATATTACAAATACAGATATTATATGGTTTGGATCTGCCGGATTAGCGATGACTACAATTATTGTAGCTAACGTATGGCGAGGAACACCATTCTTTGGGGTATCGATTCTGGCAAAGCTGCAGACAATTCCCAAAGATTATTATGAAGCTGCTGAAATTGACGGAGCAGGTTTATGGCAGAAATTCAGGCACATTACATTGCCAGAAGTAAAAGATGTAACGATCTTATCAGCGCTTATGAGTACAATCTGGACGATTAATGAATTTGAAACTGTATGGTTACTGACCGGAGGTGGACCAAACGGAACGACAGAGGTTATGAACGTATACAGTTACAAGACAGCCATGAGAAGTATGATGCTTGGACGTGGTATTGCGGTTGCAGTACTGGCAATGCCTGTTCTTATGATTCTTATTAGTATCCTTACACGTCGTATGCTTCCGGAAGGTGAATGATCAGGCAGCTGAATGTGTACAGGAAAATGAAAGGAGAATTATATGAAAGCAAAAAAAAGAACAGCATTACTTGGAAGAGTATATTTGATAATATGCCTGATTGTAGCACTGTTTCCAATATACTGGATGATTAATACATCTTTTAAAAGTGATTCTGAAATTTATGCAAAAGTGCCGACTCTTATACCACATCATCCTACAGGGGCTGCCTATTCTTATTTAATAAATAATATTAATTTTCTGTCCAGTATGAAAAACAGTTTGATTATTGCGGTATCTGTTTCTGTATTTTCAATTTTAATAGCATACCCTGTTGCGTATACATTATCAAGGTTGAAATTTAAGGGAAGACGAATTTTTTCAAAGTCCGTGCTATTCATGTATTTGCTGCCAACTACAGTTTTATATATTCCGTTATATATGCTGGTATCGAAAATGCATCTTACAAATACAATCTGGGGATTAATTGTAATTTATCCAACGTTTACTTTACCTTATGTAGCCTGGATTCTGATTCCACATATTGCAGCGGTTCCAAAAGAACTGGAAGAAGCGGCCAAGGTAGATGGCTGTTCCAGAATAGGAACGATGTATAAGATTGTATTTCCATTGGCATTACCGGGAATTATATCTACTACGATTTTTACTTTTGCAATGTGTTGGGGAGAATACATGTATGCTCTGGTAAACCTGACATCAAGTCAGGTACAGACATTCCCGCTGGTTATTTCAGGTTTAATTTATGGTGATATGCCACCATGGAACCAGCTTATGGCAGGCGGTGTTCTTGCAGGTATTCCGATTATTGTAATATATATGCTGGCATCCAGCGGTCTGGTTGGCGGAGCGACTGACGGTGGTGTAAAAGGTTGATAAAAAACGAAAAAAGATAAATAAAAGGAGGAACTACTACATGAGAAAAAAATTATTATCAATGGTAATGGCAGGTACATTGGCACTTTCATTTACAGCATGCGGAGGCAGCAGTTCCGGAGAAACAGAAAAATCCACTGATACTTCCAAAGTAGAAGAAACCTCATCTGGGGATACACAGGCTGCTTCAGCAGATTCCGGGAATAAAAAAACTATTACAGTATGGGTAGAGAAAATTTTCAGCGATGATGCAAATACAAAAATGGAAGAAAGGCTGAAAGAATACGGAAAAGAGAAAAATGTAACTGTAAATTGTGAGATGGTGGCTGCAACAGATTTTGTAACAAAACTTAATGCTGCAATTGAAGCAGGTCAGAGCGTTCCGGATATTATTTCTGCAGATACTACAAAAGTTCTGAATTATTATCCGAATATTCCATGTAATGATGTGACAGATCTTGTTGATCAGATTGATGAAGAACGTCCATATCTGCAAGCCAGTTATGAAGGAACAAAAATTGATGATAAATATTATTATGTACCATTTTACAGCTCTTCCACATTGATGTTCGTCAGAAAGGATAAACTGGAAGAAGCAGGAATTACTGAAATGCCAACGACCTGGGATGAGGTATTTAAGGATGCGGAAAAGGTCAGTGATCCGGATAATGATTTTTATGGACTTGCAATTGGATGCGGAGAAAACGATGATGACGATGAGAACACAATCAGACAGTACATGTGGAATGAAGGAGGATATCTGTTTGATGAAGACGGAAATGTAGCAGCAGACGATAAAGTAACGGCTGTGTTTGATAAATATGCAGAACTTTATGATGATAAAGTAATTCCACAGGATGCAACGACATGGGATGCAGGTGGAAATAATGGATCTTATCTGGCAGGACGCACTGCATTTTGCTTTAACGCGCCTACATTATACAATGCACTGGTATCTGATGAACAATATAAAGATTTACTGGATAATACAGTTGTTCTTGCTCCTCCGGCAGGAAGCGACAATAGTGTATATATGAATTTTAACCGTGGATTTGCAGTCATGAATACCTGTAAAGATACAGATTTGGCTTCTGATGTGATTTCTTACCTTCTTGACAAAGACTGGTACGATTCTTATATGGAGGAGATTGCGCCTGTATTTGCACCTGTATTTGAGGATGCAAAGGAAAATACAACCTGGAAAGATAATGAAGTAAATGCACAGGCCTTAAAATATGTAGAAAATGCTTCCGGTTATTATGGATATCCGGTAAAAACATTGAAAGGACGTACAGTTGCAGCGAAACATTATTTTACATATCCATTTGTGAAAGCTGTTAATCAGGTAGCAACAGGTACTGCAGATTCAGCAGGAGCATTAAAGAGTATGACTTCAGCAATTGAAGATTTTCAGGATCAGGTAGGTGAATAATATGAAGACAAAAGTTTGGTTGAATCTCGATCCACAGAAAGTTGATGTAAGTTATTTATATAAAAAATTCGACGAAATTGGATGCGATTTTGAAGCAGAGGCAATTCCGGATAATAACCCGGAATTGCTGATAAAAAAAGTAAAAGATGTTGATATTGTAATTGCTACTATGGAGCCCTGGAATGAAACTACTCTTGGTGCTGTAAAGGGAAAAGTAAAGTTTATTCAGAAATATGGTACTGGAGTAGATTCCGTGGATTTGAAAGCGGCAGGAAAAAACGGAATTCCTGTGGCAAATATTCCGGGAGCTAATGCACCGGCAGTAGCAGAAGTTGCTATGATGCACATTTTGAATCTGGGAAGACGTTTTACCAATTGCGTTGAAGGATGTAGAGAAGGAATTTGGCCCTCAACTATTACTGGAAATGAATTGGATGGAAAAATAGTTGGACTCGCAGGTTATGGAAGAGTTGCTAAGAATCTGGCCCGTATGATATCTGGATTTTCAGTTAAGCTTCTGGCGTATGATCCATTTGTAAAAGAAGCAGTACCAGGTCAAAATATTACATTTGTTGATACACTTGAGGAACTCTTTGAACGGAGTGATATAGTGAGTCTTCATATGCCGTTTATGCCGTCAACTGCAAGAATAATCAATAAGTCACTATTTGAGCGTATGAAGCCGCATGCGTATCTTGTGAATACTTGCAGAGGAGGTGTAATAGATGAGGCGGATTTGATCGAAGCACTGAAAACAGGAAAGCTGGCCGGTGCGGGACTTGATGTTTTGACAGAAGAGCCACCTAAGGCAGATCAGCCATTAATGCATATGGATAATGTGTATATTACATCTCATATGGGAGCAGCTTCGCTGGAAAGTGAATATAGGTCTCAGGTAATTATTGCGGATAATATAAAAGAATTTCTGGAAGGAAAGCTTCCCAAAAGTGTCAGAAACAAAGAATTTCTGGTTTAAATAAAAAAGAGGAGAAATCAAAATGAATACAGAAAAATTTAAAGGAGTATTTCCTGCTTTTTATGCATGCTATGATGACAATGGAGAAATCAGTGCAGAACGTACACAGCTTCTGGCAAAACATTTGATGGAGAAGGGAGTAAAAGGGCTGTACGTGGGCGGATCTTCGGGAGAATGTATTTACCAGAGTGTAGAAGACCGTAAGAAAATTCTGGAAAATGTAATGAAGGCAGTAAAAGGAAAACTAACAATTATTGCGCATGTTGCATGCAATAATACGAAGGACAGCTGTGAACTGGCGGCACATGCGGAAAGCCAGGGAGTTGATGCAATTGCGGCTATTCCACCGATTTATTTTCATCTTCCGGAGTATGCAATTGCAGAATATTGGAATGATATTTCAGCTGCAGCACCAAATACACCATTTATTATTTACAATATTCCGCAGTTATCTGGTACTACACTTACTATGTCATTATATAAAAATATGTTAAAAAATCCAAATGTTCTTGGGGTAAAAAATTCTTCAATGGCAACTCAAGACATTCAGATGTTTAAAACCGAAGCGGGAAAAGATCATATTGTATTTAATGGACCAGATGAACAGTTTATTAGTGGACGGGCAATAGGAGCTGATGGAGGAATCGGAGGAACTTATGCTGTCATGCCAGAATTGTTTCTTAAGATGAATGAGTTTTTAGAAGAAGGAAAAATGAAAGAAGCTCTGGAAATTCAGAACAAAGCGGACGCAATTATTTATAAAATGTGTGAAGCATACGGTAATCTTTATGCAGTAATGAAGGAAATTCTGCGAATCAATGAAAACATAGATATTGGAAATGTACGTAAACCTCTTCCGGGTTTAATTCCCGAAGATATACCAATTGTAGAAGAGGCAGCCAAAATGATACGTGATGCAATTTCAGAATTACAGTAAATACATAATAAAGCTACAGAGCAGTATGCAGTCCGGCAGATTTTCTGCCGGATATTTTATTTATAGCAATTCCATAAATTACTATAAAATGGTTTCTGTTCCGGAAATGGTCAGATAAGGATGATATGAAACCTCCAAAGTAGAGCGATTATAACAATTCCACAAAATAATACAATCAGGACAGTTCGGCAGAGCGGTGAAATACTGCGGCAGACATTTCTGGTCTTTTGCACCCTGCTGGACTGTCTTAAATGTATTATTAAACAGGATTGCCATAAATATAAAATCTCTGCTTTGGAGGCTCTTTTCATGTTCGGAAAATCAAAGTTTCTGCGAAGCAAGGTAATAGGCTCCCATAAGCCCGGCAGAGTTTCCGAGTTTTGCGTTGGAAATCTGTACATGTGTAAAGCTAGACATCACCATTTGTGGAATACGAGTGTGGATTCGTTCCAGAATGTAAGGCTGAACCATGATACCTCCACCCAGAACAATGCATGAAGGATTGAAAATATGGATTAAAGTGGCAAGACCAAGTACGATTTCATCAATCCATTTATTAATAACCTCGTTAATTTCCGGGCGTGTCAGGCTTGCAAAAATCTGTCGACCATTAGTGAGAGATGAATCTACAGTGGAAACCATTTTTACCAGTGCGGTAGCGGATGCATATCGTTCGTAGCATCCGTCAAACGGGTCTGTACCGGAGAGTTTTTCTTCTGCATGGGTAATGATGGCACCAAATTCTCCGGCTGAGAAAGAAGAACCGTGGTAAACCTGTTTGTTTTCAATAATGGCACCACCGACACCAGTCCCGTACGTAAGGCAGAGAAAAGAATTTTTTCCTTTTCCTGCACCGAAAACAGCTTCTCCGAGAGCTGCGCTGTTAACATCGTTTTCTACTGCAACAGGAACATGAAAGAGTTTTTGGAGAATTTTTTTAAATTGTGTGCCTGTGTAATCAGGGATGTTGCTGTTGGCATAAATAATAGAACCTTCATCAGGATTGACCTGTCCGGCAGTACTGATACCGATGGCATCAAAAGGGAGATACTGTTCAGAAAGACGGCAGATAGTATTCAAAATGTGAGTACCGCCCCTGAAGGCCTCGGTTGGGTATTCTTTGGTTTCTTCGAGATGTCCGTTCTTGCAGATTCCGTATTTGATCGCGGTACCGCCAATGTCGAAGACTAAAATTTTCATAAGTGGCTCCTTTCTTTTTATAGAATTCCATAAAATAATGCAATTATTACAACTTGTCGGATTATGAAGGACAGGGAAGATATCTGCAAGATATGCCGACGTACAGCGAAGACACCTGACGCAGGATTTCATACTCTGATGGGCTGAATTAAGATGCATTGTTTTAGAGGATTGTGATAAAATCAGTATAGCATACATGGGATATAAAATCATTATAAAATGAAAAAAAATTTCATAATATAATAACAAATAAAATTTATAACAAATTTAAAATCAAAAAAAATTTGATGCAGAAATAGAAACCTGATGTTAGAATAAAAACATCATATGATATGCATTACCTATTCACATCAGGAAATATTTATGAGAAGATAATTCCCTCAGTCACAGCAGGCAGACCATTTGGATACGGTCTGATCTGATACAGAAGAGCTGAGACAAAAGAAAGGAACAATACGAATGAGATTATTGATCGTGCGACATGGAGATCCGGATTATTCCATTGATTCTCTTACAGAAAAAGGCTGGAAAGAAGCAGAATATCTGTCAGAAAGGCTGTCAAAACTTGATGTAAAGGATTTCTATGTATCGCCTCTTGGAAGGGCAAAGGATACTGCCTCTTTTACATTGAAGAAAATGAACCGTACAGCAGTTGAGTGTGACTGGTTACGGGAATTTGATGTTTTGATCAATCGCCCGGATGTTACTGACAGGCAGAAGAGATTATGGGACTGGCTTCCACAGGACTGGACACAGGATGAGAGATTTTACCGATATGATCACTGGTATGAAAACGAGAGATTTCAGCAATCTGATGTCAAGAGATATTATGATCATGTAACAGGAGAGTTTGATAAGCTTCTTGCTGAACATGGTTATGTACGTGAAGGACATTATTACAGAGTGGAGAAACCAAATGAAGATACCCTGGTATTCTTCTGCCATTTTGGTCTGGAATGTGTGCTTCTTGCGCATCTGATCGGTGCTTCTCCAATGGTACTGTGGCATGGATTCTGCGCAGCTCCAAGTTCAGTGACAACTGTCAATACAGAAGAACGAAGAGAAGGAATTGCAAGTTTTCGTATCAGTGCATTTGGTGATGTTTCCCATTTATATGTGCATGATGAACCACCGGCATTTGCCGCAAGATTCTGTGAAATGTACAGTAATACGGATGAGCGCCACGATTAATTAAGCAGTATTTCGAAAACAATATACTGGATTAAGCAGGACATCTGCGGAGATTGCGAAAAGCAATAAGCGGTGGATGCGGATAGAATGATGGAACTGAAAGGAAATATAGAATATTGATATCAAAGACAATGAAAGCAATTCTGCATGCACTGTCATATGGAAATATTGAACTGGAATCTTCCAGAAGAATGGCAGATCTGAAACAACTGGATGCCATGCGGATTTTTGTAAAAAAACTGGATGCCAGGGTGTATAATGGAGAACATGAGGTCCCGGTCAGACTGTATTTTCCGACAGAAGAGGCAATGCAGGCGGGGATCGTAGAGGGAAATACATTTCCGATTCTCCTGTTTTTCCATGGTGGCGGATGGGTAACTGAGAGTGTGGAGAATTACGATCGTGTATGTGCCAGAATGGCACAGGCAACTGCACATATTGTAGTTTCTGTAGAATACAGACTGGCACCGGAGCATAAGTTTCCGGTTCCGCTGGAGGATTGTTATGCAGCAGCGAAAGCGCTTTATACCAATCAGCTGATCTTAAACACTGATCCGGAGAAAATTACGATCATCGGGGACAGTGCAGGAGGAAATCTGACAGCAGCAGTATGTTTGATGGCAAGAGACAAAGGAGAGTTTACACCACGCCGTCAGATACTGATCTATCCTGCACTTGGAAACTGTTATACAGAGGAATCTCCTTACAGATCCGTGCAGGAGAACGGTAGTGACTATCTTCTTACATCAGTAAAAATGGAAGATTATCTGAATCTTTATCAGAGTTCAGCAGAGGACAGACAGAATCCGTATTTTGCACCGATACTGGAGAAGGATCTGAGAAATTTGCCTGAAACATTAATTCTCACAGCAGAATATGATCCTTTGCGCGATGAGGGAGAAGTATATGGCAGAAAACTTCATGCTGCAGGAAATCATGTGGAAGTACACAGGATTTACGGAGCATTTCATGGATTTTTTGCATTGGGAATCAAATTTCTGCATGTACAGGAGAGTTTTAAATATATTAACCGGTTTCTGAATAAGAGTTATGAGAAAATTCTACAGTAATCCCTGAGAAGATTGCTACAGGACAAAGAGGTAATCAGGAACCAAAAAGAAAGCAGGAAAATTATGGATACAGGATACTCAAAATGGAGAAAACTGGATAATGCAGCGTTGGCATTTCCGCTGGTAACAGGAAAGAATGACACCAGAGTGTTTCGTTTCTATTGTCAGTTAAAGGAAGAAGTTAACGGGGAAATCCTTCAGGCAGCACTGGATCAGACAATGGAGAAATATCCATTGTTCCAGGCGGTTCTGAGAAAAGGGCTGTTCTGGTTTTATCTGGAGCACAGAGATATCAGAGCAGTGGTAAAGCCGGAGACGGAACCACCATGCAGCCGTTTATATATTCCGGATAAGAAATCCCTTTTATTTCAGGTGAGTTATGACAAAAACAGAATTAATTTTGAGGTGTTTCATGCATTGACAGATGGCACCGGAGCCATGCATTTCCTGCAGGAACTGGTTCAGGATTATCTGATTCTGGCACATCCACAGGCAGATCTTCCGCAGATTGAGCATGCAGAGGAAATTACACATGGAGATAAAGAAGAGGACAGCTTTTCTCAGTATTATTCTTCAGATATACCGAAAGATAAAGAGAAGAAAAAAGCCGCTGTTAAACTGAAAGGGGAGAAGCTGGTTCATTCAGATATGCATGTTACGGAGGTTGCTCTTTCTGTAAAAGATATCCACCGGAAAGCCCGCTCCTGTGGAGTTTCCATCACTGTTTTACTGACAGCAATGATGCTGTGTTCTATTCGGGAAGAGATTCCAAAGAATCAGCAGAAACGACCGGTAGCATTGATGATTCCGGTGAATCTGAGAAATTATTTTCCGTCTCAGTCTATGACAAATTTCTTTGGATGGATTGAGGTGGGATATATATTTTCTGATGAAACAACCTTTGAAGATGTACTTTTATCTGTGAAGAAACAGTTCGAAGAAGAACTGGTAAAAGAAAAGATTGCCATGCATATGAGCGGATATGTGCGCATTGAGAAGAATCCTTTTGTACGTGCTGTTCCGTTGGAGATCAAGAAATATTTTCTGATGATCGGAGCCAATCTGGGAAGCAGGAGCATTACGGCAGTTTATTCTAATATCGGCATTATTCGTTTGCCGGAGGAGTACAAAGAATATATTCAGCATTTTGGGATTTTTGCAAGTACCAATTCTCTGCAGATGTGTTCCTGTTCTTATGGGGATGAGATGGTACTGGGATTTACTTCCAAGATACCGGATGACAGTATCCAGAGGAATTTCCAGCGGATGCTTGGCGAGGAGAATGTTTCCCACAGAGAATTAAAGAATGAATTTCCGGGATATGGAGAAAAGCACAGGCTTGAAAAAAAAGAAAATCAGAAGGTTATCCAGACTTTCAGCTTCCTGTGTCTGGCAATTGCGGTAATCTGCGGAATGATCAATTTTATGATGGCAGGTGTACTGAACTGGTTCTGGTTTGCAGGAGCAGGATGTGCCTGTGCATGGCTGGTTGTTATGGTAGCATATTATAAACGCAGGAATATTCTGAAGAATGAAATGTGGCAGCTTTTGCTCATATCAGTAATCGCAATCCTATGGGACCGGTTTACCGGATGGAAAGGCTGGTCTGTGGATTTTGTGATTCCTTTCGGGATATTGGCAGTTCAGTTTTCTGTTCCTGTGATCGCAAAAATAAACCGTCTGGAAAGGGAAGAATATCTGTTTTATCTTGTACAGGCCGGAATTGCAGGACTGATTCCGATGATATTGGTTTGGACTGGAATCGTGCAGTTTGCCGTACCTTCAGTAATCTGTGCCGGAATCAGTTTTCTGACATTGGCTGCACTGTTTATCTTCTGCAAGAAGGATACGATGCGGGAGTTTCATAAGAAACTGAGGATGTAGAAATATGGTCTTGACACACATGGGATAAAAGATTATACTTTACCCATGTAAAGAAAGGGGAGCTTGTGAGCGCAGGCTGAGAGGAAGTCATCAACTTCGACCCATATACCTGATTTGGATAATGCCAACGTAGGAACCCATAAGATATGATTTTAAAGGGAGATGACTGGCATCTCCTTTTATTTATCTCATGCATTTGAAGAAATTCAGCTGTCCGGTAATCAATCTGTAATAAGCGAGAGAAAGCCGGGGGCTTACAGGGAAATTTACATTATAACAGATGAATATTGGGAAAGATGAGAGTGAACAGAGTTCATGAAGGGGTGCACCACCGCGGGTGTATTCTTTTGTGGACTCTTTTTTATGTTGTAGAGGCCGGACCTTCTTTTCCCGGAAAGGAGAAAGTATGCTTATTACTGTTAATGGAAAAACAAAAGAATTGCAGAATACTCTTACAATAGGGCAATATCTGGAGGAAAACAGCTATGTGCCCAGCCAGATCGCAGTAGAATTAAATGAAAGAATTCTGTCAAAAGCTGAGTACAGCACTACTGTTTTACATGAAAACGACATACTGGAAATAGTCAGCTTCATGGGAGGTGGAAGATAAACAGGAATATCCTGATATCACATTATAATATACGAAAGAAGGACTTAAATTATGAGTACAAATAATGAAGACAAACTGATTCTGGGAGGTCATGAATTTACTTCCCGTTTTATTCTGGGATCCGGAAAATTTTCTCTGGATCTGGTGAAAGCATGTATTGAAAAGGCAGATGCGCAGATCATCACTCTGGCTCTGCGTCGTGCCAATGAAGGTGGACTGGCAAATATTCTGGACTATATTCCGAAAAATGTTACTCTTCTTCCCAATACTTCAGGTGCCAGAAATGCAGAAGAAGCAGTTCGTATTGCCAGGCTTTCCAGAGAAATCGGATGCGGTGATTTCGTAAAGATCGAAGTGATCCATGATTCAAAATATCTGCTTCCGGATAACTATGAAACTGTTAAAGCTACAGAAATTCTTGCAAAAGAAGGATTTGTAGTAATGCCTTATATGTACCCGGATCTGAATGCAGCCAGAGATCTGGTAAATGCCGGAGCTGCCTGCATCATGCCGCTGGGTTCTCCGATCGGCTCTAATAAAGGTCTGTGCACCAAGGAATTTATCCAGATTTTGATTGACGAAATTGAGCTCCCGATCATTGTAGATGCAGGAATCGGACGTCCTTCTCAGGCGTGTGAAGCCATGGAGATGGGGGCATCTGCAGTTATGGCAAATACTGCGATTGCCACAGCAGGTGATGTGCAGATAATGGCTGAAGCATTTAAAAAAGCTATTGAAGCAGGACGAAGTGCATACCTTGCCGGACTGGGAAGAACCCTGGAAAAAGGTGCAAGCGCATCCTCTCCACTGACTGGTTTTCTTCATGAGTAATAAATAAAAAATCATTCTAAAATGAGATTTTTGATTATAGCAATCCTCGTAAATAATGCATTTAAGACAGTTCAGCAGCGTGCGAAAGACAAGGAAGATATCTGCAGGCGTGCTGACGCACGGCAAAGATATCTGACGCAGGATTTCACACTCTGATGGGCTGGATTAAGATGCATTATTTTAGAGGATTGCTATAACTGCGGAGTAGGTATTAATTTATAGGAAAACGAAAGTTGCCAAATGGTAATAAAGAGGAGAAAACATCAATGGAAACAACAGAAAAAAATATGGAACATGGGGAACACTTCAACGAAAGTATTGTCAATGAAGTGATTCTGGAAGATATGAAAAAGAACAGGATCGATCATATGAAATATCTTCCGGGAATGGAAGTACTGGAAGAATCAGACGTGATGGATCAGGTTATTTCTGCCATGAATGCTTACGATTATGATAAATATACAGAGGCAGATGTACGCAGGGCACTTGCTCATGATAACCGTACACCAGAGGATTTTCAGGCACTGCTGTCTCCGGCTGCATTGCCTCTTCTGGAGGAAATCGCACAGGCTGCGCAGAAAGAAACCAGGAAACATTTTGGGAACAGTGTGTATATGTTTACCCCTATTTATATTGCAAATTACTGTGAGAATTACTGTATTTACTGCGGATTTAACTGCCATAATAAGATCCGCAGAGCAAAGCTGAATGCAGAAGAGATTGATAAGGAAATGGCTGCTATCGCAAAGACAGGACTGCAGGAAATCCTGATTCTTACAGGAGAGAGCAGAGCAAAATCTGATGTAAAATATATCGGAGAAGCATGTAAGATTGCCCGGAAATATTTCAAAGTAATCGGACTTGAAGTTTATCCTATGAATTCAGATGAGTATGCACATCTCCATGAATGCGGAGCTGATTATGTAACGGTATTCCAGGAGACTTATAATTCAGATAAGTATGAAACTCTGCATCTTGCAGGGCACAAGCGTATATTTCCTTATCGTCTGAACGCACAGGAACGTGCTTTAAAGGGTGGTATGCGAGGAGTAGGATTTGCTGCACTTCTGGGACTGGATGATTTCCGTAAGGATGCTTTTGCCACCGGATATCATGCATATCTTTTGCAGAGAAAATATCCTCATGCAGAGATTGCATTTTCCTGTCCGAGACTTCGGCCGATCATCAACAATGACCGTATTAATCCTATGGATGTACATGAACCACAGCTGCTTCAGGTGGTCTGCGCCTATCGTCTGTTCATGCCATTTGCAAGCATTACGGTATCTACCAGAGAGTGTGAGCGTGTACGCGATAACCTGGTTGGAATTGCTGCGACAAAGATTTCAGCAGGAGTCAGCACAGGAATCGGAAGTCATGTGGAGGATATCGAAGATAAAGGAGATGACCAGTTTGAGATTTCAGACGGAAGGTCTGTAGATGAAGTCTATAAGGCACTTTTGGATCATGATCTTCAGCCGGTTATGAATGATTATGTGTACCTCTAAAATGCAGAAAAATCCTTATGAAAATGTAATTGCAGTGACCAACCGCTCCCTGTGTCAGCGTCCCTTTGCAGAACAGATCGAGCGTGTATGCAGCCTTCATCCGAAGGCGGTTATTCTGAGGGAAAAGGATCTGCCGGAGGAAGAATATTCTCGTCTGGCAGAGCAGATACTGGAAATCTGTAAGAGATATCAGGTTCCCTGCATATTACATACCTATGTAAACGTAGCAGAAAAACTGCATCATCCATACATTCATCTGCCAATATTTCTGTTGGAAAAATATGAGGGAAAGCTTGGAGGTTTCCGGCAGATCGGAAGTTCGGTCCACTCCGTAGAAGATGCATTGAAAGCAGAAAGTCTGGGAGCTGATTATCTTACGGCAGGACATATTTATACAACTGACTGTAAAAAAGGACTTCCACCCAGAGGACTGGAATTTCTGGAGAATGTCTGTAAAGCAGTAAAGATTCCTGTATATGCCATAGGAGGGATACATCCGGGAACAGGACAGTTAAATGAGATTATGGAACATGGTTCAGCCGGTGGATGTATTATGTCAGATATGATGAAGATATAGTAAATAAAAAGCCGTATTTCAACAATCAAACATGTTGAAATACGGCTTTTATAAAAGCATCATTCATCAAAAATAGTAACAATTTCACCATCCAGAATACGGTTTGTATTCTTTACGGCACAGAAGTTTCCGCACATACTGCAGGTGTCTTCTTTCTCAGGTTTAGCCTCTGCGCGGTAGCGTCTTGCTTTCTCAGGATCCATGCTGAGTTTGAACATTTCTTCCCAGTCAAGACGTTTTCTCGCTTCGCTCATCTTATAATCCCATTCTGCGGCACCGGGAACTCCTTTGGCAATATCAGCGGCATGAGCAGCAATTTTGGCAGCGATAATTCCCTCTTTTACATCAGCTGCATTTGGCAGACGAAGATGTTCTGCAGGTGTTACATAGCAGAGGAAAGCAGCACCTGAATAAGCAGCGATCGCACCGCCGATTGCGGAAGTAATGTGGTCATATCCGGGAGCAACATCTGTTACAAGCGGTCCAAGTACATAGAAAGGAGCGCCATGGCAAAGAGTTTTCTGGATTTCCATATTAGCTGCGATCTGGTTCAGCGGCATGTGGCCAGGTCCCTCGATCATAACCTGAACATCCTTTTCCCATGCACGTTTGGTAAGCTCACCGAGAGTGATCAGCTCTTCAATCTGTGCAGTATCAGTTGCATCTGCAATACATCCGGGACGACATGCATCTCCCAGACTTAAAGTGATATCATACTCTCTGCAGATATCAAGAATTTCATCAAAATGCTCATAGAACGGGTTCTCTTTTCCTGTCATTTCCATCCATGCGAACATAATAGAACCACCTCTGGAAACAATGTTCATGAGACGTTTATTCTGTTTGAAACGTGCTGCGGTTGCACGATTCATACCGCAGTGGATAGTCATAAAATCCACGCCGTCTTCTGCATGCATACGTACGATATCAATCCACTCTTCAGAAGTAATCTTGCCAAGCGCTTTGTGATAATATACTACTGCGTCGTAGATCGGAACAGTACCGATCATTGCCGGACATTCGGATGTAAGTTTGCGGCGGAAGCTTCTGGTATCTCCGTAGGAGCTGAGATCCATGATGGCTTCTGCACCCATTTCTACTGCTGAATGTACCTTTTCATATTCCATATCAACGTCTTTCCAGTCTCTGGAAACACCTAAATTTACATTGATCTTGGTGGTCAGCTTTGCACCGACACCGCTCGGACTGATGCTTTTGTGATTTTTGTTGCAGGGAATAATTACCTGTCCTTTTGCAATCAGTTCTCTTAATTCTTCCACGTCAAAGTGTTCTTTTTCTGCTACGATTTCCATCTGTGGTGTGATGATTCCCTGACGTGCCGCGTCCATCTGCGTTGTATACTGTGTCATTTTTTCCTCCTTGCCCTGCACTGTGGGCTTTCGATGTTACTGCGAATAAAATGAACTGCGCCTCCTGCATATAGCAGGGACTTGCACCTGCGCATATTCGTAAGTTTTTTAGTAAACTACTGAAGTGACAGAGAGTGGTGCCCCCGGTCTGTCGTGTTTGTCTGGTTATAATTAAAACAGGGGAGATGATATGATATGTCTGCTTATAAAAAGGAAAAACTGCAATACGCCAACAAGCATATTGCAGTCCGGAAGAACTATAACTTTCCCTACGTTGGCATTATCCAAATCAGGTAATGGGTTAAAGCAATACAGCTTACTCTCAGCCTGTTTACACAAGCACCCCTTGTCTTAATTACTCACATTGTAACATTCTGATGTGAGAAAGTCAATATATACAAATAAGTTTTTGTTTTTGTTTAATGATAACGATCAGAACCAGTTTTTCTATTTTATAGGGCTGTCTTCTGAAGGATTAAAATGTTCCTGAATAACATTATTATCAGGGTTTACAATAATAATTTCAATTCCTTTTTCAGCTGCTTTGGTAGCTAGTTCTAAAGGCGCTTTATTATCTGTAATAAGGATGTTTAAATCTGATAATTTCAGAGAATTACACAACGAGTTTACATTCCACTTGGAATAATCCAAAAGAATAATTCGTTTCTGAGCAATAGACGCCAGAGCACGTTTGGTGGAAGTAAGTGCCTGTGAATGTTCGAACGCACCACCGGGGACGCGGAAAGAACGGCAGGACATAAAGGCAATATCTGCTCGGTATTGAGAGAGCCATTCAGGATCAGAAATCAATATAGAACGATTAGTGTGGTGCATCACTCCGCTTGGAATCAGAACCTGTATATTTGTATTATCTGATAATGCCAGCGCGCCTACAAGGCTGGGAGTTATCACTGATAATGGCATGGTCATAGGGAGCATTGTGATAAGTTGCTGGATTGTAGTTCCGGAATCCATACAAATACTCTGGGATGGATGGATATACTGTAAAGCAATAGTTGCGATTGCTCGCTTTTCGCGTTCGTGTTCTCCGCTTTCTACATAATAATCAGTATCTTTTGCGGGCTGAAGCAAAATGGCATATCCCCGTTCTCTTTTTACAAAGTTCATATTCTGAAGTTCATCAAGATTGCGGCGAACGGTCATTTCTGTACAGTTTAGTTGTTGTGCAAGATCTTTTATAGTAATAATATTTTGATTTTGCATAATTTCGATAATTCGAGCGTGCCGTTCTTTTTTCATTAATAAGTACCTACTTTCTAAAAGCCATACAGGCGTGTTTACTATAGTAATAATATAACAGAAAGAAGTACATATTTCAATGCTAAAATGTGTTTTTTGAATAAAAATGTTCGGAATAAAACAAAATAATGTTTGAAAAAGATAAAAATGATATTGACAATATATAAAATGTGCTATATAATCGCATTAAAGAACAGGAAAAACATAAAAAATAAACAAATAGCACAGACATTCGAACAAAATAGAACATAAAACGATAATGGTGGGAAAGGATGAGGATATGAGTTCATTCTACATTCTGGGAATTGACCAGAGCACGCAGGGAACAAAAGCTGTTCTTTTTGACAAAGATGGAAAGATTATTGCCAGAGCAGATGCGGCACATAAGCAGATTGTAAATGATCAGAACTGGGTATCGCATGATCTGGAAGAGATTTACGCAAATGTAATCAAAGCTGCCAGACAGGTGGTAGAGAAAGCTGGCATAGATAAAAAACAGATTGTTTGTATCGGAATTGACAACCAGAGAGAAACAACAGCAGCATGGAACCGAAAAACAGGAAAACCTGTTGCAGATGCGATCGTATGGCAGTGTAGCAGAGCAAAAGATATCTGCAGACGGATCGGTGAAGATGGTGTTTCCGGTGAAAAGGTCTACAGACGGACCGGTCTGAAGCTTTCTCCGTATTATCCGGCAGGCAAGATGGCATGGTTCCTTGAGAACATTTCCGGAGCAAAAGAACTTGCAGAGAACGGAGAACTTGCTCTTGGAACAATGGACAGCTGGCTGGTATATAAACTGACAGGTGGAAAGGAATTCAAGACAGACTACTCCAATGCCAGCAGAACACAGCTTCTGAATATCAAAGATCTGGTATGGGACAGAGAAATGTGTGAACTGTTTGGAATTCCGATGAAAGCACTTCCTCAGATCTGTGATTCAGATTCCACATTCGGATATACAGACCTGGAAGGATACCTGGATAAAGAAATTCCAATCTGTGGAATCCTCGGTGATTCTCATGGAGCCCTTTACGGACATAACTGCAGACAGGCAGGCGGAATCAAAACTACTTACGGAACAGGATCTTCCGTAATGATGAACACAGGTGAGACACCATTCTTCAGTGAACATGGTTTATCTACTTCCCTTGCATGGAGAATCAAAGGAAAAGCTTCTTATGTATTAGAAGGAAATATCAATTATACAGGAGCCGTTATTTCCTGGCTGAAAGATAACCTTCACATGATTTCCTCTCCGGGAGAAACAGAAGAACTGGCAAGAAAAGCAGATCCAAATGATCATACATATATTGTACCTGCTTTTTCAGGACTGGGAGCTCCATGGTGGAGAGATGACATTTACGCAAGTATTTCAGGAATGAGCAGAACAACTGGAAGAGAAGAAATTGTAAAAGCAGGATGTGAATGCATCGCTTATCAGATCAATGATGTAATTGATGCAATGAGAAAAGATTCAGAAATTGATATTTCGCAGATGTGTGTAGATGGAGGTCCTACCAGGAATAAATATCTGATGCAGTTCCAGAGCGATATCTCACAGACAGAAATCAAGATTCCAGATGCAGAAGAACTTTCAGTGATCGGAGCCGGATATCTGGCAGGAGAATCTGCCGGATACTATGAACCAGACGATATTTATAAGGCAATTACCTATAACTTCTTTGAAACAGAGATGCCGGAGCAGGAAAGAAATGAAAAGGTTCAGGGATGGAATGAAGCAGTAGAGATGCTTCTGAAAAAGTAAACAGGAGGTATGAAAAAATGGATGCAGAGAAAAAGAAGAAGTTGATGATACAAGCTTCTGAGATAAGAGAAAAAACAGTAGAACTGATCTATCACGGTGGAGGCGGACACATCGGAGGAGACTTATCAGAGACAGACGTGATGGTTGTTCTTTTTGACAAGATGAAACATGATCCGAAAAATTCGAAATGGGAAGGCAGAGATTATTTTATCCTCAGCAAAGGGCATTCAGCTGAAACCTATTATTCTCTCCTGAACAGATATGGCTATATTGGACAGAAAGAAATGGATGAATTTGGAAGCTTCGGTGCACTTCTCGGAGGGCATCCGAACAAGAAAGTAAACGGAGTAGAAGCAAATACAGGATCTCTTGGACATGGGCTTGGATTTGCGACAGGTATCGCCATTGCACTGAAGAAGAATGAAAAAAATAATCACGTTTATGTTATTACCGGTGACGGTGAACTTGCAGAAGGAAGCAACTGGGAAGCGTTAATGTCAGCAGCAAAATATAAACTGGATAATCTTACATGGATTGTAGACAGAAATCATTTACAAATTAGTGGAAATACAGAAGATGTAATGCCAATCGAGAACCTGAAAGAAAAAGCAGAAGCTTTCGGATTCAAGACAATCGAGATTAATGGTCATGATTATGATGAGATTTCAGATGCGTTGGATACCAGAGAAGAAGGAAAGCCGGTATGCGTCATTGCAAACACGATCAAAGGAAAAGGACTTGCATGTGCAGAAAATCAGGCAGGATGGCATCATAAGACACCAAGTCTGGAGCAGGTGGAACAGTTAAAAGAAGATATGGCTGAATACAGAAAGGAACTGGCATGATGGGAAAAGAAGCTTTGAGTAGTGCTTTTTCTGAGATGATTCTGGAAGAAGCTAAGAAAGATAAAAATATTATGGTAGTATGTACGGACTCAAGAGGCTCAGCAAAACTTGGAGCTTACCCGGATGAACTCCCGGAGCAGTTCGTAGAGATGGGAATCGCAGAACAGAACAGCGTTACAGTTTCCGCAGGTATGGCTTATATGGGAAAGAAAGTATTTACCATCGGCCCGGCAAGCTTTTACAGCATGCGTTCTGCAGAACAGGTAAAAGTAGATATTGCTTATTCTCATAATAATGTAACAGTGATCGGAATCAGCGGAGGAATCAGCTATGGTGCTCTTGGTGCAACACACCATTCACTTCAGGATATTTCCCTGATGCGTGCGATTCCGGGACTGACAGTAATGATCCCGTCTGATGCCGTACAGATGAGAAAGATCACAAAAGAACTTCTGGAATCTCCTAGACCAACTTATATCAGAATTGCAAGAAGCGGAGTTCCGGTAATCTATGATGAAAATACAGAATTCAAGATTGGAAAAGCAAAACGCCTGACAGACGGTAAAGATGCAGCGATCATTGTATGCGGACAGCTTGTTGCAACAGCACTTCAGGCAGCAGAGGAACTGAAAGAAGAAGGAATCAACGTTTCTGTAGTAGATATGTTTACCATCAAACCGCTGGATACAGAGATGATCGAAACAGTAGCAAAAGAATGCGGATGTATCCTTACACTGGAAGAACACAGTATCTACGGCGGACTTGGCGGTGCAGTTGCAGAAGTTGCAGCACAGACAGAAATGGTACCGTTAGATATTTGTGGAATCCCTGATGAGGATGTACCGAATGGTACAGATCAGGAAGTCTTCAAGTACTATAAGATGGATGTACAGGGAATCAAAGACAGAGTAAAAATTCTGATCAGCAAAAAAAGTAAGTAATAATAAATAATAACATCATATAAAAACAATGTAATGTAGGAGGAAGAAAACAATGGAAGGAACAATGAAAGTCTGCGTACTGACAGGACAGAGACAGCTTGAGTGGACAGAGAGAGAAATCCCGCAGCCGGCAGCAGGAGAACTTCAGATCAAACTGGAGTATGTAGGAATCTGTGGATCTGATCTTCATTTCTTTGATCAGGGAAGACTGGCAAACTGGGAACTGGACGGACCTCTTGCTCTGGGACATGAGCCGGGCGGAGTTGTTACAGCAATCGGTGAAGGCGTAACAGGATTCGAGGTCGGTGACAAAGTTGCTATTGAACCTGCAGTACCATGTGGCAAATGTGAAGCCTGCAGAACAGGTCATTACAACCTTTGCCCGGATGTAAAGATGCTGGCAATTCCTCACGAAAGAGACGGTGTTTTCTCTGAGTACTGTACACATGACGCAACAATGTGCTACAAACTTCCGGAGAACATGGATACTATGGAAGGCGGACTTCTGGAGCCATTAACAGTAGGTATGCATGGAACAGAACTTTCCGATGCCAAACTTGGTGAGACTGCAATTGTTCTTGGATGTGGATGTATCGGTCTGTGTACCATCATGAGCCTGAAAGCCAGAGGCGTAACAGAAATCTATGCAGCAGACGTACTGGACAAACGTCTGGAAAAAGCACTGGAAGTAGGTGCAACAAGAGTATTTAACAGCACAAGAGAAAGCATTGAAGAATTTGCAAAAACACTTCCGGGTGGCGGAGCTGATCAGGTTTACGAATGTGCAGGAAACAGAATCACAACATTACAGACCTGCAGATTGATCAAACGTGCAGGAAAAGTTACTCTGACAGGTGTTTCTCCGGAACCTGTACTTGAACTGGATATCGCTACATTAAATGCAATGGAAGGAACAATCTATTCCGTATACAGATACAGAAACCTGTATCCAAAGGCAATCAAAGCAGTATCCGGTGGACTGATCCCGTTAAAGAAAATCGTTTCTCATGTATTTGATTTCAAAGATTGCATCCATGCGATTGAATACAGCAATGATCATAAAGATGAAGTAATCAAGGGCGTAATTAAATTTTAAGGTTACTGATCAGAAAATTAAATAAAGGAAAAATAAAAAACACTATTTTAAATCCAAGGAGGAAACGAAAATGAAAAAAAGACTTATGGCAATCACATTTGCAGCATTAATGGCAACATCCATGATGGGATCTACAGTATTTGCAGCAACAGACGGTGGAAGCGTAGCTGGAAAAACATCTCTAGCAGATGCAGACTTTGATACAGACTATCAGCCACAGAAAGACGAATATAAGATCTACTGCACATACAAAAACATCCACAGCTGGTATGATGCAATCAAAACTGGTGTAGATGCAGCTGTAGCAGATCTCAAAGATAAAGGCGTTACAATTGACTATGAATGGTATGGACCGGCACAGCCGGATGCAGTTGACCAGGTAAACTCAATTGAAACAGCAGTAGGACAGGGATATGACCTGATCGCTGTAGACGTTAATCAGGCAGATACTACTGCAAAAGCAATTGATACAGCAGTAGATGCAGGCGTTAAAGTTGCAACATTTGGAACTGTTGACGTACCAGACTGCAAGAGAAGCTTCTTCGTAGGAAATGATGATCCATACGGAGATGGAGAAGCACTCGCAAAAGCAGTATGTGAGAAGATGGGTGGAAAAGGACAGATCGCACTTCTTGGCGGTACAATGGGCGCAGAATCTCATGAGCAGAGACTTCAGGCATTCAAAGATGTTATTGCTACATATCCGGATATCGAAGTAGTAGATGAGCAGAGAGATGATGACTCTGTAGAAAAAGCAATCAGCTTAACAGAATCCTGGTTGCAGGCATATCCGGATCTGGGCGGTATCCTCTGCAACAACATGTCCAACCCTGTTGGCGCATGTCAGGCTGTAACAGATGCAGGTAAAGCAGGCGATATCATTATTGGTGGTATGGATCATGATCTTCGTACTCTGAACTATCTGAAAGACGGTACATTATATGTAGCTCAGGTTCAGAACTGCTATGATATGGGATACAAATTAATCTGGAACGCTGTTAAGACTATCGACGGCGAAACAGTAGACGAAGTTACAGACGTTGGATCAACATCCGTATACGCTGACGATGCAGACAACTATATTACCATGCTTTATGGAGAGGATGCAGATACAGATGCAGAATAAGAATGATAATCTTATCATCGAAATGAAGGATATCAGTAAGTTTTTTCCGGGCACCAGAGCTCTGGATCACGTAAGTCTGAAACTGAGAAAAGGTGAAATCCATGCACTGGTAGGAGAGAACGGAGCCGGAAAAAGTACTCTTATGAATATCCTTACCGGACAGCTTACAAAAGATGGCGGGGAAGTCTTCATGGAAGGAGAGCCGTTAAGGCTCTCTTCTCCACAGGACGCATTAAAAAAGAATATTGTATTAGTGCCACAGGAACTGAATCTTATTCCTGAAGCTAGTGTGACTGAGAATATTTTTCTGGGGAATGAATTCTGTTCCAAAGGTATGATTGACTGGAAAAAGTCTCACGAAAAAGCCAAAGAACTTCTGAAAGTATTAAACGTAGATATTGATGTGACACAGCCGGTTAAGAAATTATCTGCAGCTTATCAGCAGATGGTATCTATCGCACATGCTCTTACCTATACACCAAAGGTTTTGATCTTGGATGAGCCGACAGCTGTACTGACAAACATAGAGGCACAAAATCTGTTTAATTCTATGCATCGTTTAAAAGAACAAGGAACTGCCATGGTATTTATCACTCATCATCTTGATGAAGTCATGGAAGAAACAGATAGAATTACCATTATGAAGGATGGACAGCTGGTAGAAGAAGTTCCAACTTCAGAGATTACGAAAGAAGAAATGATCACAAAAATGGCCGGTAAAAAGGTCAATGTGGCAAAACATATCAAACGTACCTATTCAAAGGAGAAGTTCTTTGAAGCCAAGAATCTTACCAGAACAGGTGAATTTGAGAATGTGAGTTTTGATGTGAAAAAAGGTGAGATACTCTGTGTAGCTGGACTTGTAGGTGCCGGACGTACAGAAATCTTCAAATGCGTCTTTGGAATTACAGAGAAAGAGCCGGGCGGACATACTTTCATTGAAGGAAAAGAAGTGAATATCAAATCTCCAATCGAAGCAATCAAATACGGAATGGGATATGTTTCAGAGGAAAGACGTCATGATGGAATTACTCCTGGAATGTCAGTAAAAGAAAATATGATCCTTCCATCCTATGGACAGATGACAAAGAATGGTCTGATTGATTATAAAAAGATTACAGAAATCGTTGACCAGTATATTGATTCCATGTCTATCAAGACAGCATCAAGAGAAACGCTGATCAAAAACCTTTCCGGTGGTAACCAGCAGAAAGTTATCGTAGCCAGATGGATGGCAAAGAATGTAAAAATGCTGATTCTGGATGAGCCGACACGAGGCATTGACGTAAATGCAAAAGGTGAGATCTACGACCTTATCCGTACACTTGCAGACAACGGCGTAGCAGTAGTTGTAATCTCTTCAGAAATGGAAGAGGTTCTGGCACTTGCAGACCGTATTATGGTCATTCATGCAGGAAAAGTCAGTGGATTCATTGACCAGGTGGAAACAACCTCACAGGAAGATGTCCTGAAGGTGGCATTTCAATAACAGGGGGATCTCGTATCATGAACAGTTTAAAGAAATTTATAAAATCTACAGCAGGAATGGTATTTATCGTAACCGTTCTTGTTGGAATTGCAGTACATATAGCAACAGGAAACTTTTTTACATCTTATAACATCAGTACACTCTCAAGAGCTGCTTCTTTTGCCATTATTGTTGGTTTTGGACAGACAATTGTACTTCTCACAGGAGGAATCGACCTTTCTGTAGCAACTATTGGTCAGGTTTGTGGTATGGCAAGTGCAATTTTTATGGTAAATTATGGAATGAATCCATATCTTGCTATTATCATTGCCAGCCTGATGGGTATCGTTCTTGGTGCGGTAAACGGTTTCTTTATTGCTTATTTTAAAATGACACCATTTATCGTAACTTTGGCAACTATGCAGATTTATAAAGGTATTGTATACGTTATCACGAAAGGTATGCCAATCACAGGTATGCCGGAAAATGCACAGAACCTCGCGAACGGAATTATCGGTGGAGTACTTCCTAAGATTGTTGTTATGATGATCCTGATTTGTGTGATCCTTACAGTCATGCTTAACAGAACAAAGTTCGGACGTCATATCTACGCACTTGGCGGCAACCGTAAATGTGCAAAGATTGTAGGTATCCCTACAGAAAAAGTAGAAATGTTAGTATACTGCCTGAGTGGTCTTCTCGCTGCATTTGCAGGTGTTATGATGGCATGTAAGCTTGCTTCTTTTCAGGCAAGTATTGGTGAAAGCTGGCAGATGGATTCCATCACAGCAGCAGTACTTGGTGGTACTTCCATGGCAGGTGGTATCGGAACTGTTGTCGGAACTATCTTTGGTGGTCTCTTAAGCAGTGTTATCAGTACATGTATTACATTGCTGAGAATCTCTTCCTACTGGCAGACAATCGTTACAGGTGCAGTTGTACTGATCGCTGTACTCATTGACGCAGTAAAAGATAATCCTGCAATTCAGGAAAAAATTCAGAGAAAACGCAGAAGCAAAGGAAAAAATTAAGATGCGTAGTTACGCAGCGAAATTTAAATTACAGAGAAGAAAAAGGCAGTCGGTTTAAATTTCCGACTGCCTTTTGTGTTAACGTCCGGAGAGAGACATGGTATATGCGTTTGCAGCTGATTTCCAGGTTTTACCTCCGGCTCTTTTGTTTGCAATAACTTTAATTCCGTACTTGACGTTTTTTGTCATATTGGTAAGGGTAAAGGAAGTAGATGTTGTTGTTCTTACTTTTTTGTAGGAGCCGGTTCCAGGGTATTTTATGTAAACAGCGTAGTTATTTGCACCTGCAACTTTATTCCATTTTACTTTCATGGTACTGTTGGTGTTTCCGGCTTTCTGAAGAACGATTCCCATGGAAATATATCTGGTGGTCGGTGTTGTGGTTACGTAACGTTTGTTATTCAGAAGAAGGTAAGGATAAATTCTTACCTGATAAAAGGTGTTTTTGTTTAACGGCAGGGTAAAGGACGGTCTGCTATAGTATTTGGTGATAAGTTTGTGAGTGGCAGAACTCTGATATATAACTTTGTAACCTGAGATAGAGTTTGCCGGATTTACAGTATTCATATTAAAGGTATAACCACCTGCGGATGCGTAAGAGGTTTTGACAGTTACGCGGGAGTAAAGGGTTGTGCATCCGGCGATGCGTGATGAAATCGATGTTCCGGATGAAGTTAAAGCTGTAATCCTTACTTTGTAGGCTGAGCCTGCTTTTAATTTGTTGATCCTTGCTTTGTTGCGGCTATTGTCAAAGTAACCAAGCAGTTTGTAGGAACCAGAACTGAAAGGACTGATACTGATTGCGTATTTTGCAGCGTTTGTAACCGGAGTCCACTGGACAGTCACAGAACTTTCAGAAGCGGCAATCTGTGCGATTCCAGCCTGAGAGGTAAGATAAGAAGCACCTGTAGCCTGCGCGTCGGAATCATCAACAGAAGGGGTATCCGTTTGTTCCTGAGATAATTCAGCAGACTGTTCGACCGGCATAAGCTGTGCAGTTGCTGCAAAAGCTGTAGCTGCGGTTGAGAATGTAAGAACTGCGCTGAGAGCGATGCTTGCAAAGAACTTTTTAAAACTTTTTGCTTTCATAGTAAAACCTCCTTTTTTGAAGTGCAAAGCGAGATAAAAAATCGTTTTGCAGATAGTACGCCGGAGCATGCCATCTGAGCAGCTTTAAATAATAAAAAAGCTCCGTTAATGTTTGATTTATTGTAACATAACGGAGCTGAATTTCTGTAATTTGTCGTTGCGGGTAGTGGTTACTCATCCCATCCGTCATACATACGGATATTGACCTGAATATTTCTTACAATATCTCCCTCCAGCAGATCCAGATCGGATTCATCGGAAATTGCAGGGAGATCCATTTCATCTTCCATTACTTCTGCATAAATCCAGTTATAAGCAGCCTCGTTTGCATTATCGATCGCATCGTCGAGAGTGTCGCCTTCAGCTTCACAACAGGCAAGATCCGGAAAAAATGCTTTATATCTGCCTTCTTCATTTTTGCGGAAAACCGCAGGATATATAAATTTCATTGGTAAGAACCCCTTTCTGCTTTACGTTTATACTTAGAATAGTATATAATACATTCATATATTCATCAAGAAAAAAAAGAGTTATTAGTAACGTTACTGAGAACGGGGTGAACAGTAACATTGGTAACAGAAGGATAAGGGGTTATATAGTATGCTGACAATAGAAATGGATAATTTTGACCTGGGGCAGATCTGCAGATCCGGGCAGTGCTTTCGGATGGATCAGATCGGTGATGACCGTTACCGGGTGATTGCGGGAGATAAATATCTGGAACTGACTCAGGAGAGAGGAATTGTCAATTTCTTTTGTCCGGAAGAAGATTTCATTTTCTTCTGGATCCGGTATTTTGATCTGGATTGTGATTACAGTGAATATATAAACATGATCAATCCAAGGGATAAATATCTGACAGCAGCAGGAGAGATGGGAAGCGGAATCCGCATTCTGCAGCAGGATCTGTGGGAGATGATTATTTCATTCCTGATCTCTCAACAGAATAATATTACAAGAATAAAGAAGTGTATTGAAAATATCAGCCGGGAATTTGGAGTAAGAAAAACAAGCAGCACAGGTGCAGAATATTATGCGTTTCCGACTGCAGAGGCACTGGCTTTGGCAACGGAAGAACAGCTTCGGGAGTGCAATCTGGGATACAGAGCAAAATATGTTCTGGATACAGCCAGAAAAGTCTGTTTCGGAGATATTTCACTTGACAGTCTGCATGATATGACTTATAAAGCTGCACGAAAAGAACTTCTGGGACTGTACGGAGTTGGTGAGAAAGTAGCTGACTGTATCTGTCTTTTCGGATTGCATCAGCTGGATGCATTTCCTGTAGATACTCACATCCGCCAGGCATTGGATGCCCATTATAAACGGGGATTTCCAAACAGACGTTATAAGGGCTGCCGGGGCGTGATGCAGCAGTATATATTTTATTATGAACTGATGAAGTAACAATTCTGCAGATAACGATGGAATAGTTATTTGATGAAGGTCAGAAAATAAAGAGGAGGAATGTTATTATGGAAATCGGAGCAATGTTAGACGAATTAAGAGAAAAAGCATTGAAAGACCGTAACATCTGGCAGGAACTGATGGACACCAGAAAGGCAGAACAGCCGCTTGCCGCTTTCTGCGCGAAGTGCCGGGAACTGGGATATCAGATTTATGAGATGGATCTGATCACAGCTGGAGAAGAATTTTATGCTACCATGCGAAGAAGTACTAACGGTGGAGGTGAAAATTCTCCGAAGCTTGCAGGGGAAGACGATTTCTATGAACTTTTCTTCGCAAGCCTTGAGGAGCACATTTAGGCAAATAAGAAAGTCCTCATCTGCTGAGCTAGAGTGTGTCTGAAAAATCATTCCCGCAATCTGCACGCCCCACTTTGCGGGATATTTCACCCGAATTCAGTTGCCGTAGTCCACTACGGCGCCCTCATCCGGGCAAAATATCCCACAAATTGTGACGCACATCTTGCAGAAAGCCTTTTTCAGACACGCTCTAGTTAAAGAAACACAGAGATGGGGATTTTCTTTGGGATAATGTGTATAATGGTATAGATTATTTTGGTTATATGTGTATAAAGTAATTATTCCTGGCTGTCTACACCATTTTTTTCACAGATATCATTCAGACAGCACCTGTCACAGTAAGGTTTAGTGCGTGCTGTACAGACATCGCGGCCATGATTGACCAGGCGGTGACAGAGATCATTGCCTTCTTCGGGCGGAATGATCTTCCATAAAGCCATTTCTACTTTCTTAGGTTCTTTCATATTATCGACCAGACCGATGCGGTTGGAGAGACGGATGCAATGGGTATCTGTCACGATCGCCGGTTTGCCGAATACATCTCCCATAATCAGATTGGCACTCTTTCTTCCAACTCCGGGAAGCTTCAGCAGAGCATCAAAATCCCCGGGAACATTGTCATGATACTGTTCGTGGAGGATTTTCATGCAGGCACTGATATCTCTTGCTTTACTCTTACCCAGACCACAGGGACGTACGATTGCTTCGATATCTGCAACATCTGCATTTGCAAGAGCTTCTACAGTAGGAAACTTTGCATACAGATCCTGTACAACTACATTTACTCTTGCATCTGTACACTGTGCAGCCAGACGCACACTTACCAGTAATTTCCATGCATTATCATAATCCAGAGTGCAGTCTGCATCAGGATATTCCTTTTTTAACCGTTCAATGACCTCGAGAGCCAGTTCCTGTTTTGTCATAAGTGTTCTATCTCCATTCTGCTGATATTTTATATTTGTTTTTCCTCAGGTGTATTTGAAAAATCATTCTCACAAATCATGACACACATCTTGCGAAAAACATTTTTCAAACACGTTCTTTTATTTCAGATGAGTTACTGTTTACTCTGTTCTCAGTAACGCAGCCAAAATTCATTCCAGATTGCCTGCGGCAATGGGATTTTGGCTTGTATGTCTCGGGATTTTGGCATATTTATGCTAAAACACCTCGCAGAATAGTGATATGTGAACAGTAACCAGTAATCATACGACACTATAATAACACAAACAACACCCTCTTGCATTTCCAATTTCCCTATATTAAAATAAAACTAACCATTGTAAACAAGAGGGAAAAGAATGAAGGTACGAATGTATAATGTAGGTTTCGGAGACTGCTTCTGTCTCCGGGACAGAAAGAAGAGTCTGCTGGTAGATTTCGGAACAAATAACAGCAGGATAGAGGGGCGCCCCAGAAGAGAAATATTTGATGTGATCATCTCAGATCTGTCTACGATCAAGAGTAAAAATCTGCTCCTGACACATTTTCATATGGATCATCTGTCAGGGCTTCTTTATATGATGAAGAAAAAAGATATTTCTGTTGACTTTGGGAAAATTTATCTTCCCGATGTTTTTTCAAAAAAAGAAATGAGCAGAACACTGGTGCTGCTGCTTCTGGCAGATTTGTTAAAAGAATCCGGATTGCCAAGCCGTCAGGTCAGCCTGTTTGCACTGGTGGATGCACTTCTGGAGAATAAACAGAACGTGGAACTGTTAAGCAGGGGAAAACTGTTTGAAAACAAATATCAGGCACTCTGGCCGGATACAGATGTAATCCGGAAGGAGACGGACGAAGTCTATAACAGAATCTGTGAAGACGGGAAATTTAAAGAAGTAATGGATGTCCTGCTTGAATTTGCAGAGAAACTGAGACTGATCGTATGGTCTATGACTGCTGAAGGCAATAAACCGGCGGAAACTGTGGAAAAAGAAACAGATTTAACAGCATCTGAGCTGACAGAACAGCCGGAGGTTCGTCAGAAAATTATCCGGGCATATGTGTATGAGCGTGAATTTCGCAGAATCAAAGCACTTCCTGATTTTAAGAAACTGCTGGCATGGCTGAATGAGAATCAGATAAATCTGCGGCAGTTCAAGCATAAGATCAGTATTGTGTTCCAGAATGCCAGAGACGGAGAATTAAATCTTTTGTTTACCGGGGATGCACAGCCTGAGCATCTGAAAATGATCGCAGAGAATTATGATGGAAAATTGCCATTATACGAACATTACTGGTGTATCAAGGTGCCCCATCATGGAACACAGGGACATTATTTTGATTTCTCTCAGTATGAACCTGAAAATATGCTAATCTCTAATGGAATCCATTTTGCCAACAGCAAGAAAGAGTCAAAAGAACTCCGTACCTCACCGCTTTATGGAGGATTGTTCTATATTCCGGATACCCATATGTACTGTTCAAACTGTGACTGCTGTGACAGTTACGAGAACGGATGCTCCTGCAAGGAGGCGGATGTTATATCTCCAGCTTATTACAAGGATATATAAAGCGGTATATTTTGCTCGAATTCGGTTGCCGTAGTTATAGTCTGATTTGATTAAAATTAACATAGTGAGAGATTTTTATGACCTGATAAATATAAAACAGCAGACATCTGTATATTCCATTGAATATACAATGCCTGCTGTTTGCTTTTTACAGAATTTATATGATCATAAATTTTATTGGATTATTTTGCCGGTGTCAGGTGCCAGATATCGTTGTTGTACTGCTCGATAGTTCTGTCAGAAGAGAAGAATCCGGCTTTTGCAATATTAACCAGCATCTTCTTTGCCCATGTTTTTCTGTCTGCGTAATCAGCCAGTGCCTGATCTTTTTTCTCAACATAATCGTTGAAGTCAAGCAGTGTCATAAACCAGTCTTTGCTTACCAGTTCGTGGTGCAGTCTTTCCAGATTTTCTTTGTGGCCAAGTGCCAGCATCTTTTCGCTTACGATGAAGTCAACACATTCTTTGATGCGTTTGTCATTTTCATAAATATCTCTGGAGCAGTAGTCTGCTTTCTCATAATGTTCGATAACTTTCTCACTGGATTCACCGAAGATATAGATGTTATCTTTGCCAACCAGTTCGCTGATTTCAACGTTAGCGCCATCCATAGTTCCCAGAGTAACAGCACCGTTCAGCATGAACTTCATGTTACCTGTACCACTTGCCTCTTTGGAAGCCAGGGAGATCTGCTCGGAAATATCGCATGCAGGGAATAATTTCTCAGCTGCAGATACATTATAGTTCTCAACCATAACAAGCTTCATGTATGGTGCAACTTCCGGATCATCTTTGATAAGATCCTGAAGTGTGAGCAGAAGATGAATGATATCCTTTGCGATCACATAAGCAGGAGCTGCTTTTGCACCGAAGATAAAGGTTACAGGCTGAGATGGTTTTTTGCCACCCTTAATCTCCAGATATTTGCTGATGATGTACAGAGCATTTAACTGCTGGCGTTTGTACTCATGGAGACGTTTGATCTGGATATCATAGATGCTGTTCTCATTAATTTCAACACCTGTGTTAGAGAGGATAAATTCTTTACAGGTTTTCTTAGCTTCTGTTTTGATCTCAAGAAGCTTGTTCAGAACTGCCTCATCATCCTTATATTTCAGGAGATTTTCCAGAGCAGTTGCATTTGTTTTAAACTCATCACCGATCAGAGAGGTAATATAGTCTGTCAGCGGATGATTGCAGTGCATTAACCAGCGGCGGAATGTGATACCGTTAGTTTTGTTGTTGAATTTCTCCGGATAAATATCATAGAAAGCTTTCAGCTCGCTTGTTTTCAGGATTTCTGTATGCAGGGCAGCAACACCGTTGATGGAGAATCCATAGTGGATATCCATATGTGCCATGTGAACCAGGTTGTTCTTGTCGATGATGGCTACATTTTCCTGAGGATATTTTGCTTTGATCTTTTCATCCAGCTTTTCGATGATTGGTACAAGGTGAGGAACTACATCAAGAAGGTAGTCCATTGGCCATTTTTCCAGAGCCTCTGCAAGGATGGTATGGTTTGTGTAAGCACATACTTTGGATACGATTTCAGCAGCTTCATCAAAGGCGATTCCACGTTCTGTCAGGAGACGGATCAGTTCAGGAATGATCATACTTGGGTGAGTATCGTTGATCTGGATCACTGCGTAGTCTGCAAGGTCATGCAGGTTGCAGCCTTTCTTTGTTGCCTCGTCAAGAATGAACTGTGCAGCATTGGATACCATGAAGTACTGCTGGAAGATACGGAGTTTACGTCCGTCATCATCGCTGTCATCCGGATACAGGAACAGTGTCAGGTTGTGAAGGATGTCCTTTTTGTTAAAGGAAATTCCATCGTGAACCATAGATTCGTCTGCCAGATCGATGTCAAATAAGTGCAGATGAATGGATTTGTTATTGTAGCCTGCAACGTCGATATCGTACAGGGAAGATTTCAGTGAGAATCCGCGGAACGGTACAGTATAGGAAACACCTGCAGGTGTGAGCCAGCTGTGTTTTTCAATCCATGGGTTCGGAGTTTCTTTCTGAAGTCTGTTCTCAAAGAGCTGTTTGAACAGTCCGAGGTGATAGTTCAGACCAATACCTTCGCCCGGAAGTCCCAGAGTTGCGATAGAATCCAGGAAGCATGCTGCCAGACGTCCAAGACCGCCGTTACCAAGAGATGGTTCCGGTTCAACTTCTTCGATAGCAGCGATTTCTTTGCCGTTTTCTTTTAAGAATTTAGCAACATCATCGTAGATTCCAAGGTTGATCAGGTTGTTGGATAATAATTTACCGATCAGGAATTCAGCGGAAATATAATAAATCTTCTTCTTTCCGTCCTGATAGCCTCTTTCGAAGAGCTGGTTCTTTGTATAGATTAATAATGCATTGTAGATTTCTTCGTCTGTGCACTGACGTGCGTTTTTCTTATACAGGTCGTAGATGAGTTTTTCTAAAGTTTCCATCGTAATCTCCCTTTCTGAAATGAATATGTGTTTTTTTATGAGTTAGATTGCTTATTTTTTAGTTTTGAATAGTGTATTGTTTTTGATTTATATCAGGAAGAGAAGTTCTCTTGCTGACATCTATAACTATATCAGCAGTCTATTAAAAAAAATACAACAAAATTGCGATTTTATGACAGGTTTCTGCGAAATTTGTGAGGAGACATTCCGGTTGCCTGCTGGAACTTTTTGATGAAATAGCTGGTGTTGTTGAAGCCTACTTCCAGTGCGATCTCTGTGACAGAGGAGTCGGAGTGCAGAAGCATAGGCTTGGCTTTCTCAATGCGCAGGTCATTGATATAGGCAATCAGAGTCTTACCGGTATATTGCTTGAACAGTTTCATAAAGTAGTATTCGCTGTAATTAGAGAGAGCAGTGAGCTCTGCTGCGGTCAGCGGCTGTGAATAATTGAGGTTAATGTAGTCCAGGATCTTTTTAATAGAAGCAAGACTTTTGTTCTCATCCTTATCTGCGGGAGTGATGTAATTTCCCATGAGCATTTCGTAGAAAAAGCTGAAGAACAGAGCCTTTAATTTTACGAAATAATATGGCTTTTTTTCTTTATGGCAGGAATGGATCCTGTCAAAAAGCAGGCAGATATTCCCATAATTGTCATCAGATCTGGAAATAATATGGGTAAATTCCGCCTGATTATCCATCAACAGGGAAATGACACGTTCCTGACATAAATCTCCTGCCGGGCCTGACAGGAAGTTCAGGTCAAAAACAATACTACGGAAATAAAGGATATTCTTCAGATCTGTTTTTATGCCATGGAGAACTCCACGGTTCACAATGATCAGGTCACCGGCCTTGACGCGGAGGATCTCTTTGTTCAGACGGACCAGCCCGCTGCCGGATTCAATATAGATCAGTTCCATTTCGTCATGCCAGTGGTTGTAGAGGGAATGGAAGATTTCGCAGTTGTCTGTATAAGTTTCTATGGGAAGTTCAAAGGAGCCGTGAGAGCTTCGTTCTTTCAGGGTATCATCTACTTCGATTGTGGGAGTAACTGGCATGGAAAGCGCCTCCTTTTTTCAGAGATTTTTTATCTGTAGTAAGACAATGGAATCAAAAGTATTATTATGGTCGATCCACTGATAGGAGCCATTATACTTCTGGCAGATATCTTCAATAATAGAAAGCCCATATCCATGAGCCCCCGGTTCTGATTTCGTAGTCTTATGTGTAAAAGTCTGCATCGGGTTCTTGGTATTGTGCATATACACAGTCAGAAATCCGTTGGAAATGTTTGCAGACAGCCGGATTTCAGGATCAGGATTGCCGGAAGCGCTACAAGCTTCGATAGCGTTGTCCAGAAGATTAAAAAATATACTGCTCAGGTCAGTCGTATTAATGGAAATCTTTTCCGGTAAAAGGATCTCGTAGGATATCTGGATATGTTCCTGTTCTGCACGAAGCCGTTTCTCTTCCAGGATTGCCTGTAACAGGTTATTCTGACAGTAAGGATGAAAACGCTTTTTCTGAAAAGTCTGATTCAGATTTCTGATCGCAGTATCAGCCTGCTCATATTCTCCCTGTTCCAGAAATATCTGGAAATCCTGAAGTCCCTGTACAGTTTTGACCTGAAAATCCCGAGTATCCTGTCTGCGGATCTGAAGACTGTAATCCTGTTCCTGTTTTAACTGTTTCTGTTTTTGAAGAAAAGCCAGTTCCATTTCAGCATTGGATTTCTTTAACACATCAGAAAGAACGCAGTATAAAAGGATACAGATAAGGACCATAAATACTGCCAGGATCAGAAACATATGATCAATTTTTTCTGTATAAATTGTAGACAGAAAATATAGCAGCTGGAATACAAAGAGGAAGAGGAATAAAGGAATCAATTTAAAGTTCTTTTTCATGACTGCTCCTCCTCTGGTTGTTTTTCTTTTGGGCTGCAATTGAGCCTGGACAGAACAGAAGCGGTATATGTTTCTGCTTCCTTATATTTTTTCATATCCATCAGATACATGACAGACATGATGTGATTCTCAATATCATGATTCCATTTCCGGAGACCGGCATATTCATTACTTAACTGAACGGAATCGTTTATCTGCTTTTTCATCAACTCAATTTCCATTTTTTTCTGTAAATATTCTCTGTGCTGCTGGGCTAAAGAACGAACTGCACGCAGAAACAGCAGATAACTTCCGATGCATATGATCCAGTAAATGATGCTCAGAGCCAGAACTGCTTCGGGCTTTTTCTGAAGGAAAATTATAACATTGAGAAAAACCGGAGCGACCAGTGGCAGTAACAGTTGTAAAAAGGTGAGTATTTTCAAATAATCTATACACTGTCGCAGGATTTCTGATATTTTCCAGAGAAGAAACAGGCCAAGCAGGATGTTGGAGAGTTCGATAACGAAATATTCTGCAGGTGAACAGCTGGATATCAGGTTGTGCGGAGTATAGGTATTGGTCGGTATAAAAAGATTATGAAGTGCAATGAAAACACTGGTACATAAAATTTCCGGACAGATTATCAGCAGCTGGAAAATAAAATAAACGGCTAATTTTTTCATAAAAGATGCCTGGAAT
The DNA here is from genome assembly GCF_025148125.1 of Blautia wexlerae DSM 19850. Lineage (NCBI taxonomy): Bacteria > Bacillati > Bacillota > Clostridia > Lachnospirales > Lachnospiraceae > Blautia > Blautia wexlerae. The sequence continues at coordinate 289,189 of NZ_CP102267.1, forward strand.
AAAAAAAGTGTTACAAGAAATGTTGTAAGCTGAAATACGATTGTAATTCCATTATGCTGTGATTCACGTTTGATCCAAAATAACAGTGCCATAAATACTGACAGACACAAAAACAGCGGGAGTGAGATCTTGTGTTTGCTTGGCAGGATCCTGCAGCAAAAGTAAAGCAGTCCAAAACACAGATAAAGGCTGGATAGAATACACAAGAATAGATTGATCATATGACTGCTCATTTACTGCACCTCCCTGTGACCGGCAAGCATCATGAAAGCAAACGCGTCCTTAAACTGCTGGTAATAAGATCTGCTGACAGGGATCTCTGTATTATCAGAAAGTATAATGCCCTTATGACTGTAAGTACGTACAGCATGAAGATTAACGGCAAAGCTGTTATGGCAGAGATAGAAATCTGGTTTCATTCTTTCTGTAAGAGCTGTCAGTCTTTCTTTTGTTGTATATGTTCCTGTTCTGGTATAGATCGTGGTCTGCCTCAGATTTCGTTCCAGATAAAGAATATCGGAGCAGAGCACCTGATAATTGCGTGAATTTCCGGAGAAATACAGATATCGTGTATGCAATTTCTGAAGCTTCTGGCACGCTGCTCTTAGAGCCAGAGGGAGATATTTTTCCATCTGTTGTTTATGGATAAAGTAGGCATGTTCTGTCTCATATACTGCGGTAGCATATTGCAGATACTGGCTGATAAAAATAATCTGAGTGTCCGGGCTGATATGGTTGATCTTTTCTGCAAGTGAGATGCCATTTACAGTGTCAGAACCAAGATCAATATCTGTCAGTACAATGGAATAAGGGCATCCATTTTCAGCAGCAGCCAGGAGAAATTCATCACCGGATGTGAAATGCGTTATTTCAAAAGCTCCCGGAGGATACTTTTGCAGAATAGTATGTATTATTTCATAATGTGAAGGGTTGTCTTCGCAGATTGCAAGTTTCAAAATTGGATTAAGCTCCTTTGGATTAAAGTGGTTGTAGTTTCTTATGTCAGTGACAATATCTGTCGGATATGCCAGATGGATAAAATGAACTGTATTTCCAATAATCATACTATAAAAAATAACGGGATGCAATTTGTCTGTGAGGAAGATTGGAAAAAATTGGTTAAATATGTAGTGAAATATAGTTGTTTGTGTGAATGCATGCGATTTCGGGAGTCTGTGTGATACAATCAGGATATGGAAACAAAGAAGCGATTTTAAAGATTTTGTACGTGAAAAAAATTATTATTCCTGGTACTTTCAAGCGCTGAATATAGAATATATGTGAAAGCGGTATTGTTTCCATGGGAGAAGAAAAATATTATAAGAATGACTGTCTGAAAATCATTATGGACATATATAAAGTGATTGGAAGTATCAGGAAACTTCTGGTAATAATACAAATGGCGAAGGAATAGACAGAGAGTGGGAATGGGTTAGCTTACAAGAGCTTCCCATTCCTGCTTTTCTTTTTTCGTATAGATAATCGGTAAGATGTTCTCCGTAAAGGACAATCAGCCCCTTTATTATTTCTCAGAGTATTTTTCGATTACACAATTATGTGTTTTTTGCTTCTTATCATAAGAAATTCCAACAAGTAAAATATTGTCAGTATAATTTGCAACAGCCTCAGGGTACTGCCTGTTTTTTATCTGCCGGATTGCGGTTTGGGCATTTTGATTCCATTTTAACTCAACAACAAGTGCAGGGTAATCTCTGGAATATTCTGGCTTTGGAAGGTAGACAAAATCTGCAAAACCTCTGCCTGCAGGAAATTCACGTATAGGTTTAAAATAATACCGCATAGTGCTGAGATAACCGATGGACAGAATGCTGCTGAGGGAGTTTTCGTTGTTGTACTGAATAGCTGAAGCGTATTCATTGTGTATTTTTTCAATGGATCTGGCCACAGTGTCTGTGTCCATGTCCAGAGTGGCATCCAGCAACTCTGAGGATTCCTGCTGGAATGTCAGAAATTCATTCCATTTCTTTCGTTTAACAGCTTTGGCAAGTTCCTGACGGATTTCTTCGTTTGGAACAAATGCAGAATGAGTGTCCTGATCATAACCCAGATATCCCAGATGGATCAGGCAGGTAAGAATATCATCTCTGCAGGTAAAGTTCACCATATCATTCTGGAAAGTCGTAGGATCGATTTCTACGGAATTACCGGACAACATTTCTATAATGGCAGTTTTGAGTCCGTCAAAATCCATATTGATCAGAGGCACAATTGCTTCGTAGGTTCCGGTATCCGACCAGTAGCTTTGGAATTTATTCCAGATCATTAATTCTACTACTGCTTTAGGATTGTATACCTGATATTGCTCCAGCAGATAACCGTCATACCAGTGCTTGGTTTTGGAGAAATCCCGGTGGTATTTTTCGCAGAGCATTCGTACTTCTTCCTCCGTAAAGCCAATATATCTGGAAAAGATCCTGGCGTCAGTCATTGTAAACTCCGCAAAATTGTTCAGAGCTGACTGTGTTTTGATTTTTTTGATTGGAAGAATCCCGGTGAGGTAAGCCAGTTGAATATATTTGGTAGGTTCAGAACCTTTGAACATACCGCGGAGAAAGTTGATGTATTCCTCTTGGACTACCAGGTCGGTAGAGGCATCTCGGATTAAAACATCCCATTCATCAATAATTACTACGAACTTTTGACCAGTGGCAGTGTTAATGCAGGACAGAGCCTCAGGCAGAGAGCTTATGGAGTCAGGCAGAATTTCAGGGTAATAATTTCTTAATTCCAGAATCGTTTTTTCAGTGATGTAGGAAACTACATTCTCCGGACCGCCGGCTGGTTCCATACACCATTGGATATCCAGATGGATTACATCATATCGATTCAGGTATTTCGTGAAATCAGGTGCCTGACCGATTTCCAGAGATGAGAACATTTCTTCGGAACTACAGCCTTTACAGTAATATGCGGTGAGCATATCGGCAGTGATGGATTTCCCGAACCTACGGGGGCGACTGTTGCATATGAATTTCGCGGTGGTATCCATAACTTTATTTGTATATGCCAGCAAACCGGTTTTATCTACATAGATTTCTGAATTCAGCGCAACCTGAAAAGCACTGTTTCCGGAATTTACAAATCGTCCCATGGAAATGATTCCTTTCTGTTCAGTGATTTTTATCATGTATACTGCTTGGTTTCTTTGTTCTATTGTAAAATGTTATATTCAGAATGTCAATGAGGTATGGGAAAGATATCAGACATCTGATACGGGAGCGCAGGAATAAATTTTGTCAATAGAATAATCCCCTGGAAGTACTGATTAACTTCCGGGGGATTATCTTGTGATACAAATATGTACTGTTATATAGTGCGTATATAACGTTTTAACTCTTCGTAAAAATTTTCTCTGGTTCCGGCCATGATAACGATGATTATCAAATCATCAAGCTGTCTCACCCGATATGCCAGTTCATAATTAGTTTTATTATAATAAATGTCATAACCGTACATTCCTGCCAGATCACCTGTCTTTTCTTCGCCGATGGAATAATCTTCACATATCATTTCAATAGCTTCTTTGTACAGAGATTTCAGCTTTTTATCTTTAAGTTTTTTCAGAAATTTTGCTGCAGGTGGAAGGATCTGTACCTGTGTCATTTTTCATCCTCCGTTCCGAAAACATCCTCTAAGGAGTATCCTCCTGATTTAGATTCTGCGACCCGGTCTGCTTCGGCAAGCATTGCTTCAACTGCTGGACGGATTTTTCGCTGTGTCTGTTTAAATTTCTCAAGTAATTCTTCACCGCTATATCCTTGTCTGATCAGATCGGCAAGAATCTGTTCGGCAAATTCACCACTGGTATTTTCTTTAACGGGGCGTAAAACCAGTTCGTTTCCACGCATGATACATTCTGCTTCCGTATTAAAACCCAGAAGCGTAAAAAATTTCTGCGGGATAGTAATCTGGCGTTTAGATGAAATACTGACTTTTTTTGATTCCATGGATGCGCTGCCTTTCAATGGGATTGTTGCTGTTGCCATTCGTGTATGCCTCCTTCCTATTTTATGTTTGTTTATTCTGTAATATACATACTGCTTGGTTTCTTTGTTCTTTGTTATATTGTAAAATATTATGTTTGGGATGTCAATTACAGAGAAGTAAAATCAGTTTCTTTATTGAATAGAAAAATTTTTCTATTTGGCAGAAAATATGATTAGTGATATCATAAAAATATATCTGTAAAATTGTGCAAATGTATCCTGCTTCTGCATTGCGGTAATTCCATGAAACGATGCAATGGATTCTTTTATCAAGTGTGTTAAACAGAATCGGCGAAAGACATTGTACAGAAACAGCAGGAGTTAAGGATGGAAGATATAATGGAAGACAATTTTGAAAAATTAAATCTGCTTCTGGAGCAGGAACAGTGTGAATTTGTGGATATTCCAGATGGTTTTACCGGACAGACGGAGAGTGGAGAATTACGACTGATCTATTTGATGAATGATGCGGTGGAGAGTTTTCTGGTTCTGAAAAATGCCAGGATGACGGGAAATTATGTCAGGGATTATGAAGGAGAGTTTGAGGGCTCTGTAGAGAAAGCGGACTGGGATTTATGTGAAGCAGAGTATATTCTGGTGATTCATCAGGGGCAGAATGTGTTTACTGTATTCTTTGAAGATATTTTGCTGGAAACACAGTTGTATAATTATGGAGAGCTGGGACATTTCTGGGTGAAGGGTTATGAAAATCTCAGGATAATGGAGTATCAGATTGCCATATTGCGTGATAAATATGAGTATCTGGGAGAAAAATATTGCACTGAGTATGAAGGAAAGCTGGCAATGCTGCGTGATTTCCCACCGTTAAATTATCTTTTTTATCCGGCAGTACCGGAGAAGTATATTGTTCCGGTGGACAATCCATGGGAGGTAACGGCGGAAGCACTGGCAGTTATGCAGGAACTGGCAACGGAAGCAGGAGATGAAAAACTGGGAAAAATGCTCAGGCGTTATGAAAAAAATTCGGATATATCAAATGCCAAAAAGATAGCCGGAATGCTTTGCAGGAGCAGTCATTTACCGGTGATTACTCTGCTGGGAGAAAAAATCAGGGAAGCAGCATCGGTCTATCCGGACAGAGATTTTGGCAGAAAACAGAATAAATATCTGCATGAACTGATGGAAAAAGCGGAACGAAGAAAAGAAGAATTGGAAGCAGAGAATGTTCAGACTCTGATCTACAGAGAAGAACCTTTCATTTATGACTGTGATTCCATATCGTTTCAGGTATATCTTATGATTGTGAGAAAAGGTGTATGGAAGCAGAAAATAATGGTTGAGAAAATATAATTCTTTGGATAAAGCCCTTATAATTTATGTGAAGTATATTGTAGTTGTTTTTGTGCAAAATAGTCCGAACAGGAATAAAGAAGGGATAATAATAATGGATAAATTATTAGACTTAACAAGAGACTTTGATGTAGCGAAAGCTACTTTTGAAGCATATCTGGATGAATATGACAGAGCGGATGATAAGATTCATCTGAAGATCGTACATACTTATGGAGTGGTTGATGCAGCAGAGGACATTGCCCGCCGTATGGGGCTGGGTGAGGAAGATGTACAGCTGGCGAAGGTAATCGGACTGCTCCATGATATTGGAAGATTTGAACAGATTAAACGATTTGACAGCTTTGAACCGGGAACCATGGAGCATGCAGCATATGGTGCACAGCTTCTGTTCGGACCGGAGAAAATGATCCGCAGATTTGTGAAGGATGACAGGTTTGACAGTCTGATCTGCACTGCGATTGAGAAGCACAGTGATTTCAAACTGGAAGGAATTACGGACGAGAGAACCCTGCTTCATGCAAAGTTAATCCGAGATGCAGACAAGCTGGATAATTGCAGGGTAAAGCTGGAAGAGTCAATGGAAACACTTCTGGGAGTGGATGAGAAGGGAGTAGGCGAAGGAGTAATCGCACCAAAGGTGTGGGAATCCTGTATGGCAAAGGAATCTGTATTATCTTCAGACCGGGTTTCGAAAGTGGATTACTGGATTTCCTATATTGCCCAGTATTATGACATCAATTTCCCGGAAACCTATGAGATCATGCGTGAACATGATTATGTGAAAAGGATCATGGACAGGGTTCCTTATGCATTATCGGAAACACAGGAAAAGATAGATATTCTGGCAGCAGAGATGGAGAAATATATGGATGAGAGAATTCGAAATAGAAAATAATCAGGAGAAATTCACCTGCGGAGAATTCGAATATCAGGTCATAAGAAGTGCCAGAAAAACCATGATTCTGGAGGTTCGCAGGGATGGAAACGTAATCGTTCGCGCACCTCTCCGTACAGGTCTGCCGAGGATCAAAAGATTTGTAAACCAGAAGCAGGACTGGGTTCTGGAATGCCTGGAACGGACAAAAGAATACCGGGAACAGAAGCCATTGAGTGCAGATCTGAGCGAGGCAAAACGAAATGTCTATATACGAAAAGCAAAAGAAACGATTACCAAAAGAACTTCATATTTTGCCAGACTCATGGGCGTTTCTTACCGCAATATCACCATCAGAGAACAGAAAACAAGATGGGGAAGCTGCAGCAGTGAGAAGAATCTGAACTTCAACTGGAAATTGATACTTGCACCACCGGAAGTACTGAATTATGTAGTAATACATGAACTCTGCCATCTGAAAGAAATGAACCATTCGAAGGCATTCTGGGATGAAGTTGAGAAAGTAATGCCAGAGTATGAGACGTATAAATTGTGGCTGAAAGAAAATGGATGGAGGCTATAAATGCAATAGAGTATTCCGAAAGAAAAACCACGCATTGCCGTAAAAAGAAAATTGTGATATGATAAAGAAAATATGACGTGGAGTAGGGATATGAATATTGCAATTAAAATAAAAGAATTAAGAGAAAGTGTCGGGATGACTCGTAAAGAGTTTGCAGAATATACGGGAATTCCAATTCGAACATTGGAAGATTGGGAAGCTGAAAGAAGAATTCCACCGGCATATGTTCCCAGATTATTAGCATATAAACTGAAATATGAAAAGATATTACAAAAAAATAGCCTGCAGAATAAAGATGTCAATTTTATAGAGGATGTTGATGGTTTAAAAATAGTGTTGATTAATGATATTAGATTTAAGTCAAGAAGAAAAATTGATTGGAATCAAATAGAAAATATATTAAAAGAACACATAGGAAAATACTATGAAATACTTGAAACATCTGAGGTTGTTTATATTGGAACAGATTTTCCGGATGAATTCAGCCATTCGATTGATACTAAAAATATTAAGGGAGCAAATGAAAAAGCAAAGGCGAATGCGATATTTGCAATAGATAAACTGATAAAGATAGCAAATAATAAAAGGGAATATCCGGACTTCAAAAATAAACATGGTAATAAGGCTAAACATGGGTGGTATCGATATGATACACATTTTGGAATACCAGTGTATGATAAAAATGGGATGTTGGAAAGGTATAACGTTTTTGGAGCCAGAATACTGATAAGATGTGATGAAAATGGTGATTTATATCTTTATGATATTGTCCGCATAAAAAAAGAAACGAGCAGGCCGCTTAGTTAAAACTGTACGGTTGTAAACTTCGTTTCTGTTAATATTCTATCTTGAAATTGATGGAATGTCAATAGTTTATATGTATTATAGTGATTAAAATATCAAGAGGAAATTTGAATGAAAACAATAGCTGATCTGCACATTCATTCCAGATTTTCCATGGCGACAAGCAAAGAGGGCACGCCTGAAAATCTGGATTTCTGGGCGAGAAAGAAAGGAATTTCACTGATTGGAACAGGTGATTTCACGCATCCGGTATGGAGAGAAGAACTGAAGGAGAGACTTGTTTCAGAGGGAAACGGCCTGTATCGCCTCAGAGATGCATCTGTAAAAGAAGAAAGCCGGAAGTTCCCGGGAGAAGGAACACGTTTTGTTGTCTCCGGGGAAATCAGTTCTATTTATAAGAAAAATGGAAAGACCAGAAAAGTACACAATGTAATCTTGCTTCCCAGTCTGGAGGCAGCAGATGCCATGGCACAGCGTCTGGAAAAAATTGGAAATATTCACTCAGATGGTCGTCCGATTCTTGGTCTGGACAGTCATGATCTTCTGGAAATGATGCTGGATGTATGCCCGGAAGGAATTCTGATTCCGGCTCATATCTGGACACCGCATTTCTCTGTATTAGGTGCGAAATCAGGATTTGATTCTGTAGAGGAATGTTTCGAGGAACTGGCACCGTATATACATGCACTGGAAACAGGGCTTTCCTCTGACCCGGCTATGAACTGGAGAATTTCCAAACTGGACCGCTATCAGCTTGTATCCAATTCAGATGCACATTCCCCATCTAAGCTGGGGCGCGAGGCGAATCTGTTGGATATTGACTGTTCCTATGAAGGACTTTATCGGGCAATCCAGACTGGCGAAGGGCTGGAAGGAACAGTAGAATTTTTTCCTGAAGAGGGGAAATATCATTTCGATGGTCACAGAAAATGCGGTGTATCATTAAGCCCGGTGGAAGCAGAACGGCTTGGAGGAATCTGCCCTGTCTGCGGAAAGAAGCTGACCATGGGTGTAGATCACAGAGTAGAACAGCTTGCAGACAGAGCGGAAGGTTTTGTGAAAAAAGATGGTAAGAAATATGAAAGCCTTGTACCTCTGCCGGAAGTGATCTCTACATGTATGGGCTATTCCACTGCAAGTAAGAAAGTGCAGGGGTGTTTTGAACAGATGATTCAGACACTGGGGACAGAATTCGACATTCTGCGAAATGTACCGTCAGAAGATATTAAATCCTGTGCAGGAGAACGGATTGCGGAAGGAATTGAAAATGTAAGAACCGGAAATGTGAAGAGAATTCCGGGGTATGATGGGGAATATGGAAAGATTGAATTGTTTGAGGAAAATTAAACATAGAATGATGAAATTATAAAACGGCCTATAAGAGAATGATTAGCGAGGAAATAGTGTATGAAGAAAATAGGGATTATTTCAGATACCCATGGCCTGCTCAGGCCGGAAATACTGGAAATTTTAAAAGGTTGCGACTGTATTATCCACGCAGGTGACGTAAACAAACCGGAAATTCTGGATACACTGCGTATGATGGGTTCTATTTATGTAGTCCGAGGAAATAACGATAAGGACTGGGCAGAGGGAATTGCGAAAACTTTACATTTCACCATAGAAGGCGTGAAATTTTTCATGACCCACAATAAAAAAGACGTAGACTGGGATTTAAAAGACACACAGGTGGTAATCTTCGGACACACCCATAAATATTTCGAAAAAATGATAGACAACCGCCTATGGCTTAACCCGGGAAGCTGCGGTCCCAGACGTTTCGACCAGGAAATCACCATGGCAGTAATGACAGTCGATAATGGAACTTATCAGTGGGAAAAGGTTGCCATGATTCCTGAAAAGTAAACAGAAGACAAAGTAGATTGGTCAGGAGGGAAGAAAAAATACACAGTAATGAAAGTGGTGATAATATGCACAAGTGGAATGAGATTACAGATGAGAATTCGCTGAAGGAATTTATGGAAAGAGTGTCGTTTTTCCATGATAGCTGTATCAAAGATATGCATTATCTGAGCGGAGCATATGTTAATGAAAACCTGGATATGTATCCTGTAAACGATCGCAGGATTCTGAGAGTAATAATACAACGGCAGTATGAAGAAGATTCAATGATTGAAATGGAATTTCAGGGATTAAAATACTTAAAGTTATTTCCGGCAGACGAACGCTATTCATGCGAAATACTCGATTCCAATATAATTCTGAAAGAGGATTGTATCATCTGGAGCGACTGCGAAGATAAAATAGAGCTGGAAGATGGAGACACAGGAACTTTGGTATGTGCATCTAAACTTCGATGGCGTTCGATTTTCGGATATATGGGAGAGAAGAATTATTGGTAGGTGTGCCCTGTCCCACATTTCTTTTGACCCAAGGGGTGTGTAACAGCACAGTCTCTACTTCAATAATCCTTTGGATAAAGCCTTTATAATTTATGTAAAGTATATCGTATTTATTCTTTTTCGTAAAGAAGTCTGGATGGAAGTTCTGCTTACCACAGTATAATATATAGAAGAAAAAGTTTTTGTAGAAAAGAATCAGGATTCTGTAAAAACTTTTTTTTTACGCAGAAACAACCTTGCAATTTGTGATGAATACGCTATAATAAAAAAACGTAATGAACCAAGATTGGTTAGACCAATATAAAGGAGTTGAATATTTGAAAAATAAAAAAGAACGAGACTGGAAGTTTATCATCGGTATGATTGTTCTGCTCGCCATTTTTGCTGTAATGGGAGGTGCTTTCTGGAATATGGTAGGAAAGCAGGCACAGATGGTCAGGGAGGAAGAGCAGAAAGAGGAAGCAAATGCTATTTCTGCAATCTATATCGAGACAGGAGAATTTCTGAAGACCGGAGTTTTTGTGGATCTGAACAATGGAACTATTTTCAGCGCAGACATACCGGCAGAGGGCATTTACAATAAAAAAGGAAAATTAATTTCCGATGATGTATTGGAAAATGGGGATAAAGTAAAGATATACGGCGATGGGATCATGCTGGAATCTTTCCCGGGACAGTATCCGGGCGTGACAAAGATCCAGAGAACCGGTCGAGCATCTCTCGAGGAAACTCAGGAGTACGAAGATCAGGTAACTGGAATGATGAAGCCTGTAGCCGTTCAGTAAGGATTAGAGGAGACTGAAAATGAAATACGTAAGACAATTCTGGATTATTTTACTGATATCCGCAATGGGAGAGGCATTACATGTTCTGATCCCGCTTCCTGTACCTGCAAGTGTGTACGGACTGGTGATCATGCTGATCGCACTGGGAACACACATTATCAGGCTGGAACAGGTCAAAGAAGCAGCTGAATTTCTCATAGAGATCATGCCGGTTATGTTTATTCCGGCAGGTGTCGGATTACTGACAGCCTGGGGCATACTGAAACCGGTATGTGTGCCGATCATTCTGATCACAGTGATCACCACAGTTGTGGTAATGATTGTGACAGGTCGTGTCACACAGGCAGTTATTCGTATGGACAGAAAGAAAGGACAGAAAAGATCATGACACAATTTATGAGTAATTCCCTGTTTTTTGGTGCAGCGATCAGTCTGATCGCATATGAGGCAGGACTTCTTTTGAAAAGAAAATTTAAGATGGCAATTTTTAATCCACTTCTGATTGCGATCATTGCAGTAATAGCGGTGCTTTGTTTACTGCATATTGATTATGACACCTATAATCAGAGCGGTCAGTATATCAGCTACCTGCTCACACCTGCAACGGTCTGCCTGGCAGTTCCGCTGTATCAGCAGATGGAACTTCTGAAAAAGAATCTGAAAGCTGTAATCATTGGAATTGTTTCCGGTGTGCTTGCCAGTCTGGTCAGTGTGCTGATCCTTGCAAAGCTGTTCAGCCTGAGTCATGAACAGTATGTAACACTTCTTCCGAAGTCTATTACAACTGCCATCGGAATGGGCGTTTCTGAAGAACTTGGAGGCATTGTGACTATTACGGTTGCAGTTATTATTATTACCGGTGTTCTTGGAAATATGATCGCAGAGACTGTGATCAAACTTGCGCGTATTGAAGAACCAATCGCTAAGGGCCTGGCACTTGGAACCTCTGCCCATGCTATCGGTACTGCAAAGGCAATGGAGCTGGGAGAAATAGAAGGTGCCATGAGCAGCCTTGCGATTGCGGTTGCAGGTCTGCTGACAGTTGTAGGTGCGTCTGTGTTTGCTCAGTTTATGTAAGAGCAGTAGTGATTGCCTGATAAATTGTTTTTGGCAATATCGAATATGTCTGTTGACTTTAACATTATTTATACAAGAGAACTGTTGTGTCAGATGAGCAGAGGCGCTGACATAACAGTTCTTTTTTATTAAAAAAACAAATGTTCGATAAACCTCTTCCATTTTTTATAAGAGTGTGGTATTATAAAACACAGAAACGAATGTATGTTCTGAAAATGTGTTCGAAAGAAATAGGAGGGCTTATTATGGCAAATGCAGCAGGTACCGCACAGAAAATGAGAAGAAGAAAAGAAAATCACAAGTTTTCCAGAATGATGGCGGTTATTCTGGGCCTGATCGTTACCGTTGAGGTGATGATCGCGGGCGGCATGATCTTCAATATTGATTTTCATTCCGCTGATATAATTGCGGTAATTATGGGATTTATCGTGTTATATTCCGGAGTTGTGGCGGTTCTGACAGATAACTGATTATAGAAATTTCATAAATTACTGCAAACAATCCAGTCCATCATAGAGTGAAGTCCTGCGTCAGATATCTTTGCTGTATGTCAGTATGCCTGCAGATATATTCCTTGTTCTTCGTACTCTGCTGAGCTGTCCTGATTGCATTGTTTTATGGAACGGCTATAAGGTATGGGGACATGCAAAAAACAGATATTAGACAAAAACAGCGGCAGATGATATGATTAACAGTAAATAATGAGAGAAAAATAACGGGAGAAGGTGCGAAGAGAACATTATGACTGTAAAATCAAGTCTTTTGGAAATGCTGGAGAAGAATAAAGGAGAAGTGCTTTCCGGTGAGAGCATTGCCGGTGAGTTGGGATGTACCAGGGCAGCAGTGTGGAAGGCAGTAAAGTCGCTCCGGGAAGAAGGATATCATATAGAAGCAGGACCGAATAAAGGATATATGCTTGCGAAGGATACGAACCGTCTGTCGCAGGAGGGAATCCGCCTGTTTCTGGATGATCCGAAGGTTAAGATAGATATTTATGATGAACTGGAATCTACGAACCAGACTGCCAAGAAAGAAGCTATGATGGGAGAGGCCGGACATGGGACATTTGTCATTGCCAGGAGCCAGACTGCAGGCAGGGGGCGCAGAGGCCGGGAATTCTATTCTCCTGCAGATACAGGTCTTTACATGAGTGTGATCCTGAAGCCACAGGGAACCATACATGACAGTCTGCTGATCACAACTGCGGCAGCAGTGGCAGTCTACAGAGCAGTTGCTCAGCTCTGTGGAATCCAGCTTGATATTAAATGGGTTAATGATCTGTTTTATAAAGGAAAGAAAGTCTGTGGAATCCTCACAGAGGCTGTCACAGATTTTGAGAGTGGAAATATTGAGTTTGTGGTAGTTGGCATGGGATTGAACCTCTATCTGGACCAGGAGAACCTGCCGCAGAAATTAAGAAGTATAGCAGGAGCCCTTTATGAGACAAAAGAAGATGCGGAACAGACTGACCGTAATAAACTGACTGCAATGATCGTGAACGAGTTGAGAAAAGAAACAGCAGATCTGAAATTATCTCCGGATTATGTGACACATAACATGATCCCGGGACATCAGATCACAATTACAGACGGAAACTCTTCCAGACAGGCATTTGCATTGGAGATATGCAGGGACGGACGGCTGAAAGTACGGGAAGAAGATGGACAGGAGACAATATTGTCCTTTGGAGAAGTTTCGGTATCCATGTGAGGATAATGAGAATGGGATTGTTACATGAAGGTAGATTCCTTGATGTGACAATCCCATTTTGTGTCATAATTCAGAATTTGTTGTTTGTGATGAAGCATCCTCCTGAGACACTTCGGCGGCAGAATCTTTTTTCAGAGATACCGGGCTTTTGTTGTTTGCGGTGTCCGTGACATCGATATCTGTACAGCAATCAGGATTTACTGTGTCTGTGGTATTTTTAACCGCGTCAGTTTCCATATTCGGAACATTCTGCTGATACGGACGATAAGGTGTCCAGTAATGTTCTTCCTCAGTGAAGCTGTCAGGCTGTTCTTCATCCAGTGCATCCTTCTTGCGGGTGAGAATATAAATTCCTGCAAAAATGATAGCAGCTGCAATCACAAGCTGCGGCAGATGATATGTGAATCTGCCGATCATATCAGCCAGATATCCGGGTAAGATCATATAGAGGAAATCTACCAGAGTGTTCCACAGAATAGAAGCACCAAGGAAAATCAGCAGAATCGCAGTTATCTTTCCGTGATGTTTGAGCAGAGAACTGATGTCTCCTGCCAGTTCATCCATATGAAGGACATAGGAATCTTCTATGGAGTAAAATTCTTCCTCAGAAAGAGACTTCAGATTGTGCACATTAAAGAAACTGTAGAACCAGATGATCGGGATCAGAAACACAAGCCAGTCCATTCCGGTACATGCTCCGATGGCAAAGATACTCCAGAATAAGAACATAATACTGATTCCCTGTTTTTTGAACCCCATGTACATTTCTCCTGCGCCTGGAATCAGGGAGAAGATAAAAAGCCAGAATCCATGTTTTTGTTTTTGCATACTTTTATTTGCCTCCATTCATTAATTTGCTGGAAAAATCACTGACATATTTTATAAAAGAGCTGGTGCCATCACCAATGTTCTGTCCGAGTTCTCTGGTGAACTGGTAGAGTCTGCCGTTTTCATGTTCGGGTAATATTCTGTCTGTCTGAGAGGAAGTATCCTGATGTAAGGAAGTGAAATCCAGGTTCGGGATACTGAATAAAAGCAACAGGGCAACCATCACACCGGCAGCAGTCTGAAGACTGTAATGGAGCAGCTGGATTTTGCGGGATGCTTTATTTGCTGCCCGGGCAAGCTGCACTTCACCGGAGCCTGCTTTGTCCAAAATCTGTTCCATCAGATAGGAGGGAGCAGTATCCGTACTGTTGTTTTCCTGTTCCATCATCTGATCCAGACAGAAATCGCAGTGATCAAGATGTGACAGAAACTCAATGACTTCCTGTGTGTTCATATTTCCGTTGTCAAATTCTATTAAATACTTCTTATTAATATGCATCTAATCACCCCTTTCAAGCATTTTTTTCAGCATTGCCCTTGCTCGATAGAGCTGTGTCTGAACTGTTTTCGGATTTTTTCCTGTCTGCTGTGCAATCTCAGGTACTGATAATTCTTTACAGAAATGCGCGTAAGCGACTTCTTTGTAAGGACTTTTCAACTGCATACACAATGCTTCTACGTGAGTATTGGCTGCAGTTTTCATATATTCATCTTCGGGAGAGGATTGCCTGTCCGGAATCTGGGAAAAGTAGGTGTCTTCTGTTGGAATACTTCGCCGCCCGGCTGCTTTCAGATAATCCAGACACTTTCGGACAGCGATCTTACTTAACCAGGCTTTCTCATAATTACCATCAAAACGGGAAAGGTTCTTATAGGCAGACAGAAAGACTTCCTGAGTGAGATCTTCGGCATCAAATGGATTGCCGACAGATTTCAGGCAGATCGAATATATTAAGTTCTGGTATTGCTTAATCAGATATTCCAGATAGTGCTTTTCTGTGATCATTACTGTCTCCTTTTCCCTGTTCATTTAATTATAACGCAGGAGGTGGGGGAATGGATTCAGATATTGGAGGAATTTTGAGAAAAAGGGGACGCGCAGAAAAATAGTTTGTTTTGTGTGCGGTTTCGGACACTAAGATATTCTAAGCTGGCAAAAATCTGCTAAAGGCATGAGAAAAATGCCACAAACTCGCCGCATGGCGGCTCAGACAGTGTGTCATTTTTCTCATAACGCAGATTTTTGCCAGCTAAGAATATCTAAGTATCCTGCAAATGCACACAAAACAAACTATTTTTCTGCGCTGGTTATTGGCTGTTTTGATTAACGGATTTTTTTATAGAAAATATCTCTGAGTGACGGTCTTGCGAAGCCTTTTGATTTGGTCTATACTTGATTGCAATGAAATAAAATATGGCATTTATATTTATTATAGAAGATAATGCGGGGCAATATGACAGATTAACAAGGAGAGACAGATCATGACAGAAACAAGACGTTTATACTATGAAGATGTATATAAAAAAGAATTCACCGCAACCGTAGTAGAGTGCAGAGAGCAAAAGAAAGGTTATGCTATCATTCTGGATGAGAGTGCTTTTTATCCGGAGGGCGGCGGTCAGCCAAGTGATGTGGGAACACTGGGGGATGCAAAGGTGACAGAGGTTCATGAGAAAGATGGAGAATTACTTCATTATACTGATAAGACTCTGGAAGTGGGTGCGAAGGTTGAGGGAAAGATTGACTGGGCGCGGCGTTTTGACCTGATGCAGCAGCATTCCGGTGAGCATATGGTCAGCGGTATTATCCATGAGAAGTATGGTTATGATAATGTGGGTTTCCATATGGGAAGCGATGTGATTACTGTAGATCTGAATGGTATGCTGGATGACTCGCAGCTTGCAGAAATTGAGCGGGAAGTAAATGAGAGAGTGTGGGAGGATAGGGAAGTTGTGATCACTTATCCTGATGCTGAGGAACTGAAGACTATTGATTACAGAAGTAAGAAAGAATTGACAGGACAGGTTCGTATCGTAACGTTTCCGGGAGTAGACGTATGCGCCTGCTGTGGAACCCATGTGACACATACAGGTGAGATTGGAATGGTGAAGCTTCTTTCTGTAGTGAAATTCCATGATGGTATCCGTATGGAGATGATCTGCGGTAAACGTGTTCTGGATTATCTGAATATGGTGAATGAGCAGAATCATCAGATTTCTATGAAGCTTTCTGCAAAGATGGACAGAACAGCAGATGCAGTACAGCGTTTGCAGGATGAGAATTTCCGTATGAAAGGCCAGGTTGCCCGTATGGAAGAAGAGATGTTTAGGGCAGAAGCTAAGAAATGGGAAGGTGCAGGAAGTGTCCTGATCTTTAAAGAAGGTCTGGAAGCAGATTCTGTACGTAAACTTGCGGATGCAGTGATGAATACCTGTGAGGGCTGCTGTGCAGTATTTTCCAGAAATGAAGATGGAAGCTATAAGTATGCCATGGGCGAGATTGACGGGGATTTACGGCAGTATACAAAGGAAATGAATGCTGCATTAAACGGAAGAGGCGGCGGAAAGCCATTCTTTGTCCAGGGCTCTGTGCGGGCAGCAGAAGACGAAATCCGAAATTTTTTTGAAAAATAAAAAATTGTAGATAAAAGATTATAGATAAAAGATTAAGTAAAACTGCGGAGTGGTTATTGAGCATAGAGTTGCATAGCGGAGCGGATGGGTTTATCCGTCTGACTGTGTGTTTTGAGTTAGGAAAGTAGCAGAGAAAAGGAAGAGAAACAGGAAATGTTTGGAGAATGTCATGCGCATATCATTATGGATGGCGTGAATTACCGCCATGCAGTTGATATGCATAAAAATGGACCGGACGACAAGATCATAAGAGAGCATCTGAAAGCATACCAGGAACGGGGAATTGTTTTTGTACGTGATGGCGGTGATGCGCTGGGTGTTTCTGCAAGAGCGAAAGAGCTTGCACCAGAGTATGGGATAGATTACAGAACTCCGATATTTGCCATTCATAAAGAAGGGCATTATGGCTCGATTGTGGGAAAAGGTTTTGCCACAATGGTGGAATTTCATAAGCGTGTTCTGGAGGCGAAACAGGCAGGGGCAGATTTTATTAAGATCATGACTACCGGGATTCTGGATTTTAATGAACATGGAGCGATTACCGGAACACCTCTGGATGGGTCAGAGGTAAAGGAAATGGTACATATTGCACATGAGGAAGGTATGGCTGTCATGTCCCATACCAACGGAGATTGCGGAGTACAGGCAGCGGTGGCTGCCGGAGTGGATAGTCTGGAGCATGGAAACTATATGAATGAAGAAAGCCTTACCATGCTGGCGGAGAGTGATACAGTCTGGGTTCCGACTCTGGTTACAGTGAGAAATCTTCTGGGAGACGGACGTTATGATGATGAGACTCTGAAACCAATCATAGAATCTGCAGAAGAGAATATCAGAAAAGCATTCCGGCTGGGAATAAAAACAGCCCCCGGAAGTGATGCGGGGGCTTACAGAGTTCTTCATGGAAAAGGAATTCGGGATGAAGTTCAGTCTTTTGCAGAAATCCTGGGAGATCAGGATGCTGCATACCGCTGGCTTGCGGAAGGTGAAGCGGAAATCAAGAAGAAATTTACGCATCCTGTACCTTAATTGCTGTATAAATATTAGAAGATTTTGATTTGGATGGATGGAAGGTAACACACACATAGTCGCCGTATTCCATGCCGCCTGCAGTGAGATCCTGCGCGTTTTCTGTACGGAAGGTATCTATGGCACCGTCATCTGTCTGTACAGTGATGGTGTTGGCAGTACTTCCAATGATCGTGCCGGTTACTGTAAAGGAAATATGTTTGTCATTAATGGTATCAGGATCCTCACCTGTCACAGCAATAATACGGACTTCTTCCAGGGATGTTGTTTCCAGATCTCCGATATAAGTAACATTAACATGAGATCCCGGGGCAATTCCTCCCTTGAAGTAAGCGGGGATTGCTGACATATCCAGATTAAAGGAGGTGTCACTTCCGGCAGGAAGAATCCGGAGGATATTCAGATTTACTCCCTGTACAGTTGCCAGCAGCTGTTTTTCTTTATTTTCTATCTGCTCCGGTGTCTGTGTGAGTTTTGGATCCGGAGTTGGGGTAGGATCCGGTATTTCCAGATCTTTCAGATCAGAAATACTCAGTACTTTCAGGTGACTGGCATTTAAGGATACGGAAGAATCATTGGAGGTATCCGGGAATTTCCCCTTGAATGTAAGGTAAACCCAGTCACCGGCTTTGATTCCATTCTGATAATATTGTTTTGTTCCTGTGATCGGATAGGTGGCTGTTTTTCCTTTCTTTGATTTTATTGTGATGGTATTGGAAGTCAGGGAAATGACCTGCCCATGCGCAGTGCGCTTTTTCAGCTTATTTTTTTTATGAAATTCATCTACAACCTTCAGAACATGTACACTGCCTGTGTCAGTACCGGAAAGCTGACCTTCGTAAATGATACTGATCTCATCGCCGGTGATCATGCCGCCTTTACATTCCAGGGTGGCATTGGAAACATTAAATACATAGGAGGCACTGTCCGTGTTCAGAATAAGCTGGCTTCCTGAAAAATCCTGCAGGGTACCGGAAAGTTCATCCATATAGATACGGTCTTTTGTTTCGGTTTCAGTTGTGGTGTCAGATGAAGAAGTAAGTTCCCGGACGGATGTGTCTCCGGTGGATGTGAATTGTTCCAGTATGGTTTCAGGGCTGCATCCGGCAAAAGAAAAGCTAAGGCCGGCACAGACACATGCAGCAAGCAGTTTTTTCATAATATAGACAGGACCTCCGATAAATCATTCGTTTGAACATGATTCCTGCCGTATGCAATAATTATTTACAGAGAGGGATACCGTCTTCCGGCGGTTCAGGGATAAAATCAAAAATTTTCCGGTAGCTTTCCCACTCGTCATTGTCTTTGGCAGGAGTGCATATCAGGCCGGTACATTCCGTACAGGCGTTGGTATTCAGGTAATTATCATAACATATATTATAAGGATTTTGGCAGTTATTTTTGCATATTTCTGACATTTTTTTACCTCCATGATTATAGCAGACCGGGACGGAATATCTGTATTCATGTAATTTCTCATTGCTGAAGATGCCGGACTGCTGCATAATGTTATAGTATTAGTATATGCGGCTGTTTTATTCATAGACTTATGAGTGTTTGCAGCAATACTCTCAAGTAAAAAAGCAGATTATTCGTATAGAATGAACAAAAAGCAGCATTCAAATTTGTGAAAATAATAACGGAAAATATATTGTAATTTTTATGGATTGTGTTATAATTTCGATAAATAAATAATAGCGAAGTAGGATTTTATGCGTCAAGTGTTCACAGGCTGGGGAGTCGCCGTGAAACGAAAAGCAGAAAAGCGAGCTGCTTACGATATAATTTCCGCACCCGTTGCTACATGTGAGGACATCTCATAATGTGGAGGGATTATTATTTATGTAACTACTCTATTTTTTAAACACATTATGGAGGTGTTTTTATTATGCAGAAAAAACAATATTGGAACGTAAAAACATTGGTGTTCATGGCTCTTCTGATCGCCATGCATCTGGTACTCACACGAGTTCTGGTCATTGATCTTGGTGCGTACCGTATTTCTGTGGGAAGTGTATGTACAATCCTTGCAGGTCTGTGGCTTGGCCCGGTAGCTGGTGGTGTCTGTGGATTATGTGCGGATATTATCGGGTGCTTTATGAAAGGCTATGCTGTAAATCCGTTTATCACAGTTGCAGCAATCCTCTGGGGTGTGCTTCCTGCCCTTGCAAAACCATTATTTGCAAACAGAAAGAAAACAGGAAAGACAGTTGGTATCTGCGTATCTATCGTGGTAACTGCAGTTCTCAGCTCTCTGGTGCTTACAACAGCAGGACTTGTGATCATGCTTGGATATAATTTCTATGCGATCATGCCCGGAAGACTGGTACAGTTTGCAATTATGATCCCGATTTACTGTGTATTAACATGTCTGCTGTATTTCAGCCCGCTGACAGCGATGGTTGTAGGTAATACATCACCTGCAGTGCTGAAAAACAAAACAGTATAATTGAGTTACTGTTCACACACCACTATTCCGCGAGGTGTTTTGGCATGAATATGCCAAAATCCCGAGACATACAAGCCAAAATTCCATTGCCGCAGGCAATCTGGAATGAATTTTGGCTACGTTACTGTGAACGGAGTGAACAGTAACATAATTAAGTCAGAGATAAAATACAGAATAAGACTTGAATATTAAAATTAAAATGATATACAACATAGTTGGCGCGAACTATGTTAAATGAATCAACTGATTCCCCGAAAAAGAAAAGTTAAAATCTATAAAAATTAAGAACTATCTGTAAAAGCAGAAAATGAAAATGCTTTACAGATAGTTCTTTTTTATTTCTCAGGCGGGAAATTTCCGTTCTCATCCGGCTGCACGCGGAACCAGTAGGTGTATAGCTGATGAAACCCCAGCGATTTATAAAGAGCGCGGGCATTGTCATTTCCTTCTACAACCTGAAGATATGCATTCTGTGCACCTTTTTTCATTCCTTCTTTCAGAAGTCCGGTGCAGATCTGACGGGCATAGCCATGTTTGCGGTATTCTTCTTTGACATGGATGGCATAGATGCCGATATAATCTCTGTCCAGAATACCAAGTCCGGTTGCGATGATCTGGTTGTCCATGCGGATGGAAGCACAGATGGTTTCCTTGAGGATTGCCTGATACATAGATGGAACAACCTTCCGGTGGATGGGATTGGTGGTGTTTTTTAAACGGAACAGACTTTCAATCCATTCGGAGGGAATATTGTCACAGAAGGTTACATCAGGATATGGAGTATCCAGATGTGCGGCGTTCATGCTCATTGCCATGACATTGGTGGTATGCTGGATGGCATATCCCCGATTCTCCAGAACATAATCAAAGTCAGGAGAGACAAGAGGACTGATCTTAAATACAGCGGGGGTTCCCAGACGCTTATATACGCTTTCACAATATGGGATTTTTTCCCGCCAGGTGAGGGTGGAATTGCCGAACTGTTCTACGCTGTTGGTTCTGTGTGTATAAAAATAAGAAAATCTCAGGATCCAGCCGTCGTATAATTCCATCTTGTGAGATGGCCAGGCATTCAGAGACATATCTTCAATCTGTTTAATTGTAGTTTCCATAATATAAGGAAGACTCCTTTCCATAATAAGTCCGCAGATATGAGCGAGGACAGTGATTTATTATACAAAGTTCCGGGAAAATGCGCAATAGCTTATCTGTTCAGGGATTGTTATCAATGCTTTGAAGGAGAGGGAACAGTTTCTCGGCCAGAAGCTTATGTCCATACAAGGTAAGATGAATCCCGTCTGTTGTTATGGTATCAAATCCCGATTGAGTTGCTTCCTTATTAAAATAGTTATGCAGAGGCAGAAATGGAAGTCTGAATCTGACAGAGAGCTGTCGGATAATATCAGACATGGTATGGACATAGGGAATCCATGTCTCATATTCTTCCGGATGTGGAAAGATAAAGGGTTCCATAAGGATTACCTGCCTGGCATCTGCAGTGAGCAGATCCAATAATTCATTGTAATGAGTGGCAAACTCTCTCATCATCTGTTCTTTCTGAGAATCCGTCCGGTCTGTGTTCATTATCAGACCGATATCATTGATGCCGATCAGCAGAGTTACAACAGGAGAGTGATGCAAAGAAATACGGTGTTGGTGGATATTTTCAAGGACTCTTGTCACAGTGAAGCCATCTATGCCACAGTTCCTGAAATGTATGGCGCCTGTTGATTTATCTGTTAACTGTACAGCGCTTGATGAGCGTCCGACGGTATCTGCGGATATGGAGAAAGAAGGAGTCTGATTACGGAACATTTCTGAGAGTATCTGTACATACCCATTTCCCAGAGGAAAATCTTCAAATAAATGATTACAGTCCGTAATGCTGTCTCCCAGACAAATGATTTGCATAAAAAACCTCCTGTTTGGTATTACCAATATAAGGATTGGTAAGTGCAGAGATATAAAATTTATATAAAAACCATATAAAATAATATCATCTGCTTACAGTTCGGTCAATGAAAATTGCCTTTTTTTCGTGAAAATGCATTAAAAAAATTATGAAAATCTATTTTTCAATCAAAATATCTGGATGAAATGCACAAAAAGAAAATCTATTTTTGCCAGAAATAGTCAAAATAATTGTTGACTTTTTAACGGATTTTAATATAATAATCTCAAAATCTTGAATCGATGGAAAGCTTATGAAATATTTTACAGACATAAGTTTAGGAATCCTGGCTGAGGCATCTGAGGCAGACAGCATAAAAAGCCAGAATATCTTCCGGAGATTTAAATAGAAAAAGGAGGGAAAAGAAACGGGTAATTTAGCAGACACGTTAATGGAAGAACTTCAATGTAAGACAGTTTTTACCATACCGGTGTTTGGAGGAATACCAGTTGCAGAGTCAGTAGCAGTGACATGGGTGATCATGGCAGTGCTTTTAATTTTGTCATTGGTGCTCGTAAGAAACCTGAGTGTGGAAAACCCCGGTAAGAAACAGCTTTTGCTGGAAACCGGTGTCAGTTTTCTTCATAACTTCTTTAAGGATATCCTTGGAGAAGAGGGAAAAATGTATATTCCCTATCTGATGACAGTTGTCATTTACATTGGAATTGCAAACATTTTCGGTGTGTTTGGATTTGTACCGCCTACAAAGGATTTAAACTGTACGATCGGTCTTGCGATCACAAGTATTTTTCTGATCGAGTATGCAGGATTCCATAAGAAAGGTCTGAAAGGCTTTCTTAAAAGCTTCGCAGAGCCGGCACCGATCATGCTGCCGATTAATATTCTGGAGGTCGTTATTCGACCTACATCACTTTGTATGCGACTTTTTGGTAATGTGTTAGGAAGCTATGTGGTTATGAAACTTCTTGAGTTTATATGCCCGGCAGTTCTTCCTATTCCATTCAGTCTGTATTTTGATTTCTTTGACGGATTCATTCAGGCGTATGTATTTGTATTCTTAACTTCTTTATTTATCAAAGAAGCTATTGAATAAAAAGATTACTGTTCATACAGGAATATGACACCTATATAAGACCTGAGACGCGGGACATAAGGGATAAGACAGCAGTTATGAACAGCACTTAAATGCTGTCCGGATATTCGGTGGGTCATAACGGTCATAAACAACCGTTGGTACAGACATCTGTTGCACAGGCATCAAATGATTTCATCGGAATATCGACAGGATAGCATATTGTGAAGAAAGATTTGTAATATTTAGTTTATTTCAGTTAAACAACAGGAGGAAAAAGTTATGTTAGTAGCTATTGGAGCAGGAATCGCAGTTTTAACAGGTATTGGCGCTGGTATCGGTATTGGTATGGCAACATCCAAAGCAGTAGAAGCAATCGCAAGACAGCCGGAAGCAGAAAGCAAGATCAGCAAATCCCTTCTTTTAGGATGTGCCCTTGCCGAGGCAACAGCTATTTACGGTTTCGTTATCGGTCTTCTGATCGTTATCATGCTTGGCTAATTGATGGATAAAGAATAACTAAGAAAGGCAGGTGGGACAGGTGATCGAGATTAACATCAACCTGGTCTTTACAATTATTAACCTGATTGTTCTTTATCTTTTAATGAAAAAGTTCTTATTTGGTCCGATCCTCAATGTGATGGAGCAGAGAAAAAACATGATCGACCAGCAGTTCGCAAGTGCCAAAGATACAGAAGAACAGGCATATGAACTGAAAGGCAAATATGAAGATGCACTGAAATCTGCGAAAGACGAATCCATGCGTATTGTAAACCAGGCGAAGGATGAGGCAAAAGTACAGGCTGAGCGTATTGTAAAAGATGCAAACACACAGGCTGGTACAATGCTTGACAAAGCAAAGGCAGATATCAGGACAGAGCAGGAAAATGCTATGAAGGCTATGGAAAGCAGAGTGGCAGAGATCGCGCTGGATGCAGCCTCAAAGATCATGGGAGAGAAAAACAGCAGTCAGCAGGATTTGTCCCTTTATGACCAGTTTATAAAAGAGGCAGGTGATTCCAATGACGGAAACAAGCATTAATTATGCAAAAGCATTATATGAGCTTTCTGTCCCGGAAGAAGCTGTTTTGGAGACAGAAAAGATTTTCAGGAGTACCCCGCAGTTAAAGGGTGCTCTTGAGAATCCGCTGGTTTCTTTAAAAGAAAAAGAACATGTAATTGACAGGGTATTCCCACAGGAGATGAAAAATTTCCTGAAGGTGACCTGTAAATATCAGAAAATCAGCAGCATTTATGATATCCTGGAAGCATATGGCAATTACAGCCGCAAGCAGAAAGGAATCCTGAAAGCTGTTCTCACATATGTAACAAAACCGGAAGAAGCCCAGAAAGAGAAGATGGAAGATTTCCTTCGCAGGGAATTTGGAGCAAAGGAAGTAATCCTTACTCTCAGAGAAGACAAATCTTTGATCGGAGGCTTCATTCTTTCTGCCGGAGACAAAGAGTTCGACTGGAGTCTCCGCGGACGTTATAACAATTTAAGACAGAAATTGACACGGAGGTGAATAAAAGTTGGCTGCAATGAATCCAGATGAAATCATTTCGATTCTGAAAGAAGAAATTAAGAATTATGACGAAATCAGCAAGGACCAGGAAGTAGGAACAGTCATCTCCGTCGGAGATGGTATCGCCACGGTACATGGTATTGATCATGCTATGTATGGCGAGGTTGTAACCTTTGAGAATGGTCTGAAAGGTATGGTTCAGGATATCCGTGCAAACAGCATCGGATGTATTCTGTTCGGTAAAGATACAGGGATTAAAGAAGGAACAAAGGTAGCAAGAACCCAGAAGCAGGCAGGTGTGCCTGTAGGTGACGCTTTTATCGGAAGGATCGTAAACGCTCTGGGAGCGCCGATCGATGGTAAAGGTGAGATCAAGGCAGACGGGTATCGTCCGGTAGAGAATCCGGCACCTGGAATTATTGACAGAAAATCTGTAACAGTTCCTCTGGAAACAGGTATTCTTTCTATTGACTCCATGTTCCCCATCGGCCGTGGCCAGCGTGAGCTGATCATCGGTGACAGACAGACAGGTAAGACTTCCGTTGCACTGGATACCATTCTGAACCAGAAAGGCAAAGATGTAATCTGTATCTATGTTGCAATCGGACAGAAAGCTTCCACAGTAGCTAAGATCGTATCTACTCTGGAGAAACATGGTGCTATGGACTATACAACAGTATTCTCCTCTACAGCCAGTGACTGTGCACCGCTTCAGTATATTGTTCCTTATGCAGGTACTGCACTTGCTGAGTACTTTATGTATAAGGGAAAAGATGTATTAATGGTTTATGATGATTTATCCAAGCATGCGGTTGCATATCGTGCACTGTCACTGCTTCTGGAACGTTCACCGGGACGTGAGGCTTATCCTGGAGATGTATTCTATCTCCATTCCAGATTACTGGAGCGTTCCAGCCGTCTGAATGAAAAGGCCGGCGGTGGTTCTATCACTGCACTTCCTATCATTGAGACACAGGCAGGTGACCTTTCCGCTTATATTCCTACAAACGTTATTTCCATCACAGATGGTCAGATCTTCCTGGAGAGTGATCTGTTTAACTCCGGTATGCGTCCGGCGGTTAACGTAGGTCTTTCCGTATCCCGAGTTGGTGGTGCTGCACAGGCAAAAGCCATGAAGAAAGCAGCAGGAAGTGTCCGTATCGATCTGGCTCAGTATCGTGAGATGGAAATCTTTACACAGTTCAGTTCTGATCTGGACGAGGCTACAACTCAGCAGCTGAAATACGGAAGCGGACTTATGGAGCTTCTGAAACAGCCGCTTTCAAGCCCATTAAGTCTTCATGAGCAGGTCATCACTCTTTGTGCGGCAACACACAAGGCAATGATGGATGTGGAAACTAAGAAGATGAAGAAGTATCAGAGAGATATGCTGGACTACTTTGACAGTGCTTATCCGGAAATCGGAAGAGAGATCGAGGAGAAGAGACAGCTTCCGGATGAACTGGCAGAAAAGATCGTGAAAGTGGCAGAAGAATTTGCAGATAAGAGCAGGTAGGTGTTGATATGGGCAGTACGAAAGAGATTCAGACTCGAATGAAAAGCATTCAGGACACCATGAAGATCACCAATGCCATGTATATGATTTCTTCATCCAAGATGCAGAAGGCCAAGAGAATCCTGTCCGATACAGAGCCGTATTACTATAATATGCAGGCAGCAATTTCCAGAATCCTGCGTCATATGCCGGATACAGAGCATCCTTTTTTCAGTATCCGTCATAAGATCGCAGAGGAAGACCGTAAGATCGGCTGTATCGTAGTTACCGGTGATAAAGGTATGGCAGGTGCCTATAACCATAATATCCAGAAAATGACAGAACAGTTTATGGCAGAGCATGAGCATTGCAAGCTCTATGTGCTGGGTATGGTAGGCCGTCAGTATTTCACGAAGAAACATATGGATATCGCAGAGAACTTTCCATATACAGTACAGAAACCGACCATGCACAGAGCGCGTCTGATCTCAGAGGAGATTACCAGAGCGTTCCTGGACAGAGAACTGGATGAAGTCCGTATTTTCTATACGGAGATGCAGAGTGCAGTTGCAATGGAGCCGGTGAATATGCAGCTTCTTCCATTGAAGAAAGCAGAGTTCCTGCCAAATCAGGCAATGCTTGCGGACATGCCGCAGGAGGAAATTGTGCTGTCACCATCAGCCGATGTACTTCTGAATACCATGATCCCCAATTACCTGACTGGTCTGATCTATGGATGTCTTGTAGAAGCGTATGCCAGTGAAAATAATGCCAGAATGATGGCAATGCAGTCCTCTACGGACAGTGCAAAGAAGATGCTCAGGGAGTTATCCATTGAGTATAACCGTGCGCGTCAGGCTGCCATCACACAGGAAATCACTGAGATTGTCAGCGGTGCAAAAGCACAAAAAAGGAAGTGACGACGATGAACAAAGGTAAAATTGTACAGGTTATGGGACCTGTTGTAGACGTTGTTTTTGAAGATGGAAATCTTCCTGAGATCAAGGATGCCCTTGAGGTAGAGAACAACGGTAAAAGATGTGTAATGGAAGTTTCCCATCATCTGGGAAACAATATGGTACGCTGCATTATGCTGAGCGCAAGCGAAGGCTTACAGCGTGACAGAGAAGTCATCGCCACAGGAAGCGGCATTAAGGTTCCTGTAGGTGATAAGACACTGGGACGTTTATTTAACGTACTTGGTGATACAGTAGATGACGGTCCTTCCCTTGAGGGAGAACAGAAATGGGTCATCCACAGAGATCCGCCGGATTTCGAACATCAGAAACCGGCTGTAGAAATCCTGGAAACAGGTATTAAGGTTATCGACCTTCTTGCACCATATGCAAAAGGTGGTAAGATCGGTCTGTTCGGTGGTGCCGGTGTTGGTAAGACAGTCCTGATTCAGGAGCTGATCCAGAACATTGCCACAGAGCATGGCGGATATTCCATTTTCACAGGTGTTGGAGAGCGTTCCCGTGAAGGTAACGACTTATGGTCAGAAATGAAAGAGTCCGGTGTTCTTGAAAAAACAGCCTTAGTGTTCGGACAGATGAACGAGCCACCGGGATCCCGTATGCGTGTTGCTGAAACCGGACTGACAATGGCTGAGTACTTCAGAGATGAGGAACACAGAGATGTGCTTCTTTTCATTGATAATATTTTCCGTTTTGTACAGGCTGGTTCCGAGGTTTCCGCCCTTCTTGGACGTATGCCTTCAGCCGTAGGTTATCAGCCAACACTGGCTACTGAGATGGGTGAACTTCAGGAACGTATCGCTTCTACTAAGGATGGTTCTGTAACATCTGTACAGGCTGTCTATGTACCTGCCGATGACCTGACTGACCCGGCTCCTGCAACTACATTTGCTCATCTGGATGCAACAACCGTTCTTTCCAGAAAGATCGTAGAGCAGGGTATTTATCCGGCCGTTGACCCGTTGGAATCTACTTCCCGTATCCTGGAGCCGGATGTTGTAGGTGAAGAACATTATGAAGTAGCACGTAAAGTACAGGAAATCCTTCAGAAATATAAAGAACTTCAGGACATCATTGCTATTCTTGGTATGGAAGAGCTTTCTGAAGAGGATAAGAGCACTGTATTCCGTGCAAGAAAGATCCAGAAGTTCCTTTCTCAGCCGTTCCATGTAGCTGAGAACTTCACAGGTATCAAGGGTAAATATGTTCCTCTGAAAGAAACCATCCGTGGATTCAAGGCAATCGTTGATGGTGAGATGGATCAGTATCCGGAAAATGCTTTCTTCAATGTTGGTACAATTGAGGATGTCATCGAGAAAGCAAAGACTGAGATGGGTCAGGAATAAGGAGCGGATTTTATGGCAGATACATTTGGTCTTGAGATTTATGCCAGTAATAAGCTGGCGTTTGCAGGACGTGCCAAAACCCTGACAATCCCGGCTGTTGACGGTGAGCAGGCCTTTCTGGCACAGCATGAGAATATTGTTGCTGCTATCATTCCGGGAGAAATGCGTTTCGAGGAAGCTGATGGCACAAAGCATGTTCTGGCTGTGAGCAGTGGGTTTGTGGAGATGATCAATAACCGTGTGAAGCTGTTCTGTCTGACGGCAGAGAGTCCTGAGGAGATTGATATCCGCAGGGCGCAGGAAGCGAAGGAGAGAGCAGAAGAGCAGATGAGACAGAAGCAGAGTATTCAGGAGTATCATATGAATCAGCTGGCTCTGTCCAGAGCTATGGCACGACTTAGGGTTACGAGTCATAAAGAAATTTAAAGAAACAAAATATATCAATAAAAAGCATCTTTGGATGGTCTGATGAAGGCTTTCCGTAGATGCTTTTATTGCTTTGTACCATGTTCTGACTTGTTTCTTAGCTGGTGAAAATTATTTTTGCAGAGTCCATTTTCTGTTTGAATTATTTCCAATTGGAGATACATCAGGTATTTCTTTTAAAATAGCCCGGGTTCGCGGAAGACTTAATCCAATATATTCAGCAATATCACTGGTTTTTGAGATATTGTTTTTAGATAAATACTCTCTGATTTTTTCTATATTTTCCAAAGTTTTTTGGTTTTGTTTTTTATGACAGGATTTATTCGCTTGTTTTTTATCGCTTGTTTTTATCGCTTGTTTTTTATCGCTTGTTTTTATCGCTTGTTTTTTATCGAAGCTAAGAATCAGAAGAGTTCTATCTGGATCAAATTGTTCTTCTATAACTGGTTCAACCCAGCCTTGATCCTCCCATGTGTTAAAAATGTTGGGTACTCCGCTGCCGGCACGCTCGCCGATATTGATCAGATTAAACATTTTCATGAGTACTTTGTTGCGAGGATCAGAAATTCCCCCTTTTTTCATTTGTTGTTTTCCTGTTCTGGAATATCCTGGATTTTCAAATACTATTCTGTCAGCTTCTTTTCGGACTACAATGCCTCGAACACCATAAAAGTCTGCATTTATCAAACAGTTTGCGAGGGCTTCCCTCAATGCTTCATGTACGGGAGTATCATCAATACGGTTTCCATCGATTGTTTTAAAAGGTACCTTGATATCTTTAACAAGTTTATTATATACTCGGAAGTAAAAATCACATATATTACCGGACCATTCACCGGAACTTGACTGTAAGCGATCGGTCCAGCGTATAGTTGGATCCAGAATTTCACGATAATCTAAAAAATATTCAGGGAAATGTCGTACAATGTTATATTCATCTCCAAACATTAGCATTCCTGCAGCTGTTGGATGAAGGCATTTATCAATATTGGAAATGGCAGCAGCTCCTATGCTGCGTAAATATTCAGAATCATTTAAACGGCCAAATGGATGTGCAGGTTTAAGGGCTCGATGTCTGTTGCGATATCCCTGAATGGTTTCATAATTTAGGTCGCTTATTGGAACATCATCCAGTACATCCATATCCATAGTGTTGTCTGTCTGGTCGCGGAGCATGGCTTTCACCTGAAGTTTGGTACAATGATAGTCTCCTTCGTGATTTCTTCGAAATGTTCCGCCAAATATATCATCATTAATATACACAGGTTTTTGTTCTCTGTTTGCCATAGGAACATAAATCACGATGATAGTATCTTCATCCTTCTCATATATCTCTACATCCTGATCAGATAGAAGATTTACGTTGACCTTTTTTCGATTATTGATTGTATCCCAGAAATGTTTTAACAGCTTGTCCCTGTCTGTACTTTTTAAACCTGTAGTTCTCCAGGTTCCATCTTTGTTTTCGGCAACTCCCAGAATAATTACGCCGCCATAACAATTTGCAAAAGCAGAGTAAGTCTCCCATAAAGAAGAAGGAAGGCCGCCATTTGCTTTTTTTACTTCGCGCCGGTTATCTTCTTTATATAAGTTGAACTTTGTAATATCAAAAAAATGTACCATTGTTATTACCTCTTTTTGAAACCAATAATTTGTCTTTATTATACCGTACAGAACTGAAAAATGGCAATGGCTATAATTAAAGAATATTTGTCGAAATTGCCACAGGTATAGAGTGCTTCACATTAATTCTGGAAACAGATATTCTGTTTTGCGAGTACAGGATATCGGATTAGGACTGTTGTATCCAGATTTTCACGATGCATATCGACAGCATTGATCTGATGATTTTCATAGGTGGTATAATAATAAATTCCCTTTGTTGTGTTGCAGCAGGAAGTGTAGAGAGTGATCTCATATTTGCCTTTTGCTACTTCGCAGCAACCACGCTGCTGATCTACGGAGCCGAGGATGTGGAAGAACTGGCTGACGCTTTCGAGTTCGGAGTCGCCGGATCTGGAGTTCATTTTTGTGAAGGCAACTTTGGCAAAGCGGGAGGCGGAGGAAAGGTCTCCCGGGAGGCCGAGGGCGCCCATACCGCGGCTGTAGGATTGGAGTTCTAATCCTGGAGCGAAGGTGTTCTCTGGTTGGCGAGGGGAGAGAGACTGGTAGTTGTTAAGCTGGAACATCTGCTGTGGGAAGGGTGGGTTATTGGTTAGTACCCCTACAGGATTTTCGTAGATATGGAGGCCGTCCTGCATGGATTCGATAACGAGGCAGCCGGAAGCATCTGCGAGGATCCAGTGGAGCTGAGCACATGGGAAGTTCTCACTGAACTGTGTGTTGGTGAGATTCATAGTTGAGAGTCTCTGGCGGGCTTCTTTTAAGGTGGCACACTGGCTGAGAATCCATGGGATGAATTCGAACTGGGCTACGTTTTCTTTGTCCGATACTGGTTCTGCATAGACTGCATTTCCTACGAAATTCAGACCTGCCATGCCGAGACCTTTTTCGTTAATGGCATCATAGTAAAGCGGATAGTCTCCGGCTACATGAGCCATGCCAATGATGGCATAGTGAGAGTTCAGAATTTTGTCAGAATGGCGGAAATGAAATGGGTAGTTTCTTGGAGTGATGGTGATTTCGTCTCCGTAGGAAAATTCATAATCAAGGGTTCTGCCGAAATAGAAATCTTTTGTTTTATAAGTTGCTGCTGTGCACATAGTTATACCTCCTGCTGTAAAGAATATACACCTGTAAAACATATATATTTATAACTGTTTATTAGTAGATTGTTTGCTGTAAGTATAGCACAGTTATATGTTCCTTTATTTTGGAGAATATTACCACAATCTTTTGTTTTTATGCAATATACAGATTTTGCTTTTTGCATAGTTACAGTTTATAAATATTTTAGAAATTCGACAAAAAATAGGACTGGACAAATGGATTGTCCGGTCCTATAATAATACTCACCAGAGTTCTTCTGGTGATTCAATCCCGTCAGTTCGGCGGTTAATTCCACTTTTATTTTTTTAAAATACCAAAGAAGAGACTGACTGTTTCCTATTGTATGAACAGTATCGAAACAGTTGCGAAAAATATAAGACTGGAGGTGATGCAATATGCATTTTTTCACCTTTTTCCTGTAACGGTTGCCGGGACTGCCATGATCATGGATATCCGTACAGCAAAAGTTGATAACGGATGGATTATTTTTTCCATGTCTGTGGGACTGTTTGTCTGTATATGGCAAAAGAATACTACGGGAATTGGATTTTTTATAATGGGAAGCGTAATGCCGTTATTTCTTATGATCCTCTTTGCTTTTGGGATGATAGGTGCCGGAGATATTAAACTATTCTGCGCACTGGGAGGGATAATGGGCTGTGAATCTATCATAAAATGCATCTTTATTTCTTTTCTGACAGGTGCAGGCATTTCGGCCGCACTTCTGATCTTTAACCACAATTTCTGTGAACGTATCCTTTATTTTATTGAATATGTGAAATGTACAGTCAGTACGGGAAAGATTAGTTCCTATCGGAGAAAAAATATTGCTGCTCCTGAAAACTTCCATTTTACGATTCCTGTTTTTATAAGTGTGTTGTTATATGCAGGAGGTATCTATTGAAAAGAAATATTTTTGCAGTATGCGATCTGGAAGTGGATTATGCGCTGAACTTTATGGACTATATGAACCGGAAGAAGAATATTCCCTTTGAGATACAGGCATTTACATCTGTAGAGAACCTGATTGCCTATGGGAAACAAACACATATAGAGTTGCTGTTGATCTCCGGGCGGGCTATGTGCCGGGAAGTCCGGGATCTGGATATCGGGAAGATCATCATTTTGTCGGAAGGGGTACACCCTCCGGAACTTGACCAGTATCCAAGTGTGTATAAATATCAGTCTTCTTCTGATGTTCTCCGGGAAGTGATGGCATGTTATGGCGCCGAAAAAAAGACAGTGGCAGATCAGATTGCTGTATTAAAAAAGACAACAGAAATTATTGGAATATTTTCACCTCTGGGACGTTGTCTGAAAACCTCTTTTGCATTGACACTTGGACAGATACTTGCCAAAGAACGAGCCGTTCTTTATCTGAATATGGAAGAATATTCCGGATTTGAAGAATTGATGGGAAAAGGTTTTGCCCACAATCTGAGTGATCTTCTTTATTATGTGAGACAGGATAACCAGAATCTTCTCTATAAGATGAACAGTATGATACAGACGATCAATAATCTGGATTATGTTCCACCTGTGCAGATGCCGGCAGATATCCGTACAACAGCCTGGCAGGACTGGGAACGGCTTTTTCAGATGCTTATACTTGACAGTTCTTATGAAGTGATTGTGCTGGATATTGGATGTGGGATTGATGAAAATTTCCAGCTGCTGGATATGTGTAAGAAGATTTATATGCCTGTATTGTCTGATGCTGTTTCACAGTGTAAGATTGCGCAGTTTGAGAATCTGGTCCGAATCTGGGATTATCCTCAGATTCTGGAAAAGACGGAAAAGATAAATCCACCGTTTCATATGGCAACCTGTCTGTCATCTGCGTATGTTGAACAGCTGATGTGGAGTGAACTGGGAGATTATGTGCGGAACCTTCTGAGGAAAGAAAGCCAGAAAAAAGAAAATTAAAAAAGTTCCGGAAAGATGCTGTAAAGGGAAAAAGGATGAACAAAGATGTATTTAGAAAGCTGCGGCAGATGCTGATGGAAGAACTGGATCTGTCCAGAGAATTATCGGATAAAGAAATCCTTGATGTAATTGATGAGCTGATTCTGAACCAGATAAAAGATGTCC
Organism: Blautia wexlerae DSM 19850; assembly: GCF_025148125.1. Classification (NCBI taxonomy): domain Bacteria; kingdom Bacillati; phylum Bacillota; class Clostridia; order Lachnospirales; family Lachnospiraceae; genus Blautia; species Blautia wexlerae. The sequence goes on from NZ_CP102267.1 coordinate 323,221, forward strand.
GTCTTGCGCTGAAAGAAAAGGTACAGCTTCGTCAGGAACTGTTTTATTCTGTCCGCAAACTGGATGTGCTTCAGGAACTGGTGGATGATGAGACAGTGACTGAGATCATGGTAAACGGGCCGGATACCATTTTTGTAGAACGGGCCGGCAAGCTTATGAAATGGCATAAAAGTTTTACTTCTGCTGAGAAACTGGAGGATGTGATCCAGCAGATTGTTGGAAAATGTAATCGTGTGATCAATGAATCCATGCCGATCGTGGATGCAAGGCTGGAAAATGGTTCCAGGGTAAATGCTGTAATTTATCCGGTTGCATTAAATGGTCCGATTCTCACTATAAGGCGTTTTCCTGAACACCCCATTACAATGGAAAAGTTGATCGCACTGGGAAGTATCACACAGGAATGTGCAGAATTTCTGGAGAAGCTTGTGAAGGCCAGATATTCCATGGTCATAGGAGGCGGAACCGGAAGCGGAAAGACTACATTTCTTGCAGCAATGTCGGAATATATCCCCAGGGACGAAAGACTGATCACAATAGAAGATAATGCAGAACTTCGCATCAGGGGAATTGACAATCTGGTCCGGCTGGAAGCAAAGATGGCAAACATGGAAGGAGCAGTTTCCGTTACGATCAGAGATCTGATCAAATCTGCATTACGAATGCGTCCGGACAGAATCATAGTGGGAGAAGTCCGCGGCGGAGAGGCAATGGATATGCTTCAGGCATTGAATACAGGGCATGAAGGGTCGCTGTCTACTGCCCATGCCAATTCTGCCAGGGATATGTTATCCAGACTGGAAACAATGGTTCTGATGGGCGTTGATCTTCCATTGGAAGCAATCAGAAGACAGATTGCTTCCGGAGTGGATATTCTGGTACATCTGGGAAGAATGAGGGATAAATCAAGGAAATTGCTGGAAGTAACTGAGGTGTGCGGCTTTGAAAATGGAGAAATCCGTATCCGGCCGCTGTATCAATGGCAGGAAGGGAAAGGTCTTGTAAAGACAGCATCCCTCCTTCATGTGGAAAAACTGGAAAGAGCGGGGATTGAACTATGAAAGGGAAAGAAAAAGAACAGCTTTATCAGAAACGTAATTATGATCATTATCGTTTTTCTATGAAAGAACTTCTGAAATATATGGTACAGGCACTGGCGTTGTGCATAATGGCAGATTATCTTTTTTACAAAAGTAAATGGGTGTTGCTTCTTATGCTTCCCGTTCCTGTGTTTTATCTGAAATGGCAGAAAAATCGTATGATCAGGGAAAGACGGAAGAATCTGAATTATCAGTTTAAGGATGCACTTACTTCGCTGAGTGTTGCGGTTCAGGCCGGATATTCGGTGGAAAGCGCGGTAAAAACCTGTGTCAGAGATTTGGAGAGACTCTACGGAAAGGGAACGGATATTGTGGAGGAATTTCGCTATATTGAAAGCCAGCAGCATATCAGTGTTCCGCTGGAAGAGCTGTTTCTGGATCTTGGAGAAAGAAGTCAGATAGAAGATATCGAAAATTTTGCCTCTGTATTTTATACAGCCAAGCGTACAGGTGGTGATATGAACCGGGTAATTCAGAAGGTGTCTCGTATGCTTGGAGATAAGATTGACGTTAAAAAAGAGATAGAGGCTACACTGGCAGCAAAGAAGTCAGAACAGATGATCATGAGTCTTATGCCTGTGGGAATTATCCTGTACTTGCAGATGACTTCACCGGGCTTCTTAAGTGTTCTTTATGGAAATCCCTTTGGAATTGCAGCAATGAGTATCTGTCTTGTCATTTATGCTGCGGCATACTGGCTTGGCAGAAGGATTGTAGATATTGAGGTGTGACAGTACAAATGTGGATACATGTTGTCATTTTTGTTATGATCCTGTGTGCACTGACCGGCTGGAAAAAAGGATGGATTCCATCTTCCGGAATCGGAGGGAAGGATGGTATCAGACTTTTTGCGGTAGTAGCGATAGCCGGAAATCTGCTGGGCATGATCCTTACTTTGCAAAACGGTGGACAGGTGTATCCTCAGGGATACCGTCTGGAAAAGGAGGATACAGGATCATATGAGAAGGAATTTATGGTATCCGTTGACGGAGAAGAACCGGTCTCCATGTACATTCAGGTACCGGAGAAGGAACTGGAAGAGCAGGAGGAAGAACCGAAACAGAATAAGAAGCTGACCAGAAAAGAACAGGCACAAAAAAGTATTGCAGAGGCAGTATCCCGGTATAACGAGCAGCGCAGTGATCCGGATTATTATTATCTTCCGGATAAGCTGAATGGAAAAAAGGTAAAATGGGAAAGTCCGGCAGACACTTCCGGAATGCTTCTGACAGGACTGTTTCTTATTGCGGCAATGGCAATTCTTGTGATGAAAGGGAGAGAAGAACAGGTTCAGCTTCAGAAACGGTATGAAGAACTTCTTATGGATTATCCGGGACTGATCATGAAATTTACACTTCTGGTTCAGGCCGGGATGACTGTAAGAAAGGCATTCCAGAAAATTTCTCTGGATTATGGAAGAAAGAGAAAGCGGAATCCAAGACCTGCGTATGAAGAGATACGGATTGTCTGCTATGAGATGGAAAGCGGAGTTTCTGAAAGTGAAGCATACAGAAGATTTGGAGAAAGATGTGGTCAGGCAAAGTATAAAACATTTGCCACGCTTCTTATCCAGAATCTCCAGAAGGGCAGCAGACAGATGGCTGATATGCTTGAAAGAGAATCAACCGAAGCATGGGAAGAACGAAAGAGAAAAGCACGTGTTCTTGGAGAGGCTGCAGCCACAAAACTTCTGGTGCCGATGATCATGATGCTTATTGTCGTTATGGCAATTGTCATGATTCCTGCTTTTATGTCTTTCTACGGAGAAACATGATAAGGTGCTGCAGTAAATTCTGTGCAGCGTAAAGGGTGCTTTTGGATATGGAGGGAAAAAATGGGACAATTGATAAGACAGATAAAAAAGAAAAACGGACTGATACGAAGATTCGCAGAGGAAGAAGACGCTGTAGGTGTTGTGGAGATCATTCTGATTCTTGTAGTCCTGATCGGGCTTGTCATTATTTTCAAAGAGCAGCTGACCGAACTGGTGCAGAGCATTCTTTCAAAGATCGCCAAACAGAGTAATTCTATTTAAGATGAAAAGAGAAGGAGGTGTACTTCCTGTATGAAATATTGCGGAAAGGAAAGAGGAAGCATTACATTATTTCTTGCATTAATACTCAGTCTGCTTTTGTCTCTTGTATGTACAAGTATAGAATCTGTACGTATGGCATCGGCCAGAACCCAAATACTCAACAGTATGGATATCGGACTTTATTCTGTATTTGGACAGTATGACAGGAAACTTCTTGAGGAATATGATCTGTTTGCGCTGGATGGTTCCATGGGAGGCGGGCAGCTTAATCTCGCAAAGATCTGCGATAATCTGGAATCCTATATGAAACCGGTGTTAAAGCAGAACAGTCAGAAACTTGAACTGCATCAGAGCGGACTTACCGGTTACCGGCTTCTGACAGATGAGTGCGGAGAGGTTTTTTATCAGCAGATTGTGCAGTATATGCAGGAAACTCTTGGAAGTCAGGGGGTACAGCTCCTTCTCAACAAAATGTCTGATCGAGAGAGAAAAACAGAAGAGGCGGATCTGAAAGCGAAACAGGCGGAGACAGGAGGCTCCATCGACAGATATGATTCAGAAATGAATCAGGCTTCTCAGAAAAGCCGGCAGGCAGCACAGGAAGCTGAAAACAGGCAGCAACAGGAAGGACAAATATCAACCCAGCCAGCACCGACGCAGCCACAGGCTGACAATCCCATCAGTATTATAAAAAGAATTATGAAAATGGGAATACTGGAGCTGGTTTTGCCACCCGGACGGGAAATTTCCACCCGGACAGTCAGCAAAGACACAATGGTTTCGGGAAGACAGCTGCAACAGGGAATGGAGATGCCGGACGGAGTGACAGCAGATAGCAGTTATACTTCCGGGGTTTTGTTTCAGCAGTATCTGATGAATCATCTGGGAAATTACACAGATCCGTCAAAAGAAAGTCTTGCATATCAGATGGAATATGTTTTTGGAGGAAGAGACAATGATATAGATAACCTTAAATCTGTGGCATCAAAGCTCTTGTTCATCAGAGAAGGCGTAAACTTTGCATGTTTGATGGCAGATAATGTAAAAAGAACAGAGGCACAGGCACTCGCTGCAGCCATTGCGTCGGGATTTCTGGTTCCTCCGGCAGCAGTAGTGATAGAGTCTGCATTGCTTTTATGCTGGGCATTTGCGGAGAGCGTACTGGATGTGAGAGAACTTTTTGCAGGAGGGAAGATTCCCCTTGTAAAAACTTCCGCAGACTGGCAGATTTCGCTGTCTAATCTTTCAAGTCTGATGGAAGGACTGGATTCCATGCGGAAAAACAATGAACATGGATTGTCCTATGAGGATTACCTTCAGGTTCTGATATTGCCTGTTTCAAAGGAAAAGAAAGTGATGAGAGCTATGGATATGATCGAAGATGCGATAAGAAAGAAAGGCAGGGCAAATTTTTATATGGATTCCTGTGTTGTAGCTCTGGAGGCATTTGCGGAGGTAAAAGCAAACAGGAAAAAGGAATTTCAGGTGATACGTCAGTATTGTTATGAATGAATTGCTGAAAAGAGGTGTGAAAAGATGCTTTTACAGAAAGAAAAACAAAGTATTGAAGAAATCGGAAAAAAAGATAAAAAAATTTATGAAAGGAGAAAAGTCTCTCTAAGCAATATTTACGATCTTTTATTCCCCCAAAAGAGTCGAAAATATTTTCGGACAAATGCAAAAGAACATATTGGAGAAGTTTCTTCTGTAAAAGTATCTTTCTGCACCTCTTTTCGGGGAAAGATTAAGAAGGGAAGTCTGGCAGTAGAAACAGCACTTGTACTGCCGCTGTTCTTCCTGGGAATGGTTACGCTGATTTCGTTTATGGATATATATAAACTGCAGACGGAACATCTGACTGCATTGTGTACGAAGGCAAAACAGGCGGGAATGTATGCGTATCTTCCGGGTGGGGACAGTGTTGATGATATTACGCTGCCGGATATCTACACGTATAAACCCTTTGGTGGACTGATACCTCTTCCGGATGTTGGAGTTTATAACCATGTAAAAGTCCATGCATGGACAGGAACCGAATTTCCTGACAATGGAGGAGAGCAGGGAGAAACAGAACCGATGGTTTATGTAACTGCCTCGGGCAGTGTGTACCATAAAAATCCGGGCTGCAGCTATCTGAATGTTTCATTAAAACAAATTCCCGGAAGTTCCGCAAAATCTGCATCCAATAAGTACGGGGAGCATTATTCAGCCTGTGAAATCTGCAGCAGGAATCAGAATCCGGCAGGAGTGGTATATGTTACGGAACAGGGAAACAGATACCATAATCTGGAGTCCTGCAGTGGGCTGAAACGTTCGGTAAGACTGGTAAAAGCTTCCTCTGTTTCGGAAATGGGAGCATGTAGCAGGTGTGGCTGAATTTTGCCGGAGAGATGTATATGGAGATGAATGGCGTAAAAGAAATATGTATACTTGGATTTCTGGGAATAAATTCATGGATAGATATCAGAAAAAAGCAGGTTTCTCTTCTGCTGATCATAATATTTGCAGTCTGCGGAACTGTGTGGACAATATATAGCAGAAGAAATGTTCCGGAGGTTCTTATGTGCGTGGGGACAGGTTTTCTCTTTGTGCTGATCAGCATCCTTACAGAAGGTACTATGGGAATGGGCGATGGCTGGCTGCTTATGGCACTGGGGACAGTGCTGTACCCGGAAGAATTTTTTTCAACACTTTTTATAGGAATGATCTGCAGTGCAGTATGGTCCGGCATCATGATGATGGGATTTTGCAGAAAGGGAAGTACGGAAATACCGTTTGTGCCATTTCTGCTGGCAGGATATCTGGGAGGATTTTTGATATGAAAGATAATTTTTGTATAACAAATGAATACAGTATAATTCGTAAGGGAAGTTTTACAATCGAGACTGCCTGTGTCATGCCGTTGATTCTGCTGGTGTTGATGGGACTTATCTATCTGAGCTTTTTTGTACATAACAGGGCATGGCTGACAGCGGCAGCTTATGAATCGGCAGTAAGCGGGAGCATGGAAGGGATTAAGAAAAACGGAGAAATATATGATACTGCAAGGATGCGCAGTGAGGAGCTGGGGAGTATTGGCTTTTTCGGGGCGGAGAATTTAGGTACCCAGACAAATGTGGGAAAAGAAGTGCAGGTAACCTATGACCTGGACACGATCTCGTCGTATGGCAATCTGAGCTGGCATTTGAGGACAGAAGGGAAATCCGCAGTGATAAATCCGGTGAAACATATCCGCAGACTGCGGGCGGCGCAGGCGGTACTGAGAGAAATGGGGGAATAGAATAGTATGCGGACAGAATATAAGAGGGATATGAATCATAATTATCTCATTGTCTATGGTGAGAATGAGATCAATACAGATTCCTATCAGGTAAGGATGCTTGCGGGAAATGTGATTCCCTCTCTTCTGAAGTGCAGGATACAGGGGATGGATGGCAGATTTCTTATCTATTTTGATATTACTTCGAAACAGGCGGTGAATGTGCTGTATGAAGAAAAGAAGATGGGAGTTGAAGATCTCAGGCTTATTTTCGGTGGTTTTGTAAAGGCTATGGAAGATGCGGCGGAATATCTGATCAATCCCGGACAGTTTATAATGTCGCCGGAATATATTTATACAGATATTGAAAAAAGACAGATTTATTTCTGTATGATGCCCGGATATGAGAAGGATATTAAAGAACAGTTTCAGCTTCTGACAGAATATATTCTGCCGAAAATAGACCATCAGGATCAGGATGCGGTAATCCTTGGATATGGAGTATATAAAAGAGCAATGGAAGACAGTTTTCATCTGGAGCATATTAAAGAAGAATTATATAAAACTCAGAGTTCAGATGTAAATGGGGAGAAGAAAGAAAAAATAAATGCAAAAAAGACAGAGCAGGAGATGGAGTTTGCAGAAGAAGAGACTTTCCCGGAAGATAATGAAAACCGGAATGAATTTGTAAGAGAAGGAGAAGATTCAAAAGAACCCGGCCGACTGAACCCGGTCGGTGTTATTGTGCCGGCTGCTGTTCTGATCTGTGGACTGGCAGCTGCTATCCTGAAGGGATATCTGCCACATGTGGAAATGGAAACCATACTTGGTGTAATTGTTATAGCTATAGCGGGTATCATGCTGGGCCTGCGTATTATAAAGACAAAAAAAGTTTTGCATCTCCCGGAACAGACGTATGCATCAGGAGAAACAGTGAGACACATAGAAAAAATAAGAAATATGCCATCATGGAATAAAACAGAAAAGAAAACATCAGGGAAAAAATCAGGATGGAAAGAAGCAGAAGGAAAAGCGTCAGAGCAGAAATGGGAGGACAGATTATATGAAAACCTGTCCCAGACAGTGGAGAGAAATCAGCAAACAAATCAGAGTCAGCCGGTGAATGGGCAGAAAATGTCAGACTGTGGACAAAAAACTTCCGAATCATCCCGGATACATATGGACTATGGTGAAACAGTAGTACTATCTGCCGGAACAGTAAGCGGACCTGCAAGTCTGGTGAGCAAAGAACCGGGAGAACTGGCGACCATTTATCTCAATGAAGATCTGACTGTGATCGGAAAGTTGGAAACTGCCTGTGATGCGGTGATCAGCCTGCCTACCGTAAGCCGTATCCATGCAAAAATACGAAAAAAAGAAGAAAACTATTTCCTTAGTGATATGAATTCCAGAAACGGAACGTCTGTAAATGGAAGATTACTTCGTCCGGATGAGGAATATCAGCTTGAACCGGAAGATGAAGTGGATTTTGCACAGGCAAGATATATATTTCTGGAATAAATGTTTTTACAAAATACAGGAGGTCTGCTACAATTAGTAATGGTACATTGTTTTTGAGATAAAGAAACAGAAAAGAGGTAAAACTTGGAAGAACTGAAAAAGGCACCGGTTACAGTGCTTCTCATTCTGGCGAATATTCTTGTTTTTACTGCAGTGGAATTTACCGGAGGATCAGAGGATACCATGCATATGCTTCAGTGCGGAGCGGCATATACTCCCGCCATTATGCAGGGAGAATACTATAGGATCTTTACAAGTATGTTCCTTCATTTTGGACCGCAGCATCTTGGAAATAACATGCTGGTACTGTTTGTGCTTGGAGGCAGACTGGAGCGTACAGTTGGAAAACTGAAATATCTGCTGATCTATCTTCTGGGAGGAATGGGTGGAAATCTGCTGTGTCTGTTCCTGGAACTGGACAGTGCGGATTTTGCAGTTTCGGCAGGTGCATCCGGTGCAGTGTTTGCTGTGATGGGTGCAATGATCTATGCTGTGATCAGGGGCAGAGGTCATATTGAAGATCTTTCTGCCAGACAGGTAGTGATCATGGCTGCTTTTTCGCTTTATTTTGGTTTTACAAGCGAAGGGGTGGACAATGCGGCACATGTAGGCGGTCTTATCTGTGGATTCCTGCTTGCAGTTCTGCTTTATCACCCTTCGCAGCGTGCAGGATAACCGACCTTTATTCAGGGGATGCCGGCAGATAAATATAAAAGGCAGAACCCTGACCGGGAGTGCTGGAAACCCTGATCTGACCATGGTGTGCAGAGATGATTTCTGCTGTTACTGCAAGCCCGAGACCGGTTCCTTCCGGTTTATATGTAATGAAGGGATGAAAGATATTCTCAGTCTGCTTATGCGTCATACCACATCCGTTATCTTTAATACAGATGCAGATGCCGGAATCTGCAGGGGTGAGATTTACAATAATCTTTCCGCCTGGCTGATCGATGGCTTCACAGGAATTTTTGATCAGGTTAAATATGACCTGACGCATTTTTATCCGGTCAAGAAAAACAGGTGAAGAAGTATGTTCCACATGTATTTCCAGCCGGATTCCCAGATAGTCCAGAGTGTTTTTCTGACAGGATAAAACAGTGGTCAGAAATTCCGCGGGATTTACGGGAACAAGAGTAACTGTCTGCGCATGGCTGAAGTCAGAGAGTTCTTTCAGCAGTTCTTTTACATATTCAAGGTTATCCATAAGACTGTCCCATTGTCTGTAACTGCACAGTTCCGGGTGAGAGGAAGCCATCAACTGAAGTTCACTGTTGATCAGCGTGACCGGATTACGGATTTCATGTGAAAGTCTGGATAAAAGAAAACGAAAATCTTTTTCTGATTGTTTTGTTATTTCAATCTGCATATTATCACCTCAGGAAAAGTGTATCATTGTGAACTTTCAGCCGCAACTGATTTCGTCCTGAAAAATTCGCAATAAAACGACAAGTATTACTGATTATTGCAAATCAAAATCTTGAATTTTAAGAAAGAAGGATTTAAAGATGGAAAATTGTATTTTTTGTAAAATCGCTAATGGAGAGATTCCTGCTGCAACACTTTATGAGGATGAGAATTTCAGGGTAATTCTTGACCTGGGCCCGGCGAGTAAGGGACATGCGCTGATCCTTCCGAAATCGCATGCTGCCAATATTTATGAATTATCGGATGAAATGGCTGCAAAGGCAATGATTCTTGCAAAGAAAATGGCGACAGCAATGACAGCAGCACTGAAATGTGACGGATTTAATATTGTACAGAATAATGGCGAGTGTGCAGGGCAGACAGTGTTTCATTTTCATATGCATCTGATTCCGAGATATAAAGGAGATCAGGTGGGAATCACATGGCACCCGGGTGAACTCAGTGATGCAGATAAAGAAGAAATCCTGTTAAAAGTAAAGGAGCAGCTGTCCTGATATTCTGATACAGCACATTGCAAAAGATGGAGAATATAGATTTTGTAAGTATCTACAGGAAATACCGCTCTCGGGCGTTCAATATTGGAAAATTTATCCTTGGCGATGAAGATGAAGCAGAAGATGTCTGTCAGGATGTATTTGAGACTTTGTTTCATATGGGCCGGAGTGTGGATTTTTCAGATGAAAAGAAACTGGAGAATCTGATTGTCAGAATCAGCTACCATAAGGCATCCGATCATCGCAAAAAGGCCTTCAGGAAATATGAATATGCGAACTCAGATGCGATTCTGGAAATGACAGATATGCGGGTAAGAAAAGGTAATCGTGTAGATGAGATTGTTCTGAATCTGGAGGCAGCAGGATACCTGCAGTCGATATTTGAAAAACTGAGAGAAAAGAACAGGACAAATTATGAAATCTATGTCAGTGTAACGTTATATGACATACCAACGCGTCTCGTTGCCAGACATTATCATATCACAGAAAATAATGTGAATAACAGAGTCATGAGGACGAGACGCTGGCTTGCCAGGGAATATAAGAAAATAACCCGGTGATTACTGTTTATTTACGCAGTCTTCGATCAGTCCGGTGATTTTTTCAATAGAATTCATATGACTGCTTTCTGACATGGCATGAACATAGGACTCTCTGTTCTGGTACAGTTCGCGGATTGCGTTTAAAAGTGTGCTTTCTGTAATCTCTTCTTCCTCAAGTACCATGCTGAATCCCTGACGTTCAAATGAACGTGCATTGAGGATCTGGTCACCGCGGCTGGCATTTGCAGAAAGCGGGATCAGAAGATTGGGTTTTTTTAAAGCATTCAGTTCACAGATTGCATTGGCACCTGCGCGGGAGATAACGATATCAGACAGAGCAAACAGATCGGCAAGCTCCTGTTTAATATATTCATACTGTACATATCCTTTTGTGTCTTTGAGACTTTCATCCATTTTTCCCTTACCACACAGGTGGATAACCTGAAACTCTTTTAAAAGTTCCGGAAGGATTTTGCGGATATTTTCATTGACAGATGCAGCACCAAGACTTCCACCGATCACCATAAGAACCGGTTTGTCATCTGTGAAACCACAGAATTCGCGGGCTGCCTCTTTACTTCCGTTTAATAATTCCTGACGGATAGGAGTACCTGTAAGTACTGCTTTGTCAGCAGGAAGACTTTTTACAGTCTCAGGGAAGTTACAGCATACTTTTGTGGCAGATGGAATGCAGATCTTATTTGCAAGTCCGGGAGTCATATCTGATTCATGAATGATGGTAGGAATTTTACGTCGACCGGCAGCGATTACAACCGGGACAGTCACGAAGCCACCCTTGGAGAAAACCACATCTGGTTTTAATTGTTTCAATAATTTTTTGGCCTCACCGAATCCTTTCAGTACACGAAATGGATCTGTGAAGTTTTTCAGATCAAAATAACGTCTCAGCTTTCCGGATGAGATTCCGTAATAAGGAATATTCATTTCTTCAATAAGCTTTTTTTCGATTCCATCGTAGGATCCGATATAGGAAATTTCGTATCCAAGCTCCTTAAGGCGTGGGATCAGAGCAATATTCGGAGTCACATGTCCGGCTGTGCCGCCGCCGGTGAGCACAATATGTTTCATAGAGATTCCTCCTGTTTTATTCTGAATAGTTACAACAATTCTATAAAAGATTGCAGGGAATCCGGGAATATGTGAAATCCTGCGAAAATGTCCGGATTCATTATTTTATGGAATTGCTATACGTTACTATTTAATATGAACCCAGGGGGAGAAATTGTCAAGGAAAGTTAAATATTATGAAGAACAAAACAGATATACAGACAAAAAATCAGCAGATAGACAAAATACTTCAAGAGCAGTATGATGCTGAAACCAAAATACTTGAATCCGCATTGCTGAACGTAGCAGGCAAAACCTCATGGGATGAATTTCCGGAAGAATCTGAGGAGAAGATCCGGGCGGGGTATGATCGGCTGATCACCCGACTGAGAGAAACAGGGGATTTCAATGAAGCAGCCAGGGCTGAAAAGACAGGAAGCACCAGGGCGGCAAAGGAAAAACTTGAAAGTCTTGAGTATGACTGGAACAGGACTCACAGAATCCTGAAATCTGCAGCTGCCGCAGTGGCAGTAGTTATGTTGACTGCGCTGGTGGGAATGACTGCTATAGCTGACTGTCGATATCCGGATAAAAATACGCAGACATATCAGAAGACATCCGTTTTTGAAAAAAAATAAAAAAATTTTATTTTTTTGTGTGATATTTGCCGATTTGATTCGCATAGTATATGTAATGAAAGTTTGCGAAGCAGAAATCCGGCATTTTATTCTTCGGATAAGTGTGCGGATCAAAGGCTCGGAACAAAACGTTATATATTTATGCACTGACCGACAGAGAATCATTAAAATATCGGCAAATTTTTAAAATTCTTACGTGGCAGATGCAAAGAAAGGCAGGAACAGTCGAAAAAAAACTGTTTCTGCTTTTTGTTTTCAGAAAAGATATTGTTAATTTGTTTCATTGTAGTGTATAATTAATACAATATAGAAGGATCATAAAAGCAGTAAAAAGTTGCCGGGTTAAACAGGCAAAATGCAGCAAAACAATTGGGGATATCAAAAAGATTCCGAGAGTACATCAAAATCTGAAGGGAGGTTTTTATATGAAGATTACATTTATCGGGGCAACTCATGAGGTTACGGGATCCTGTTATTATCTGGAGGCAGCAGGTCACAAGTTTCTTGTAGACTGCGGAATGGAGCAGGGACCGGATTATTATGAAAATGCAGAAATACCAGTGGCTTTGGGAGAGATAGAATTTGTTCTTCTGACACATGCACATATAGATCACTCAGGTAATCTTCCGGCTATTTATGCAAAGGGGTTCAGGGGACCGGTATATGCCACAGATGCCACCAGCCATTTATGCGATATTATGCTCAGAGACAGTGCGCACATTCAGATGTTTGAAGCAGAATGGAGAAACCGTAAAGGCAGACGACAGGGCAAACCGGAATTTGTTCCGGCTTATACAATGGAAGATGCCATGGGAGTGATCAGAAACTTTGTGGGATGCCCGTACAATAAGATGATCACTCCTGCAGAGGGAATCTCAGCCCGGTTTATTGATGCAGGCCATTTGCTGGGCTCTGCAAGTATTGAGCTGACGATCAGGGAGGAGGATACAGAGAAAAAGATTGTATTCTCCGGAGATATTGGAAATACCTGCCAGCCCTTGATTAAGGATCCTGAGTATCTGCACCATGCAGATTATATAGTTATGGAATCCACTTACGGTGACCGCAGTCATGGAGAAAAGCCTGATTATGTGAAACTGTTGTCAGAAATCATCCAGGAAACCTTTGACAGAGGAGGAAATCTTGTGATTCCTTCTTTTGCAGTGGGACGTACGCAGGAAATGCTGTACTTTATCAGACAGATCAAGGCAGACGGACTGGTGTATGGACATGACGGATTTAAAGTATATGTGGACAGTCCTCTTGCAAATGAAGCTACCACGATTTTCTCGGAGCATCAGTATGACTGTTTTGATGAAGAAGCGATGGAACTGATCAAAAAGGGAATTAATCCAATCAGTTTCCCTGGATTGAAGATTTCCGTCACCAGTGATGATTCGAAGTCGATCAATTATGATGAGGAGCCCAAGGTAATCATTTCAGCCAGTGGTATGTGTGATGCAGGCCGTATCAAGCACCATCTGAAACATAATCTGTGGAATGAGAAGAATACGATTCTTTTTGTAGGATATCAGGCGGTCGGTACTCTTGGAAGAGCACTGATCGAGGGGGCTGCAGATGTGAAACTGTTTGGTGAACCTGTTCATGTGGCAGCGCATATCTGCCAGATGCCGGGAATCAGCGGTCATGCGGATGTGAATGGCCTTTTAGACTGGGCGAAGGCATTTGAGGAGAAACCGCAGAAAGTCTTTGTTACTCATGGAGATGATACAGTTACAGAGATTTTTGCAAAACGTCTGACAGATGAACTGGGGTATGATACAATGGCTCCGTTCAGCGGTACGGTTTATGATCTGGCAGACGATGTATGTCTGTATGAGGCAAAGGGTGTGAAAATCCAGAAAGCATCTGTATCACCGAAGGCAACAAGAGCAGCCAGAGCTTTCGAGAAACTTCTGGCACTTGGTTACAGGCTTATTACGGTTATCAGGAAAAATGAAGGAACGCCGAATAAAGATCTGGAAAGATTTTCAAGAGATGTTCAGTCCCTGTGTGATAAATGGGACAGGACAGATATGTAAATTAAAAAAATATCCCACGAAACTTTATCTATAGCAATCTTTGTAAATAATATATTGATTCAATTTACATTATTTAAGAGGCTTGCCATAGTTTTCGTGGGATATTTTATACGGTCACCTGCGTAACTGTTCAGTATTTCCACAGTTATTTATTTGTTCAGAACTTCCTCCAGTGCAGTGGAAAGCTGATCCGGACATGAGGTATTCTTAAATCCGCATTTGATTCCTTTTAATCTGCTGATCACTTCCTCTGCATCCATTCCCTCTACAAGACTGGCTACACCCTGGGTATTTCCGCTGCATCCGCCGATGAAACGGACATTGTGGACTTTCTTATTGTCATCTACTTCAAATTCAATATGGCTGGCGCAGACACCTTTTGTTTTATACGTCATGATATGTTTCCTCCTGTGTGAAAAAATGTAACTATAAATGCTGCTGTTCATATACCACTACGTTACTGTTTACTTCGTTCTCAGTAACGTAGCCAAAATTTATTCCAGATTGCCTGCGGCAATGGAATTTTGGCTTGTATGTCTCGGGATTTTGGCATATTCATGCCAAAACACCTCGCGGAATAGTGATATGTGAACAGTAACATAAAATAGCAATTGTATTATAACAGAGGATAAAAAAAGTTTCCATATAAATAAAGTTTTGCTATAATAAAGAAATGTCAGGAACATTTGTCACTGTTTACACATCTGAACCTGATACCATGAAAATGAAAAATTACAATATACAAAGAAGAGGTGTTTTAATAATGAAATGTATCGGAATTATCGGAGCAATGGAACAGGAAGTTGCAAAAATCAAGGAAAAAATGCAGGATGTCACAATTACATCCAGAGCCCGTATGGATTTCTATGAGGGAACTCTGGAAGGAAAGAAAGTAGTTGTTGTACGCTCAGGAATCGGAAAAGTAAACGCAGGTATGTGCACACAGATCCTTGCAGATGTATTTGGTGTGGAAGCGGTGATCAATACAGGAATTGCAGGAAGTCTGAATAATGATGTAAATATTGGGGATATTGTTCTTTCTACAGATGTTTTGCATCATGATATGGATGCGATCGGCTTCGGATATAAGAAAGGTCAGATTCCGCAGATGGATGAATTTTCCTTCCCTGCTGATGAAAAACTTCGTAAACTGGCTGCAAAAGTATGTAAAGAAGTAAATCCTGAGATCAGTGTATTTGAAGGGAGAATCTGTTCCGGAGATCAGTTTATCTCAGATAAGAGCGTTAAAGATGCCATCATTTCAGAATTTGGTGGATTTGCAGTAGAGATGGAAGGTGCTGCTATCGGTCAGGCTGCTTATCTGAACCATATTCCATTCCTTGTAGTAAGAGCAATCTCTGATAAGGCAGACGGAAGTGCTCACATGGATTACGCTGAGTTTGAGATGGCGGCAATTGAACACAGTGTCAAATTAACTGTAAGAATGATCCAGGAACTGTAATCTGCAAGAAGCAGATGAAATAAAGCGGCACGTGAACTGTATTTCGGCACAGTCTGCAGAACTTTGCATATACTGAAATAGACAATCGAAAAGAATGCAGGATCGTACGATGTATCTGAAAGAATATTTTCCGTTTTATACCACATATGCAAATCCTCTTCTGTATGAAGGAGAACGGATGCAGGATAAAGAATTTAACCTGATGAAATCCTATTATCCGGGGACTGTACAGCATATTCAGGAGAAAATAGAAGAGGAATGTGATCTCATGGATTATGAGGGAAGCCGCCTTTATGATGAATATCCGGATAAATATATGATTTATCATTTAAGCTGCAAGATCAGGGAGAGTATGGAACCGGAAATAAGCACTCAGGCTATCAGGGAGGATTTTCTGGATGAACTGATACAGGTAATGCTTTGTCAGGAAATATCCAGAAGAAGATGCCGCAGATATCGCTGCAGGAGATACTTTTAAAACAGATTGTAATTGCTCGGGAAATCGGTTTGCTGGTACACCGGACAGTTACAACAGATTATATAACATTAACAGACAGAAAGAGCAATGAAAAATTTAAGAGAATATTTAGAAGAACAGATAAATGAAAATCTGATACAGGCTGTTCTGAGTGCCGGCAGAAATAAAGATGGCATATCAAAAATAAAGATTCGTCCGATCCGGCTGAAAGGACAGATCTGTTATCAGGCATCTGCCACAGAAGGACAGAAAGTTCTGCATAAAAACTACGGGCGTACGGAACTGATTGAATATGTGGAAAAAGAACTTGCAGAGAATTTCAGACAGTTTCAGGCACAGGGTGCAGTAACAGACGGGGTTGTTCTTGTCAGTAAAAAGGGGAAAATGACTATTAAACAGAAACACCATGAACAGAAAGAAAAAGTTCAGATCCAGGCACATAACCGGGTGAAACAATATATTCTTAAAGAAGGCGTTCCGGTTCCGTTTTTGATCGATCTGGGAGTTATGAATGAACAGGGAAAGATTATCCATGCCAGATATGACAAATTCAGACAGATCAATCGTTTCCTTGAATTTATTGAAGATATACTTCCCAGACTTTCCAGAGACAGAGAAATAACGATTCTGGATTTTGGCTGTGGAAAGAGTTATCTTACCTTTGCCATGTATTATTATTTAAGAGAACTAAAAGGATATGATGTAAATATCATAGGTCTTGACCTGAAAACAGATGTAATTGAGAAATGTAATTCTCTGGCACTCAGATACGGATATGAGAAGCTGCATTTCTATCATGGTGATATTGCAGATTATGAAGGTGTATCCTGTGTGGATATGGTGGTAACGCTTCATGCCTGTGACACAGCTACCGATTATGCACTTGCCAAGGCAGTGGAATGGGGAGCTGAAGTCATTCTTTCCGTACCCTACTGTCAGCATGAAGTTAATAAACAGATCAAAAATGAAATGCTGGAGCCGGTTCTGCGCTATGGAATCCTGAAAGAAAGGATGTCTGCGCTGATCACAGATGCTGTGCGTGCAGATCTTCTGGAGAGCAAAGGTTATGATACCCAGATCCTGGAGTTTATTGATATGGAACATACACCTAAGAATCTCCTGATCAGAGCAGTCAGAACAGGGAAAAGATCAGACCAGGGTAAGGTGGAGAAAATGCTTGCAGCCCTGAATATCCATCCCACACTGGACAGGCTTCTGAATGAAAAAGAACAGGAAGGGAGTGTGCGATGAAAAGGATACTGAAAAAAGCAGGTATTCTTCTTCTGGTATTTCTGCTTGGTACAGCAGGTACTGCATTGCTTCTTAACAGTGAATCCACAGATAACCGTTCTGATTTTAATGACGCAGTGTTTCCGGAAGTCATGGTGGATATGAATGATACGCTGATAAACCGGATGTATGGATATGCGCAGCCTATGCAGGCGGATTTTACCAGAGACAGTGTGACTCCTCTGGATACATCAAAAAAACTGACATTTAAAGTGAATCCCTATGATTCGGAAGTAAAGAGTTTTTCTTATGAGATCCGTACATCTGATGGAAGTAAAGTCCTTGAAAATAAGAAGATTAAGAATCTTGTAAAAGAAGATCAGTATTTGTCCGTAGACGTGGAGATTGGCAGTGATCTGCGCATGAATCAGGAATATTCCATGCAGATTGCCCTGGAACTGGATGAGGGTACAGCATATTATTATACGAGAGTTGTTTCCAGGTCACAGGTACATGCATCAGATTATGCAGCTTTTGTAAAATATTTTTATGAAGCGTGTCTTGACAAAGAGTCAGCAGATGCACTGGGAAGTTATCTGGAACCACAGACAACAGGAGCAGCAACGAATTACTCGGGAATTAATATTAATTCTTCCCTGAGTGAGATCAGTTGGGGGAATCTTGCTCCGCAGCTGTGTCAGGAGGGAATTCCTGTGATCAAAGAGATCAATGAGACAACTGCCAGCGTTGTGCTGGAATATCAGCTGACTTCGCAGAATGAGGATGAGGAAACGGAATTATATGACGTAAAAGAATTTTACAGAATGAAATATCAGGATACCAGGATTTATCTGCTGGATTTCCAGCGTTCTGCAAATCAGGTCTTTGATGGTACACTGCCTGTTTATGAGGATGATGGGATTATCCTTGGAGTGCGCGATAAGAATGTAGAATATATGATGAATGATGCTGCTACTGTGATAGCTTTTGTGCAGGAGGGAGATCTGTGGTCCTATTCACCGGGCAATGAAAAGGTAAATCAGGTTTTCAGTTTCAGAAAATTGAAGGACGGAGATTTCCGCGATTCCAGAACTCAGCATGACATCAAGATCGTCAGAGTAACTGATGAAGGAGATATTGATTTCGTACTTTATGGATATATGAACAGAGGAAGCCATGAAGGATATGAAGGAATTGCAGTTTACCATTACAATCGTGATAAAAACGTGGCAGAAGAAAGAGCCTTTATCCCTGTTTCGGAATCATTTGAATTTCTGAAAAAAGATCTTGAAAAACTGTCCTATGTCAATGAAAAGAATGAGCTGTTTCTGATTCTGGCGAAGAATCTTTACAGGATCAATATCGAAGAGAACTCCAGTGAAATTCTTGAAAAAGGAATAAAAAATGCGAATTTTGTATCTTCCGATAATAATGACCATGCAGCCTGGCTGGTTTCAGAGGGGGATGAAAAGGGAAATATCAAGGAAATTGATTTTGATACCTGTAAAACCCGACTGATCGCACCGCAGAAAGGCCAGAGACTTCGTACAGTTGGATTTATGAATGAAGATCTGATTTATGGAATGCTGAATAAAGAAGATATTCTTACAGATGAGGAGGGACATAAATCTGTTGGGATCCGCATTCTGCGCATTGAAGATTTTGAAGGAAATGTAAAAAAAGAATACCGGAAAGACGGACTTTATATCACTGATATTTCAGTAGGAAATACTCTGATCGAGTTTGAACTTTCTGCAAAATCCGGAGAAACCTCTTATGTTGCCCAGAAGAAAGATACGATCATGAATAATAAAAAGGCAGCGGCAAATACAGTAAAAATCGAACTTATTTCTGCATCCAGGACAGGTGTTCGTGTGAAACTGGTATTTAACACAACCAAACAGACAGATTCTCCGCTGACTATGTATGCAAAGGTAAGCAGTTCCGACCGGAAAGACATTGTTCTGGACACTCAGATTCCTCAGGAAACAGCATATTATGTTTACGGACAGGGCGGACTGGACGGTATCTATACAGATCCGGCGAAGGCTGTATTGCGTGCAGATACGCTGGGAGGTGTAGTGCTGAACCGTACACAGCAGTATGTATGGGAACGTGGAAATAAAAAGACAAAAATGCAGATAGATACAGAAGGGATTCCGGAGAGTGTGCTTCAGGGAACCTATGATATTAAAACCCTGAAAAAGAGCCTCAAAAAGACCGGAACTGTGATCGATCTTTCCGGCTGCAGTCTGGACAGTGTGCTGTACGAGATAAGTGCACAGCGTCCGGTAATTGCCAAAACGGGAGCAGATACAAGCGTGGTGATCGTAGGATATGATGAATATAATACCTGGCTGTATGATCCGGTTAAAAAAGAGACCTATCCGTATGGAATGAATGACAGTACGGATCTTTTCCAGAAAGCCGGAAATGTGTTTATCACCTATATAGAAACAGTAAATTACTGATGAAAAACATAACCGGCAGGCAGCTGAGAACGGAGCGAACAGTAACGCGACAGCAACCTGCCGGTTATTCATCCAAAAAATTGTAAAAATGCTTCTTTACATTTCACTGATATTTGAGTATTCTAAAAAGGACAAACAGTGGCAGAGAAATTTATTGTTTAAACACGTTACTGTAAGAGTGAAACAGTAACAGCGAAACGGAGGAACGTACAGATGTTATATGAGAACATTAAAAAATTAGTACAGTACGGAGTAGAAACAGGACTTACACCGGCCTGCGAGAAGAATTATACAATAAATCTTCTTCTGGATGTCTTTAAAGAAGACGAATATGTGGAACCTGAGGAAGAGTACAGGGATATCGATCTTGAAGAGGTATTAAATGCACTTCTGGATGAGGCTGTGAAGAGAAATCTCATAGAAGACAGTGTTGTGTACAGAGATCTTTTTGATACCAGACTTATGAACTGTCTGATGCCGCGTCCGGCGCAGGTACAGAATGAGTTCTGGAGCAGATATGAGAAAGATCCACAGGAAGCAACCGATTACTTCTATAAACTCAGTCAGGACAGCGATTATATTCGTCGTTATCGTGTAAAGAAAGATCAGAAATGGACAGTAGACAGTGAATATGGTAAAATCGATATCACCATCAATCTTTCCAAACCGGAAAAAGATCCGAAGGCAATCGCTGCTGCCAAGCTTGTAAAATCCAGCAGCTATCCGAAATGTCTTCTTTGCCCGGAGAACGAAGGATATGCAGGAAGAGTTAATCATCCTGCCAGAGAGAATCACAGAATCATTCCTATCACTGTAAATGACAGTCCCTGGGGATTTCAGTATTCCCCATATGTGTATTACAATGAGCATTGCATCGTCTTTAACAGTCAGCATGTTCCGATGAAGATTGAGAAGAATACATTTATCAAACTTTTTGATTTTGTAAAACTTTTCCCGCATTACTTCCTGGGATCCAATGCAGACCTGCCTATCGTAGGCGGTTCTATTTTAAGTCACGATCATTTCCAGGGCGGACATTATACTTTCGCAATGGCAAAAGCACCGATTGAGAAACATGTGACTATTCCGGGATATGAGGATGTAGAAGCAGGTATTGTTAAATGGCCTCTTTCAGTTTTAAGGATCCGTCATAAGGATGAGAAGAGATTGATAGAGCTTGCTACACATGTTCTGGAAGCGTGGAGAGGTTATACAGACGAAAGTGCGTTTATCTTTGCTGAAACTGATGGAGAACCGCACAATACGATCACACCGATCGCCCGCAGATCCGGAGATATGTTTGAACTGGATCTCACACTTAGAAATAACATTACTACTGATGAGCATCCTCTTGGTGTATACCATCCGCATGCAGAGTATCACCATATCAAGAAAGAGAATATTGGTCTGATCGAAGTAATGGGACTTGCTGTACTTCCGGCAAGATTAAAAGAAGAATTGGAACTTCTGGCAGAATATATTCTGGAGGGAAAAGACATTTCTTCCAATGAGAAGATTGAGAAACATGCAGCGTGGGTTGCAGAATTCCTTCCGAAATATGACAACCTTGATAAAGACAACATTCAGGATGTTCTCAGAAAAGAAGTCGGTAATGTATTCGTTCATGTACTTGAGGATGCCGGCGTATATAAATGTACTGCTGAAGGCAGAGAAGCATTTATGAGGTTTATCAATAAATTATAAGGAATATTTTCAACCATAAGAAAACAGTGTTTACATAGCAGGATGACAAATCTGGTATTATTTACATATGAGCAGGTTGTGGCGGTTCTGATCAAAAGCCGGGCAGTCTGAAGATGTTTTTGAATGATTGGGAATGCATAGAGAACGTCCCGCATATTTTATGTTGGGACGTTTTTGCAAAATGGAGGTAAATATGTACAGAAAAAGACACAAAAGAGGAAAGCGTCTGGCAAGTGTGTTTCTGACTGTGGCACTGATCACTGCAACAGTTCCCGTACAGGCAGCAGAGTTCGGCACTCCGGACAGTTTTGAAGAGATTTTCAGTTCAGGGGAAGAAGATTCGTGCATAACTGATACAGAAAATACTTTGCCGGCAGCTTCTGATTCGGAGAAAGTAATGGCATCGGAACTGTCACCAACACCAACAGTGACTTCGACACCGGAGGGTACACCTGCACTGACAGAAACACCGACTCCTTCGGTCACACCGATGCCGTCTTCAACACCGACTCCTTCAGTCACACCATCACCATCTCCCACGCCGACGATTAATCCGGAGAAAGAGGTAATGCTCCGGTTTATAGACGGAGAAGGAAATGAATGTGAACAGCTGCGAACAGTGATGTCCTGGGGTGAATCTTTGATCCTTCCCAATGTACCGGATACAGGTGCACCGGATATGTGGAAACTGGAAAAAAATGAAAAACTTGGAGATGCGATCACTCTGAAGGGTGGAGATATTCTTACTCTGAAGAAAGGCGAGAGCTGGAATCTGTTTCTCGAAAAAGGCATCCTGAACTTCTATATGCCAAAGAAATGTACGGTTTCCCTTTATAATAATTCAGGAACCAGTGTGTTTTCCAATGGAATTCTGCAGGCATATGAGACAAAAAACGTCATACTTCCGGATATGCCATCATCTAAATACATTAATTATGGATGGACAGATACAAAGGGAAGTTCTGCTGTAAAATATGAACTGAATTCAGAATTTACAGTGACCGGTGACACAGATTTTTACATTGTGCGCCGTACAGCACTTCAGGTGAATTTTAAGACCAATACAGGGGCAAGCAACAGTAAATTTACCAGACTGAATCAGAAAGTCGGAAAAGGACTTACAGTTACAATGCCGCAGGTACCTGTCAAGACAGGATATCAGTCTCTGGGATGGTCAAAGAATAAAAAAGCCTCCAAAGCTGACTATAAAGCAGGCCAGAATGTGACTATATCAAAAACACTGACTCTCTATGCTGTATATAAGAAATTGCCTTACACAGTTACTTTCAATAACAATAATGGAACAAGTACCAGTAAAATTTATACCTCTCTCACCATGTATGCGTCAAAAAATCAGAAAGTGACACTGCCTGATGTGCCGAAAGTAAAGGGCTATACAAACTTGGGCTGGACAACTGTAAAGGGAGAAACAGAACCGGAATATTCAGCCGGTGATACAGTAAAGATTACAAAGGCAACTCAGTTCTATGCAGTGTGCAGAAAGAGTAATTATTATACGGTCAGCTACTATCTGGGAAATGGAAGCACTAATGCAGCTTATCAAAAACTTACTCAGACAGTAGAAGAGGGAACTGTTGTTACCTTTGCAAAAGTACCGGCAAGAACCGGTTATGTTAATCAGGGCTGGTCAAGTAAGAAAAATTCCGAGAAAGCAACAGCGAAGGCGAAATGTACAGTTAATAAAAATATCACTCTTTATGCGGTACAGAAGAAGGCAGTACAGCTGACTTTCCACAGATGTGACGGCAGCACCTGGCAGAAAACGACTCTGGCAAAAGGAAGTTCTTATTCTCTTCCGGGCGTAAGGGATGCAGAAGGGTATACTTTTATGGGGTGGTCCACAAAACCGATGCAGAGTGTCTCTCCACAGTATGAGGCAGAAGAAAAAATCACGGTAAATGGAAATATGGATCTCTATGCAGTGGTATTTAACAGAACAACGGAAACAGACCTTACAGAGGATCAGCTTCCGCAGGTAGATATCTATAAATATAAACAGGTGATTTTTGTAGGTGATTCCCGTACGGAATTTATGGAAAATGTTCTGACAGGAATGGGAGAATCTGCGACTAAGAATGTGAAGTTTGTCTGCTCGGCAGGAAAGGGACTGGACTGGTTTACCACTACAGGATGGGCTCAGCTTTATTCCATAGTACAGCACGATTCCAACAGTATTCTTTCAAAGAAAACCGCAGTGATCTTTAATTTTGGAGTAAACGACTTGTCAAAATCTGCAGATTATGCGGAGTATTATAACTGGATTGCACCACAGCTTAAAAGCAAAGGATGTGAACTGTACTTCATGTCTGTAAATCCGGTGAATCGTCTGATGCTTCCCAATGCGGGAAGAGCGGACAGAAGTGAGGCGGCAGTCAGATCATTCAATCAGTATATGAAAGCAAATCTGTCTTCTGCTTATACTTATATTGATATGTATTCTTATCTGAAATCAACAGGATACAGCTTTGCCAGTGATCATTACGGAACTGGTACGGTAGATGACGGGCTTCACTATACTACAAGGACATATAAGCGTATTTTTGCAAAATGTATGGATTCATTGAGAGTGCCTGCCTGACCAAATGGCAGAGAGCATGATTTTGCTATACCTGACAAAAGAAAAAACATAGTTAAATACCAGATTACTCCTTGCGTGAAAACAGGGAATAGTCTATACTAAAAGGCGAGACGGCTGTTATCTGAAACAGCGTTTCGTCTTTTTGTGTAAGACCAGAACGATGAGGAGAAAGAGGAAACATAGATATGAAGTTAACAACAGTAAAAGAGATTTACAAAGAGAGAGAAAAATACCTGGATAAAGAGGTTACAGTAGGTGGATGGGTACGAAGCGTACGTGATTCCAAGACATTTGGATTTATCGTGCTTCACGACGGAAGCTTCTTTGAGACTCTTCAGGTAGTTTATCACGATACAATGGAGAACTTTGCTGAGATCAGCAAATTAAACGTAGGTGCAGCGATCATTGTCAAAGGTACACTGGTAGCAACTCCACAGGCAAAACAGCCATTTGAGATCCAGGCAGCAGAAGTTACAGTAGAGGGTAATTCTGCACCTGATTATCCGCTTCAGAAGAAACGCCACAGTCTTGAATACTTAAGAACCATCACACATCTCCGTCCGAGAACAAACACATTCCAGGCAGTATTTCGTGTACGTTCTCTGTGTGCCTATGCGATTCACCGTTTCTTCCAGGAGCAGGGATTTGTTTATGTGCATACTCCGCTGATCACAGGAAGCGACTGTGAAGGTGCAGGTGAGATGTTCCAGGTAACTACTCTGGATATGAACAACGTTCCGACAGATGACAAGGGTGCTGTAGATTACTCTCAGGATTTCTTCGGAAAAGAAACTAATCTGACAGTAAGCGGACAGTTAAACTGCGAGACTTTTGCACAGGCATTCCGCAATGTTTATACTTTCGGACCAACCTTCCGCGCTGAGAATTCAAACACAACCCGCCATGCGGCAGAGTTCTGGATGATCGAGCCGGAATGCGCATTTGCAGATTTAAATGACAACATGGATCTTGCAGAGGCAATGCTGAAATATGTGATCCGTTATGTACTGGAGAATGCACCGGAAGAGATGAATTTCTTCAATTCTTTTGTTGATAAGGGACTTCTGGACAGACTGAACCATGTGATCAATTCTGAGTTTGGTCATGTTACTTACACAGAAGCAGTAGAGCTTCTGGAGAAGAACAACGATAAATTTGACTACAAAGTATTCTGGGGATGCGATCTGCAGACAGAGCATGAACGTTATCTTACAGAAGAAATCTTTAAGAAACCTGTATTTGTAACAGATTATCCGAAAGAGATCAAAGCTTTCTACATGAAGATGAATGAGGATAACAAGACTGTTGCAGCTATGGACTGTCTGGTGCCTGGAATCGGTGAGATCATCGGTGGAAGCCAGAGAGAGGATGACATTGAGAAACTTGAGAAACGTATGGACGAGCTGGGACTTAAGAAAGAGGATTATGACTTCTATCTTGATCTTCGTAAATATGGTTCCACACGCCATTCAGGATTTGGTCTTGGATTTGAACGTTGCGTAATGTACCTTACCGGCATGGGCAACATCCGCGACGTAATTCCATTCCCAAGAACTGTTAAAAACTGTGATTTATAATTTGACTGATATCAGTATTGTGGGAGCATTGAAGCTGCAGAGCAATCCGCAGATATCAAAAATGTTATAGAAAGAGAGATTGGCATGAGATTTATTCATCTTGCAGATGTACACCTTGGTGCAGTTCCTGACAGGGGCTGTCCATGGAGCAGCAGGCGGGAGGAAGAAATCTGGGAAACTTTCCGCCGGGTTATTGCGGGTATCCGCGAGAATCCGGTGGATTTGTTATTTATAGCAGGAGATTTGTTCCACCGCCAGCCTCTTCTACGGGAACTGAAAGAAGTAAATAACCTGTTTTCCACCATCCCGGATACCCGGGTTTATCTGATGGCAGGAAATCATGACTATATTAAGGCTGATTCTTTTTACCGGGATTTTCAGTGGGAAAAGAATGTGACATTTTTTAAGAATGAACAGCTTACCTGTGTGAAAGATGAGAAACTGGATGTTTATGTATATGGACTGAGCTATGAACATCAGGAAATAGAGAATCCTCTGTATGATTCTATACATCCTGCAGAGGGAGAGGGGGTTCACATTTTACTGGCTCATGGTGGAGATGCGAAGCATATCCCCATGAATATCAAATCAATTGCTGCGTCAGGATTTGATTATATTGCATTAGGACATATTCATAAACCCCAGATTCTGATCCGGGATAATGCAGCTTATGCAGGTGCGTTGGAGCCTGTTGACAGAAATGATCTGGGTGATCATGGATACATAGAAGGACATCTGGAAAACGGAAGGCTTAAGACAAATTTTGTTCCTTTTGCCTGCCGTTCCTATGAGCAGATTCTTCTGATGCTGCGTGAAGATTCTACACAGGCATCTCTGGAAGATATGCTGAAGGCGGATCTGGCGAATAAAGGACGCATGAATATCTACAGGATCGTGATCCAAGGAACCAGGGCACCAGAGCTTCTGCTGCTTCCCGAGAGACTGAAGTCTTTTGGCTACGTAACAGAGGTTCTGGATGAATCAAAGCCTTCCTATGATCTGGAAGCACTTCAAAAAAAATATAGTGGAACACTGATCGGTGACTATATCAGTTATTTTCTTGAAAAAGACAGAAATGCAGTGGAGGAGAAGGCATTATATTATGGTCTTCAGGCTTTACTGGAAACAAGCAGGTGACAGACAGAATATGATTATCAGACAGTTAAATATTAAAAACTCTGGAGAAATCCATGATAAAACTTTAGAGTTTTCTCCGGGAATTAACGTTCTGTATGGAGAGAATGAAAGCGAAAGAGCGATAGTACATACGTATATTAAAAATATGTTTCTCGGAGATATCAGTGAAGCAATCTACGATAATGCAGTTTTTGCTGCGAAGTTAAAGAGTCCGACAGAACAGGATCTGGCTCGGGAGCTGCAAAAATTTATGACCGGCTATCAGGGAACTGCAGACAGCTCCATGGATCTGGGACGGGCCATGCAGATGCTCAAGATGTCCAGAAAGGGTTATCTGGTCCAGGCAGACAGAAAACAGAAAGAGACAGAACAGGAGAGGCAGAAACTTCTGACCAGGATGGATGATATCATAAGTGATCTGAATAATCTGAATGGAAAGCTGGATCAGATTAATGAGAAAGAGGAGTCGTTACGGATGCATCCCGGAGATGAAAATGGTGCGGTTATTCTGGATGAGAGAATGGCACAGGCAAAGGCAAAAAGAAACAGCTTTGCAATGGGAATGCTGATATCGGCCGCTGCCGGCATCTTTGGATTGATTCTGACTGCGATTATAGCGGACAGTGTTTCGGTAAGTCTGATCGTAGCGGTTATTGCAGCTGCGTTGGTGGGATTTTGTGGAAAACAGCAGCTGAAGTATGCAAGGGAATTTCAGAAGAGAATACGGATGAAGAAACGCTGGGTATCCAGGCAGGAGAAACTCAGATGCAGTAAAGAAAATCTCAGACAGGACTATGATGAGAAAGAAACAGAACTTTGTAACCTTAAGGAAGAATACCGGGAATACGAAGAAAATTCTTTTCTGCTTACATCGGAAGAGCGGGAGGTACAGGCTCTGAATATGGCGATGGAAACCATAGAGAGAATGTCAGGAAATATTCATCTTCAGGTGGGACGAAAGCTGCAGATACGTACTTCTCAGATTTTGAGTGAGATTACAGATGGTGAATATCAGGACGTACAGATGGATGCGGCATCCCACATGACAGTAACTACCGGGAACGGAGTGGAAGCACTGGAATGTCTCAGCCGCGGCACTCTGGAGCTGATTTATTTTGCCATGCGCATGGCTGCAGGAGAGCTTCTGTGTCAGGAAGAAAGTCTGCCGGTGATACTGGATGATATCTTTGGGATGTATGAGGAAGAAGATCTTGAGGCAGTTCTTGGATGGATGTATAAGGAGAAAAAGCAGGTTATCATCAGTACCTGCAGTAAACGCGAGATGGAACTTCTGGACAGAGAGGGAATCCCTTATGGGAAGCAAATTATTTCCTGAATTTTTAACCAGACTGCGAAGCAGTTATTCAGTGTAGGGCCGTATAGAAGAGTAGATTGCATTATATATAACAAAAAGAGAGATTTCATGTACTGCAGGAATTTCGGATGAAACAGCCGGAACAGAACATGAAATCTCTTTTTATAAATTTTACAGAAGTTATTTATTTCTCATCATACTGAGCCATATAATTGCTTACGCAGCGGTTGATCCTGTCAACCGGGTTGAGCAGATAGCTTACGGACTGATCATGATTAAGAGTATCAATGATCAGGGCGATATATTTACTCATATCACAGGAGATGTAGTAATCTTTTGCAAGAAGCTCAGGAGACTGATAGATCAGGTTTGTAGTGAGCAGTTTGTCAAACACTCCTGCCTTATGAGCCTCATCAAATTTCTCGAGTCCGTTTGTAAACAGTCCGAAAGTAGAGCAGATATAAATTCTGCCTGCTCCTCTTTCCTTGAGGAGAGAAGAAATCTTAAGAACTGTATCACCGGAAGAAATCATATCATCGATCAGGATCATATCTTTGCCCTTAAGGTTTGGACCGAGGAATTCGTAAGCTGCGATCGGGTGACGTCCGTTGATTCTCTTGGAGTAATCCAGACGTTTGTAATACATACCCATATCAACACCAAGGATATTGGCAAGATAGATTGCGCGGTTCATGCTTCCCTCATCAGGGCTGATGATCATGAAATGATCGTTGTCGATGTGAAGTCCTTTCTCATGGTTGAGAAGAGCTTTGATAAACTGATAGGATGGCTGTACAGTCTCAAATCCATGCAGAGGTGTTGCATTCTGCACGCGCGCGTC
The DNA here is from genome assembly GCF_025148125.1 of Blautia wexlerae DSM 19850. Lineage (NCBI taxonomy): Bacteria > Bacillati > Bacillota > Clostridia > Lachnospirales > Lachnospiraceae > Blautia > Blautia wexlerae. Next base: position 352,159 of record NZ_CP102267.1, read on the forward strand.
ATGTGCGTCAAAAGTGATGATGTTTTCCACACCCATACTTACAAGCTCCTGAAGTGCTGTTGCACAGTCCAGGGATTCTCTGCCGCTGCGGATATTCTGGCGGCTTTCGTACAGATAAGGCATGATCACGTTTACTCTGCGGGCTTTGCCGCCGATTGCGCCGATCACACGTTTCAGATCCTGAAAATGGTCATCAGGAGACATAAGATTCTCGTATGGTCCGATGCTGTAGGTAAGACTGTAGTTACATACATCAACCATCAGATAGATATCGTCACCACGTACAGATTCCATGATCGTACATTTCGCCTCACCGGAACCGAAACGTGCTGTCTGGACCGGTATCAGATAGGACTCTCTCTGATAACCCTCAAATGCAAAAGAATCAAGCTCTTCGTGGCTGCGCTCTTTACGCCACTGTATCAGCCATTCATTTACTTTTTCACCCAGATCCTTACAGCTGATCAGAGGGATCAGACCAAGTCTGCCCACCGGAAGTGTAGTTAAATCTTTAGTTGTTGCCTGTGCCATGTTTTATTTTCCTCCTAAAAAAATTTTCTGTATACGGATATCCTTTCCTTCCAGCTTCACCATACGGTAGTTGCTGGCGATTCTCGAAAAGGTTCGTTCGGAATAAGTATCCGAGAAATTTTCCAGTTTCAGATTTGTTGATATGATCGTAGACTTCCTGCGCATGATGCGTTCATTTATGCACAAAAACAACTGGGAAGAGACAAAGCTGTTTGTAAGTTCAGTTCCCAGGTCGTCGATGATCAGCAGATCGCTGTCAAATACAAATTCCTGTCCTTCTGTTTTATCTCTGGAGAATTTGGAGTCTGCCAGCAGTTCAAACAGATCAAATGCGGAAAAGTACATAACGCAATGTGCTGATTCCAGAAGATCATGAGCAATACAGTGAGAAAGAAAAGTCTTACCCACACCGGTATCACCGTAAAGAAACAGATTCTCAAAGGAACTGTCAAAATTTCTCACAAAACCTCTGGCAATATCATAAGCTCTCCGGGCCGTCTCTCTTTCTGTCAGTCCGGTAGCTTCGTTCTTCATTGTATCAGAATAATAATCAAAAGAAAAGTGGTCAAAGTTTTCTTTTTTGAGAATTTCTTTTAAATTGGACTGCGTATAGAGCAGTTCTATCTCTGCTTTCTTAAAACAGGTACATTTTTGGCTTCCGACGTAACCGGTATCCTGACAGACCGGACACTTATATGGAAGTTCCAGATAATTCTCCGGATATGAGTTACATACCAGCAGGGCATTGCGCTCCTGGGACAGAAGAGAGATTGCAGCTTTAAGGTCCTCAAGACCTGATGATTCTCCGCTTAAGAGTGCTCTTGCTTTTTTGGCGCTTAAGGTGGCAACCTCTTCATCTATTTCGTGGATGCGCGGGATTTTTTTATAAATCTCCTGAGTACGCTCCTCCAGAATACGTCTGTTCTGAGACTGGGTCTTGCTGTATTCCCGCATGATCGTATCATACTGATAATTCTGTAAAGGCATGACTTCACACCCTTTCGTTTGTTTTTTTGTAGCTGTTCAGTGACTTTCAGACGATTATGTCACTGCCGTTACTGATTCAGTAATTTCTTTTCATATTCGTTAAAGTCGTACTGTCGCTGATGGAAATTGTTAAACCGGTTTGATGTAGCCGGTTTGGAAGCTGCTTTTCGCTGGGTATTCTTTTCCAGCTTCTGGCGCTGATGCTGAGCATCGAGGAGCCGGACATCTGCAAGTGTACGGACATTTTTATCTTTCCATCCGGAAAGGATTTTATCTGCATACTGGAAACTTGGCTGTCCGGTAGAGAGAACTGTACGGCTGCAGGCTTCCTGGATGATATCCATGGTAAAACCATAATCATTCAGCCAGGTGTTCATAAGAGAAATCTCTGTATCTACCGGATTTCGTCCGCTGATTCCCATTGATTTAAAAATAGTAAAGTATTCTTTGGCATAACGGGAATTTGCCTCTTTTGCCATGGTGACAGTGGTGATTCCCTCATCTGCCCAGGCAAGAGCAACGGTTTCTATGTAACGCATACTCTTATGCCCGCGGCTGACACTGTATTCGATCAGGTACTCGATCAGATCAGGCGAGAATTTCAGCTCATCATAGAAAAACAGGATCTTTTTCATCTCGGTAGGAGTGAGCGTTTTGCCGAGATACTGTTCTGCGATATAGAGGAGCTGTACGATCTCATCATTTTGCTTTAATTCTTTTACACGGTCAGGAGACAGTGCAGTGGCTGATCTGGTGGTCTGCTTCACAGGCTGTGCCGGCGCAGAAGAAGTCTGGGGTTCTGTTTTTGTAACAGGGGCTGCCGAAACAGTTGTGTCGGAAGCAGCAGATTTTACAGGTGGTACATTCAATATGATATCTGCTATATCTTCGTTATTTCTGTAGGTTAAAGTAAGGAGTTTTTCTTTCTCCCAGTATTTCAGAGCGCGGATAATGTCACGTTCTGTACAGAAGAAATGATCAGCCATCTGCTCCAGACTGAAGGGTACAGAGGTGTCAGAAAGAAGCCTCAGAAGATAGATATATACTTTCACAAATTCTCCATTGGCCCCAGGCATATAGTTGTCTATGAAATTGTTGGTTAATACAGTTACTTCCGCATTGCGGGAATTCTGTAAAGTGATCATAGCCATGAATTTCCACTCTCTTTCATAATAATAAGATGTTAGGGTCAAAAGGTATTTTGCCCCTAACCTGATATCCACGAATTGCTCCGCTGCAAAGCAGCTCCCACAATTCTCATAATAATAAGATGTCAGAGTAAAAAAAGATATTTTTCCTCTGACTTGATATCTATGAATTATAGCACAACATTTTTTAAAAGAGAATAGGGGATTTTTGTCGAAGATTTCATCCACATTTGAATGTGGATAATGTGGATAATGTGGAAAGGTGAAATATGGTATATATTATTGGAAACCTGAAAAATGTTGAATTTCAGGGAAAAACGGAGTATTACGGGGACGAATAATGTCGAATTATGTTAAGTGATTTATGCACATATACATCCACATATGCAGGCAGATGAAAATGTGTATAACGATGTGGAAAATGTGGATAAGTGATCTGAACTGTTATAAATAAAGGAAGAACTGAGGGGGATAAAATGTTTATAACTTTTTAATGGAAATTGTCGACAGAGACACAAGTGTTCAGTATCTTCTATTGCTATAAGTGCTATAAGTTGGGCGGTTGTAAAAAACAGGACAATTCTGAAAAATTATTTTCCGAATTGTCCTGTGTAAATTGCTGATATTTATGTCAGGCAGAAACATTATTTACCCAGCAGATGCTCCCCGATATTTACAACATCTCCGGCTCCCATGGTGATGAGCAGATCACCCTCCTGGCAGTTGGAGAGCAGATAACTCTCAATCTCATCAAAGGTAGGGAAATACTCGCAGGGAGTTCCCAGTTCCTGAATACGCTTCTGCAGATCTTCAGAAGAAATTCCCAGAGTATCGGTTTCTCTTGCTGCATAAATATCCGCAACTACCACATGATCTGCCAGGCTGAGTGCTTTGGCAAACTCCGGAAGCAGAGCTTTGGTACGGGTATATGTATGTGGCTGGAATACACACCATAATTTCTTATGGGGATAATTGTGTGCGGCATGAAGAGTTGCTTCAATCTCTGTAGGATGATGTGCATAATCGTCTACGATCGTAACCCCTGCAACCTCTCCTTTATACTGGAAACGGCGGTCTGTACCTGTGAAGCTTCCAAGTCCCTTGATGATCACTTCTTCGGAAAGACCAAGAAGATGACCGAGGGCAATTGCTGCCAGTGCATTGGAAACATTGTGGATGCCCGGCACTTTCAGATAATAGCTGCCAACCTTAACGCCATTGCGCAGAACAGAGAAGGAAGCATGTCCATATTTGTCATAAGTGATATCTGCTGCCTGATAATCTGCATCATGTTCCAGACCATAAGTGATCACATTACATGGAAGATCCCGGATGATATCTTCATATTTCGGAGTATCTGCATTGATGATCAGTGTACCGTCAGCAGGAAGAAGCTCTGCAAAGCGGCGGAAGGAATGACGGATATCGTCAATATCCTTAAAGAAATCCAGATGGTCTGCATCCATATTCAGGATAATACTGATCTTCGGGAAAAAGCTCAGAAAGCTGTTTGTGTATTCGCAGGCTTCTGTGACAAAAGTCTCAGAATTGCCTACGCGGATGTTTCCGCCGATAGCAGGAAGAATACCTCCCACACTGATGGTCGGGTCACAGTCTCCTGCAAGAAGAATGTGAGATACCATAGATGTTGTGGTTGTTTTTCCATGAGTTCCGGAAATGGCAACAGGAGTGTCATAATTCCTCATAATCTGTCCGAGAAGCTCTGCACGTGTGAGCATTGGAAGTCCTTTTTCCTTTGCACAGGCAAATTCCGGGTTGTCAGGATGGATAGCTGCGGTATATACCACAACATCTACGTCATCGGTAATGTTTGTGGCACGCTGTCCGTAATAGATGGTGGCTCCCTTTTTCTCCAGTGCCTGCGTAAGAGGACTGGATTTGGAATCGGAACCGGAAATGACAAAATCCTCGCCGAGAAGAATCTCGGCCAGTCCGCTCATGCTGATGCCGCCGATACCGATAAAATGTATATGAAGTGGTTTGTGAAAATCTATCTGATACATAGTATGTTCTCCTTGATTAATTATTTACAAATCTTTATAAATCCGGTAACTGTAACATATTCGCATAGTTACTGGAACTGTTTTATCTGTCTGTTTATTATACTCCCTGTGCCTTAAAATGAAAAGGACTTCTTTTGGTTGATAAAAAATTACAAAAAACGACATTGGATATATGAAAAATGCCTAATAATATATCGGTGGAAATACAGACTCAATAAAAAACGTGTGCAAAAATCATAAAAAAACAAAAAATGAGAAACAAAAATTGTAAATAATGTTCACTAACAGATAAAAGTGTGTTATAATTAAATAATCATAACCTGTAACTGTTCAGTGCCTCGCGAAACAGCAGACTGACGAATAGTTACCATAACTACAACAAGAGGTGATTGCATGATTAAGAAAGAAATGATAGCTATGCTTCTGGCCGGCGGTCAGGGCAGCAGACTGGGTGTACTGACAGAAAAAGTAGCGAAACCTGCAGTTGCTTTTGGCGGGAAATATCGTATCATAGATTTTCCTTTAAGTAACTGTATTAATTCAGGCATTGATACAGTAGGTGTATTGACACAGTATCAGCCATTGCGACTTAATACACATATCGGAATTGGTATTCCATGGGATCTTGACAGAAACGAAGGTGGTGTAACAGTACTGCCGCCTTACGAGAAGAGTACCAGCAGTGAGTGGTACACAGGAACAGCCAATGCAATCTTCCAGAATATGGATTACATGGAACAGTATAATCCGGATTATGTCCTGATCTTATCCGGTGACCATATCTATAAGATGGATTATGAAGTAATGCTTGATTTCCATAAAGCGAATAAAGCGGATGTGACGATTGCCTGTATGCCGGTACCTATTGAGGAAGCAAGCCGTTTTGGTATCATGGTAACAGATGACATAGGACGCATTACGGAGTTTGAGGAGAAACCGGAGCATCCAAGCAGCAATCTGGCGTCCATGGGAATTTATATTTTCAGCTGGCCTGCTTTAAAGGAAGCACTGATGTCTCTGAAGGATCAGAACAGCTGTGATTTTGGCAAACATGTTCTTCCATACTGCAAGGAGAAAGGTGAAAGACTTTTCGCCTACGAATACAATGGATACTGGAAGGATGTAGGAACACTGGGTTCTTATTGGGAGGCCAATATGGAACTGATCGATATTATTCCGGAATTTAATCTCTATGAAGAATTCTGGAAGATTTACACAAAGGGAGATATTATCCCGCCTCAGTATATTTCGGCAGATGCGGTTACAGACAGATGTCTGATCGGTGAGGGTGCAGAAATTTACGGGGAAATACATAATTCTGTGATCGGACCAAATGTTGTGATCGGAAAAGGCAGCGTGATCCGTGATTCCATTATCATGCGCAATTCTACCATTGGTGAGGGCGTACAGATGGATAAGGCTATTATTGCCGAGGATGTTACTATTGGAAACAATGTTGTACTGGGATGTGGTGAGGAAGCACCGAATGTGCTGAAACCTGCAGTTTATGCATTTGGAATTGCTACGGTTGGTGAACGCAGCGTGATCCCGGATAATGTAAGGATCGGAAAGAATACAGCAATCTCAGGTATAACTGTTCCTGAGGATTATCCTGATGGTGAGCTGGCCGGCGGACAGGTAATTACAGCAAAGGACGGTGACGAATAATGAGAGCGATAGGTATTATTTTGGCTGGCGGTAATAATAACCGCATGAGAGAATTATCAAATAAGAGGGCAATCGCAGCAATGCCGATTGCCGGAAGCTACAGAAGTATCGACTTCGCACTGAGCAACATGGCGAGTTCTCATATTCAGAGAGTTGCTGTTCTGACACAGTACAATGCCCGTTCTCTGAATGAACATTTAAGCTCTTCCAAATGGTGGGATTTCGGAAGAAAACAGGGTGGTCTCTTTGTATTTACACCTACGATCACAAAAGAGAACAGTCTGTGGTATCAGGGAACAGCAGATGCTATTTATCAGAATCTGGAATTCCTTAAAAGCAGTCATGAACCATATGTAGTGATCGCATCCGGCGACTGCGTTTATAAGATGGATTACAACAAGGTTCTTGAATATCATATTGCGAAACGTGCAGATGTTACGGTAGTATGCACTACCTGCGATAATCCCAGTGAGATTGAGAGATTTGGTGTTCTCCGTATGAATGAGGACTGCAGGATTGAGGAATTTGAAGAGAAGCCAATGGTTTCTTCTTATAATACAATTTCAACAGGTATCTATGTTATCCGAAGAAGACAGCTGATCGAGCTGATCGAGAGAGCTGCGCTGGAAGGCAGACATGATTTTGTAAAGGATATTCTGATCCGCTACAAGAATCTTAAGAGAATCTATGGATATAAGATTGACACATACTGGAGCAATATCTCCACAGCAGAAGCATATTATAAGACAAATATGGATTTCCTGAAACCGGAGATCAGAAACTATTTCTTCAAACAGGAACCGACAATTAAGACAAAGATTGATGATCTGCCTCCTGCAAAATACAATCCGGGAGCACAGGTGAAGAACAGCCTGGTTGCCAGCGGATGTATTATCAATGGTACGGTGGAGAATTCCGTTCTTTTTAAAGACGTATTTGTAGGAAATAACTGCGTGATCAAGAACTCTGTGATTTTAAACAATGTATATCTGGGAGATAATACTCATATTGAGAACTGCATTGTTGAAAGCCGGGATACTATTCGTGCAAATTCGTATTACTGCGGCGACGGTGAAGTGAAGATCGTCGTGGAGAAAAATGACAGATATATACTGTAAATAAAACAGCCGGATAGATTCGGTAAATCGAAAGGAGTAAATTTGTATCATGAATATTACTGACGTGCGTGTGAGGAAGGTAGCAAAAGAAGGAAAGATGAAAGCGGTTGTTTCCATAACGATCGATGATGAATTTGTAGTACATGATATCAAGGTGATTGAAGGAGAAAAAGGGTTATTTATCGCTATGCCAAGCCGTAAGGCAACAGACGGAGAATATCGTGATATTGCACATCCGATCAATTCTGCAACACGTGACAGGATCCAGACGATCATTCTGGACAAGTTCCAGGAAGTTATGGATGCGGAACCGGAAGAAGCTGCAGCTGCGGAATAACCGGTGAATAAAGAACTGTAAACAGATAAGAAGCACAGGCACTGTCTCTGAAAAAGGGGCAGTGCCTGTTTTTGCTGAACATTAGTGAAGATAAAATGTTACATAATTATTACATAAATTAATAAAAAGTGTTGATTTTTTTACGAAATATGATATACTGGGTTTCAGATTAACGAGAAAGGTGATTAATTTATGAAGAAAAAAGTTTTTTCATTACTGCTGGCCGGAATGCTTACTTTTTCCATGGGAACAACTGCATATGCAACAGAAGATGCGATTGCTGATATGCAGGCTCAGAAACAGCAGGCAGAAGCCGGACTTGCCCAGACACAGGCGAATATTGACAGCCTTCAGAGCAAGAAGCAGGAGCTGGAGAACTATCTGTCTGATTTGAATACACAGTATGAAGACCTGACTAATGCAATTTCTGAACTCAGCATACAGGCCGGAGAGAAAGAGAATGAGCTGAAACAGCTTCACACAGAATTAAAGAAAGCCAAGAAGGCATTAAATAAACAATATGATGATATGAAGCTCCGCATCCAGTATATGTATGAGAATGGCGGTACATCTGCATTAGAGACTTTGCTGTCATCTAAGGATCTTTCTGAGTTCCTCAACAATGCAGAGAGTGTTGCGAAGATTTCCCAGTATGACAGGACTATGCTGGAGAAATGCGAGAACCTTCAGAACACTATCAAAGATCAGGAAACAACTGCTGAGGAAGAGAAGGCTGCTATTGATCAGCTTCTTGAAGAGAGAGCGGCCAAACAGCAGGAGGTTCAGAATCTTGCAGCAAGCACAAGTGATAACATATCTTCCTATGTAAGCCAGATCAGCGCAAGCCAGGAAGAAGCAGCAGCACTGACTGCAGAAATCAACAATGCAGATAACAGCATTGCTCAGCTTGTGCAGCAGGCAGAAGAGGAAAAAGCAGCCAGAGAGGCAGCGCAGGCACAGGCCGAAGCAGAGGCGGCAGCGGCACAGGAACAGGATGCAGAAGAGAGTTCTGATGATTATGAAGAAGATACAGATTCCTATGAGGAAGACTCTTCGGACAGTCAGGATTCTTCGGAGACTGAAGGATCTGAGGATACTTCTGAAGATTCAGGGGATTCTGATGATGAAGATACATACGAAGAGAACGATGCAGATTTCTATGAGGGAGACTCTGACAGCAATGAATCAGAAGATACATCTGACAGCCAGGCATCCTCAGACAGTTCTTCCGGTCAGGGAAAATACCTTGGCAACTTTACACTGACTGCATATTGCAACTGTGCACAGTGCTGCGGTACAGCAGGTAACCTGACAGCCAGCGGAACAGTTCCGACAGCAGGACGTACTGTAGCTATGGCGGGAGTACCCTTTGGAACACAGCTTCTGATCAACGGAAATGTATACACAGTAGAGGATCTGGGAACACCTTATGGACATGTTGATATTTATTGTGACAGCCATTCAGAAGCATTAAGCTTCGGACTTCAGTCTGCTGAGGTTTATCAGTTGAACTGATAACAAAACAATAATGTGATTAAGAACTCTGGTAAAACAGGGTTCTTTTTTTCGGATTTTTGCCCGGATTGCTATAACATAGGTGGTTTAACTTGAGGATTCAGATGCCTGATGATAAAATGATATATCAGATTTATATACGGTAAAATATAATTGGAATGGAGATAAACAATGAGAATCTGTGGCTTTAATAAAACGACATTGCTGGACTATCCGGGAAAGGTAGCCAGTACTATATTTCTGGGTGGATGCAATTTCCGCTGTCCGTTCTGTCAGAATGGTATATTGGTTGTGGCTCCCGGAGAACAGCCGGATTACAGTCAGGAGGAACTTTTGACTTTTTTGAAAAAAAGAAAGGGGATTCTGGACGGGGTCTGCATTTCAGGAGGGGAACCTACACTGTCAGATGGTCTGGAGGAATTTCTGGGAAAAATCAAAGAGCTGGGCTATGCTGTTAAACTGGACACCAATGGCTCACGTCCGAAGATTGTAAAACATCTGGCAGAAGCCGGACTGATCGATAAAGTAGCTATGGATATCAAAGCCTGTCCGGATAACTATGGAAATCTGACCGGAATAGAAAAGCCTGATATGGACAGTATTTTTGAGACAGCAGATTTTCTGCTGCATGGGAATCTGGACTATGAATTCAGAACAACAGTAGTACGGGAACTGCATACGCAGAAGGATTTTGAAGAAATCGCTGGGTGGCTGGCAGGAGCGAAAGAATATTATCTGCAGGCTTATAAGGACTCAGATGGAGTCCTCAGGCCTGGATATGGAAGCTATACTTTTGAAGAACTTCAGAATTTTCAGAAGATTCTTCAAAAGACGATTTTATCTGTGGGAATCCGGGGCATCGATTAAACGATACCAGTAACCGCCGCGCATTTTTGGAATCTCTATATAGCTGCTTTCTTTGAAGTAAGGAAAGCCAAACATATTTGCCATAAAGCGTTCCTGCTGATTATAAACGCCGGGAACGCCGAGGATATACTGTCCGTTATTTCTTTGTCCTAAAAGCAAATATCCGAAATTATAATGCCCATACTGGAGAAAACGGTTATTGCGCAGTGCACAGTAATGCCGCGGAAAATGCTTCAGGTCATCAAGGTGTATCTTCCATGCAGAAATCAGTTCGCCATCGGAGAAGGGGGAAAATTCGGCAGAGGTTTTTCTGTTTTCTGCATTTCTTTCCGGGACAGGATTGCCGGCATTTTCAGAACTATTGGAATCTTCAACAGTATTATCTGAGATATAGGATGACTCTGTTCCTGGCTTGTTATCAGATGTTCTCTGAGCCGGAATGTTGGCAGACGGTTCAATTGATAAAGAATCGTCAGGAACTTTTGTAAGCGAGGTATCTTCGGGTTTTTCTGAAATATCTTCAAGTTCTTCGGGCATTTCCTGTAATACCATATCTGCCGGAACTTCGGGTTTCTGTGAAGTGATTTTCGCAGATTCAGGAATATCTGCGTCAGGCATAGCTTTTATTTCATGGAAATTCTCCGGACGTATAGGCTGATCGTCCCATTCAGTACCAAAGAATCCGCCGGTATCTGAAGTAATGATCATTCCGCCCAACTTACCCATTGCAACGCCGGAGTCATTCATATCTGTTGCATCTGTTATGATCAGGCATTCTACAGTTTCTTTTTCTGTCTCGCAGGTATCCAGAAGAATTCCGTTGATCAGGCCATCCTTTCGTGTAAATCCATAAATATTGCATTTTACATTTTCAGGCAGCCCCGGACAATGCAGATGAATCTCAACAGAACATTGCTGATCTTTTACTTCAACTTTAATAAATCCGCAATTGCTGCCTTTCTTTCCGCTTTCATAGTCATATACATATGCGATAAAACGCCGATATCCAGCCAAAATCCTTCCTCCGTAAAACCAGATTCAATAATGTATATGACCATCAGAAGAAAATATTCGAAAAAATTAAAAAAATTTGAAAAAATCTATTGACAAACTGCGATTTTATTAATATAATAGCACTTGCATTGACGAAGCGTGGCTCAGTTTGGTAGAGCGCTGCGTTCGGGACGCAGAGGTCGTGGGTTCGAATCCCGTCGCTTCGACTACGCATAGGAAGTCTGAAACCAATTGGTTTTCAGGCTTTCTTTTTGCTATTCTGGTAGTGATGCAACAGCAGAAAGGAAAAGAAAAGTTGACAGATCAGGAACGTTTTATGAAAGAAGCTATCCGTCAGGCGAAGAAGGCAGAAGCTCTGGAAGAAGTGCCAATCGGCTGTGTGATCGTGCATGAGGGTAAGATCATCGCACGTGGATATAACAGAAGAAACACAGATAAAAATACACTCTCCCATGCAGAACTGAATGCAATCCGCAAAGCCAGTAAAAAACTTGGTGACTGGAGACTGGAGGGATGCACTATGTATGTGACGCTGGAACCATGTCAGATGTGTTCCGGGGCACTTGTCCAGTCCAGAATAGATGAAGTAGTGATCGGCTGTATGAATGCCAAAGCGGGCTGCGCAGGTTCTGTGATGAATCTTTTACAGGTGGATGGATTTAATCATCAGGTAAAGATTACACAGGGAGTTCTGGAAGAGGAATGTTCTTCTATGTTATCTGAGTTTTTCAGAAAGCTTCGTGAGAAAAAGAAGCAGGAAAAGGCAGCCCTTAAAGCTGCACAGGAAAATCCGGAGGGAGAACCGGAATAATAAAAGTAAAAGACAGACAAAAACAGGAAGAATCTTAAAGGCAATAAGAGTAATAAAAATAACAGAAGTAATGTTACAGGCAGAAATAAAAAGAGGCGAATAAAAAGAATGAAAAAAGATACAACAAACGACATGACCGTCGGCAGTCCGGTGAGTCTGATAATAAAATTTATGATTCCAATGTGCCTGGGAAATCTTTTTCAGCAGTTTTATAATATTGCAGATTCCATTGTTGCCGGAAAATTTATCGGAGTAAATGCCCTTGCAGCTATCGGAAGCACCGGTTCACTGATGTTTTTTGTGACCGGCTGGCTGAATGGACTCAGCAGTGGATTTGCGATTATCGTAGCCCAGATGTTCGGAGCGAAAAAATTTGACAGGATGCGCCATTATGTTGCCATGTCCATTTACCTTATGGCTGCATTTTCCATTGTCATGACCATAGGATTCAGTCTTGCGAACAAACCAATCCTGCATCTGATGAATTCGCCGGAAGAGGTATTTGGTGATGTAACTGCATATATGGGAATTATTTATGCAGGCCTTATTATCACAGGTGCATATAATGCACTTGCGGCTTTCCTGCGTGCGCTGGGTGACTCCAAGTCGCCATTGTATTTCCTGATCATTTCGGCTGTGATCAATGTTATTCTGGATGTAGTTTTTATTGTAGTCTTTGGAATGGGTGTAGAAGGATGCGGATATGCCACAGTGATCGCACAGGGAATTTCGGCAGTGTGCTGCCTGATTTATATTGTAAAAAGATTTCCGATCCTTCATCTGGAACGGAAGGATTTTGAGATATGCTGGGACAGTTTCGGCAGACTTCTGAAGCTTGGAATTCCTATGGGACTGCAGTTTTCGATTACAGCAATCGGAACCATTATTGTACAGGGCGCGGTCAATATTTACGGACCTGTACATATGGCCGGATTCTCTGCTGCCGGTAAGATCCAGAATATTTTTGCCACAGTATTTACAGCCTTCGGTGCAACCATAGCAACCTATGTAGGTCAGAACAGGGGCGCAGGAAAAATGGATCGTGTGAAACAGGGAGTCCGTTACACGCAGATGATGGTCCTGGGATGGAGCGTTTTTGTTATGTTCCTGATGTTTTTCTTCGGAAAATATCTGACATATCTTTTCGTAGATCCATCGGAACAGGACGTAGTAAATGTGTCTGTTACTTATTTCCGGACAGTATTCTGGGCATATCCGTTTCTCGGAAGTATTTTCCTCTATCGAAATACTCTGCAGGGAATGGGATATGGACTTGTACCAATGCTTGGCGGGGTATTTGAACTGGTGGCGAGAACCGGAATTGTCGTATTGATTGCGGGACATACTTCCTTTGCCGGTGTCTGTATGGCTGACCCGACCGCATGGATCGCCGCACTGATCCCACTGATTCCTTATTATTTTCATGTGATGAAGAAATATAAGAACAAAAGTCAGGTACAGGCAGTGGAGGATTAATTATTTTTTCCAACCTTTGTTAATATATGGACTTTTTGCAAATTACAAAAATAAGAAAAGCATTCAGGAAATTATCAACAGATAAAATTCTGAATGCTTTTTTATATGATGACCTGCATCATGAATATTCTTTTTTGCGCGCCGCACTTCGGAATGGTCCCACAGACGTTACCTCTACAGTTAACTCAGCCCAGGCACCCTTACGGCACACAAGAGCTTCTGCTTAGTGCTGCTACATTCCTGTCCTGACACGGTTCACAGATTCCTGTTGCGTAAGACCCAAACGTCAACGCCACTTATAGAGGGCAGCTCCACAGGATACAAGCCTCGGATTGGCATCACCCCTGCTGTAGCGGATTGCAGGTACAGGGCACCGCTATCTCCCCGGCTGCGCATTTCTGATTATATAGGCAGGAGGCTGTTTTGTCAATAGTGAATCATTATAGTAAAACTTATTACTGGGAACGGAGTGAACAGTAACAAACGGAGTGAACAGTAACGAACGTAGTGCGTGAATAGTAACTAAAACTTTTCTAACACTATTGTATGAAAACGATAAATATTATATAATAAACAGAAATAAACTATCTTTATTCTGGAAATGGATATGCCAGAGTACACAACATGTCTTGTATGTATGGATATGGATAATTCTTAAAACACAGAAATGGAGGATACTATCATGATTAAAAGAATAGGTATGCTTACCAGTGGCGGTGACTGTCAGGCTCTTAACGCTACCATGCGAGGAGTAGTAAAGGGACTGAGTAACAATTTGGATGAACTGGAAGTTTATGGATTTGATGATGGATATAAAGGACTGATCTATGGTAAATACCGTATGCTCACATCCAAAGATTTTTCCGGAATCCTTACACAGGGCGGCACAATCCTCGGAACATCCAGACAGCCATTCAAACTGATGCGTGTCCCGGATGAGAATGGCCTGGACAAGGTTGAAGCAATGAAGCAGACTTATTATAAACTCTGCCTGGACTGCCTTGTGATCCTTGGCGGAAATGGTACACAGAAGACAGCAAACCTTCTGAGAGAAGAAGGACTGAACATTATCCATCTTCCAAAGACTATTGATAATGACATCTATGGCACAGACATGACCTTTGGTTTCCAGAGTGCGGTAAACATTGCCACAAATGCCATTGACTGTATCCATACGACAGCATCTTCACATGGACGTGTATTTATCGTAGAGATCATGGGACACAAGGTAGGAAGTCTGACACTTCATGCAGGTGTTGCAGGCGGTGCGGATATCATCCTGATTCCTGAGATTCCATATGATATCAAAAAAGTTACCGCAGCAATCCAGAAACGCGCCAAAGCAGGCAAGCGTTTCACAATCCTTGCAGTTGCAGAAGGTGCGATTTCCAAAGAAGACGCAGAACTTCCTAAAAAGAAATACAAAGAGAAACTGGAAGCCCGAGCAAAGAAATATCCGTCCGTTTCCTATGAGATTGCTGACCAGATCTACAAAGAGATCGGAAGCGAAGTCCGCGTTACAGTTCCGGGACATACACAGAGAGGCGGAGAACCATGTCCGTATGACCGCGTTCTTTCCACAAGAATCGGTGCAGGTGCAGCGCAGGCAATCATGGATGGTGAATATGGCATCATGATCGGCGTGGTAAACGGCAAAATTAAACGTGTACCTCTTGAAGAGTGTGCAGGTAAGCTTAAGATGGTATCACCGAAAGATCAGCTTGTAGTTGCTGCCAAACAGATTGGTATCAGCTTTGGTGACTGATTAAGTGAAACAGTACTTGACTGACAGATACTTTTTCATATAAGATATGGATGTAAAAAAGACCGCCGCGGGAATTTTTTCCGCGGCGGCTGTGATAATAAGATAGAGATAACTATTTGGCGCGCTGCTGACAGTGGGGGTGCTGAATAGTTACGATAGGAGTTTACTCATGAGTTACACTGCTCTTTACAGAAAGTTCAGACCGGATAATTTCGCGGATGTCAAAGGTCAGGATCACATAGTGACTACTCTGACAAATCAGATTAAGCATAACCGTATCGGCCATGCGTATCTGTTCTGCGGCACCAGAGGAACCGGTAAAACAACAGTAGCCAAAATTCTGGCGAAGGCAGTCAACTGTGAGCATCCCGTAAATGGCAGCCCCTGTAATGAATGTGCCATGTGCAAGGCAATCCAGGCAGGAACTGCAATGAATGTGATCGAGATCGATGCTGCATCCAACAATGGTGTGGATAATATACGTGAGATCAGAGAAGAGGTTTCTTACCGCCCTACAGAAGGTAAATATAAAGTATATATTATTGATGAGGTTCATATGCTTTCCACAGGTGCCTTCAATGCCCTGCTGAAAACACTGGAGGAACCACCGTCTTATGTTATGTTTATCCTGGCAACTACAGAGGCGCACAAGATTCCGATTACGATTTTATCCAGATGCCAGAGATATGATTTCCACAGGATCACCATAGACACTATCGCGGCCAGACTGGATGAACTGCTCAAAGTTGAAGGTGTAGAAGCTGAGGAAAAAGCAGTCCGATATGTAGCGAAAGCGGGAGATGGTTCCATGCGAGATGCGCTCAGCCTTCTCGACCAGTGTATTGCTTTTTATCTTGGACAGGAACTTACCTATGATAAAGTTCTGGAGGTTCTGGGAGCCGTTGACACCGAAGTGTTTAGCAAGCTTTTGCGAAAAGTGATCCGGGGAGATGTGACAGGTTCCATTCATATCCTGGAGGAACTGATCGTAGGAGGCAGGGAACTGAGCCAGTTTGTGGGAGATTTTACCTGGTATATGAGAAATCTTCTTCTCGTTAAGACTTCTGAGAATCCGGAGGAAGCGATCGATGTCTCATCCGACAACATGAAGCTTCTGAAAGAAGAGAGCACCATGCTGGATGTGGAGACGCTGATGCGGTATATCCGTATTTTTTCGGATTTGTCCAATCAGATCCGATATGCAACCCAGAAAAGGGTTCTCGTGGAGATTGCACTGATCAAGTTGTGCCGTCCTGCAATGGAGACTAATCTGGATTCTGTTCTGGACAGACTGCGTGTGCTGGAACAGCGGATGGATGAACGTCCGGTACAGCAGGTGATCGTGCAGCAGGGTTCAGGGAAAATGCCGGCAGAAACCGGAGCAGTTCAGGAACCGGCGGGAAACAAAGCACCGGCGAAAGCTGCACCGGAAGATTTGCAGAAGATCGTGGCAGGCTGGAGAGTGATCACAGGACAGACAACAGGGATGTTTAAACAGATGCTTCAGAAATCTGTTCCGAAGTATAACAGTGAGACAGGAGAACCTGTTCTTTATGTGGAATTTCAGGATTTTCTGGGGCAGTCCTATGTGGACAATCCGGAAGCGAAGAAAGAGCTTCAGGACATCATCACTGCCCAGACAGGAAAAACAGTAGAGATCCAGATGCTGGTGGCAGATAAGCGTCAGCATACAAATCTGGCAAATATCACAGTGGACCAGGCGATAAAGAATAATATCCACATGGATGTTGTGATAGAGGAAGATCCTGATGAGGAAAAAGGAGAATAAATATTGTTACTGTTCACACACCACTATCCCGCGAGGTGTTTTGGCATGAATATGCCAAAATCCCGAGACATACAAGCCAAAATTCCATTGCCACAGGCAATCTGGAATGAATTTTGGCTACGTTACTGTGAACGGAGTGAACAGTAACTAAATATTCTCCGGACAGAAAAGGCAGTAAATAATAAGGCAATAAATAGCAAGGAGGACATCACAAATGGCAAAACGTGGAGGATTCCCGGGAATGGGTATGCCGGGAAATATGAATAATCTTATGAAACAGGCGCAGAAAATGCAGCGCCAGATGGAAGAGAATCAGAAAGCTCTGGAAGAGAAAGAATTTACGGCTACTGCAGGAGGCGGCGCTGTAGAGGTAACTATCTCAGGTAAGAGAGAGGTGACAAAAGTAAAGCTTCAGGAGGAAGTTGTAGATCCGGATGACATCGAAATGCTGGAAGATCTCATCGTTGCAGCTACAAACGAAGCACTTCGCAAAGTGGAAGAAGAATCTACGGCTGTTATGTCTAAACTGACAGGTGGTCTGGGCGGACTTGGCGGAGGTCTTCCATTCTGATGGAATACTACAGCAGTCATATCAATAAGCTGATCGAGCAGCTTTCCCATCTTCCGGGAATCGGTGCGAAATCAGCACAGAGACTGGCATTTCACATCATGAATATGCCAAAGGATCAGGTAGAGCAGCTTACCTCTTCCATTACCGGTGCCAGAGAGAATGTACAGTATTGCAAGTGCTGCTGTACTTTGACAGACAGAGAGATCTGTCCCATCTGCAGCAATGATAAGCGTGATCATTCAGTGATCATGGTGGTAGAGAATACAAGAGATCTTGCAGCTTATGAAAAAACAGGCAAGTTTGATGGCGTTTATCATGTTCTTCATGGTGCAATCTCTCCAATGCTTGGAATCGGGCCGGATGATATCAAACTGAAAGAACTCATGCAGCGTCTGGCAAAGGATGAGGTAAAGGAAGTGATCATTGCTACCAACTCCAGTCTGGAGGGGGAAACAACGGCAATGTATATCAGTAAGCTGATCAAACCTACCGGGATCAAAGTCAGCAGGATCGCAAGCGGAGTTCCGGTAGGAGGAGATCTGGAATATATTGACGAAGTGACTCTTTTACGTGCTCTTGAGGGGCGTGTGGAGCTTTAAGGTTACTGTTGAAAAGGAGGCATCACTTTGTCTAAAAAGAAAGCAACTTCTTCTGACGTGGCAAAGAGGGCAGGAGTCTCCCAGGCAACTGTTTCCATGGTCCTGAATAAGAAATATAATGTTTCTTTTTCCAGAGAAACAGTGGAGAAGGTAGAGCAGGCAGCCAGAGAATTAGGCTATCATCTTCCCGGACGAAAGAACAGAAAAGAAAGCCGGAAAGAGAAGCTGATCGTTGTTTTTTGCCCTACGCTTACAAGCCCGTATTATGTATTGCTTCTGCAGGGAATTGAGGCAGTGGCGAACAAACAGGGATATGGTGTCTTTATCTGTAATACACAGAGAGATCCCCGTCTGGAGGAGAAGTATCTGCGCATGATGGGTACAATAGAGCCGCTTGGCATTATCTACTGCTGTAATCCAAATCCGGATTTTCAGCAGCAGGTAGAGGAACTGGCGCAGACAATCCCACTGGTTATCATCAGCAATAAAGAGAAAACTACAACTATAGATGCCATTAATCAGGATAATACAGTTGTGGGAAGGATGATGGCAAGACATCTGCTTGATCTGGGGCACAGAGATGTAGCGTTTATCACTCCGCCCCTGACAAGGAGACAATGGCAGAGAACAAAACGTGTAAATGGTTTTGTGAAAGAGTTTGAGAAAGAAGGCCTGAAGGATCATGTGATCATTAAGGCTGCGGATGAAGCTATCGATATGCAGATCCCACGGATGGATTCGGAATATTCGATGGGTTATGAGCTTACTATGGAGCTTCTGGATGAAGGCAGGGAATTTACAGCTATTGCAGGCCAGAATGATATGATGGCTATTGGTGCGCTGGATGCTCTCCATGAAGCAAGGATTCATGTACCCAAGGATGTATCGGTGATTGGGTGCGATAATATCTTTTATTCGGGAATACGGAAGATCTCTCTTACTACGATCGATCATTTCGTAGCCCTTAAAGGCAGAGATGCCTGTGATATTATACTGCGCAAAATCGATGAGCAGGACCGTTTTCTCACAGATTCTGCTCCTGTCAGTCTCTATAATATTGAATATACCCCCAAGCTGATAGCGAGACGCACTACGGGGTATGTCAGAACCAAAAAAATAATTAAATACGTCGAATGAAAATTATTAATAATAATTTATCGAAACTGCAGAACAGTTATTTGGTATAGAGCTGTGTGGCGAGGTAGATTGCGAATATCTACCCGGCAGGCATTTTCTGGAAACGTACCAAAATTTCAGGATGTGCGGCTGAAATCCGATATCAGAAATGATTTCTGACGGAGGTTTCCTGCAACAGCAAAGACAGCGAACAGTTACGAAAAGAAATGGTTATAAAACATATTGTATATTGCATGTTGATAACAACGAATATATGCTTTGACTGGAAAATAAAGAATTAATAAGACATGCGATTATTAATAAAGAAATTATTAATAATCTTTTGCCACGCTTGACCTAAATGTAAAGTCTGTTATAATGAAACCATCAGATCAATGAACGATTATGACAAGCAAAAATCAGGAGGGTTAAGAACATGAAATTTTTTATTGACACAGCAAAAGTAGAAGATATTAAGGCAGCTAATGATATGGGTGTAATCTGTGGTGTTACCACAAATCCGTCTCTTATCGCAAAAGAAGGAAGGGATTTCAAGGAAGTAATCAAAGAGATCACATCTATCGTAGACGGACCGATCAGCGGTGAAGTAAAAGCTACTACAACAGATGCAGAAGGAATGATCAAAGAGGGACGTGAGATTGCAGCCATCCATCCGAACATGGTTGTTAAGATTCCTATGACAGTAGAAGGTCTGAAAGCAGTTAAGGTTCTTCATGCAGAAGGAATCAAGACAAACGTTACTCTGATCTTCACTGCTAACCAGGCACTTCTGGCTGCAAGAGCAGGTGCTACTTATGTATCTCCGTTCCTTGGAAGACTGGATGACATTTCTACAAGAGGTGTTGATCTGATCCGCGAGATTGCTGAGATTTTTGAAGTGGCAGGAATCGAGACAGAAATCATCGCAGCAAGCGTAAGAAATCCGATCCATGTAACAGACTGTGCACTTGCAGGTGCTGACATTGCAACTGTTCCGTACAATGTAATCGTACAGATGACAAAACATCCTCTGACAGATGCAGGTATTGAGAAATTCCAGAAAGATTATAAAGCAGTATTCGGCGAATAAGGAGAATTTACCACAATGGAAAAATTAGAACTTCAGAAAATTGCAAACGAAGTCCGTAAAGACATCGTTACTGCATTACATTCTGCAAAAGCAGGACATCCGGGCGGATCTCTGTCTGCAGCAGATGTATTCACTTATTTATATTTTGAAGAAATGAATATTGATCCAAAGGATCCTAAGAAGGCTGATCGTGACCGTTTCGTACTTTCCAAAGGCCACACAGCACCGGGATACTATTCTGCACTTGCAGAAAGAGGCTTTTTCCCAAAAGAAGATCTGAAGACTCTTCGTCATCTGGGTTCCTATTTACAGGGACATCCGGATATGAAACATATCCCGGGTGTTGATATGTCCAGCGGTTCTCTGGGACAGGGAATCTCTGCAGCAGTTGGTATGGCGCTTTCTGCCAAATTAAGCAATGAAAGCTATCGTGTATATACCTTATTAGGCGACGGCGAAATTCAGGAAGGCCAGGTTTGGGAAGCTGCTATGTTTGCAGGCTTCAGAAAACTGGACAATCTTGTAGTGATCGTGGATAATAATGGACTTCAGATCGACGGTAAGGTTGATGAAGTATGTTCTCCATACCCGATTGATAAGAAATTTGAGGCATTTAACTTCCATGTGATTAACGTTGCAGACGGAAATGATATGGATCAGTTAAGAGCTGCTTTTGATGAAGCAAAAGCTACTAAGGGAATGCCTACAGCTATCATTATGAAAACTGTAAAAGGAAAAGGTGTTTCCTTTATGGAAAATCAGGTTGGATGGCATGGAAAAGCTCCGAATGACGAGCAGTATGCACAGGCAATGGAAGAGTTAGAAAAGGCAGGTGAAGCATTATGTCAGAAGTAAAGAAGATCGCAACAAGAGCAAGCTACGGTGCTGCGCTGGTTGAATTAGGTAAGAAACATGAGAACCTGGTCGTTCTGGACGCTGACCTTGCTGCAGCTACTCAGACTGGCGTATTCAAAAAAGAATTTCCGGAGCGTCATATTGACTGCGGTATTGCCGAGTGTAATATGATGGGCATTGCCGCAGGTCTGGCTACTACAGGAAAAGTTCCATTTGCCAGCACATTTGCAATGTTTGCAGCAGGACGTGCTTTTGAGCAGGTTCGTAACTCTATTGCATATCCGAAAATCAATGTAAAAATTGGCGCTACTCATGGCGGAATTTCTGTAGGTGAAGATGGTGCTACCCATCAGTGTTGTGAGGATTTTGCTCTTATGAGAGTAATTCCGGGAATGGTTGTTGCCTGCCCTTCTGATGATATTGAAGCAAAAGCTATGGTAGAAGCAGCTTATGAGCATGTTGGTCCTGTATATATGAGATTTGGACGTCTGGCAGTTCCGGTTATCAATGACAGACCGGACTATAAATTTGAATTAGGCAAAGGTATTGTCCTTCGTGAAGGAAAAGACCTTACGATCATTGCAAACGGTCTCTGCGTAGCTCCTGCTCTTGAAGCTGCAGAGAAGCTTGCGGCAGACGGCGTAGATGCAAAAGTAATCAATATCCATACGATTAAGCCTCTGGATGAAGAACTTGTAGTTGCAGCAGCCAAAGAAACAGGCAAGGTTGTAACTGTAGAAGAGCATTCAGTAATCGGCGGACTTGGAGGAGCAGTATGCGAATGCCTGTCTGAGAAAGCACCTGTACCTGTAAAACGTATCGGTGTAAATGATGTATTCGGAGAATCCGGTCCTGCCACAGCTCTTCTTGAGAAATATGGTCTTGATGCAGAAGGCATCTACAAACAGATCAAAGAATTTGTATAATTTACGATTCCCTGTGTGATGGTATCTGCCAGAGAGATTACCGTAGACAGGCGGGTAGTCTGAAGGGTTAGCTGTTCCAGTACACCTGCAATGTTTACAATCCCTGTGATATGGATATCACCAACAGGAGGAAGTTCTTTCTGAACTGCAGCACCTGGGTAAAGTGCACCATCTGCGATGGTCACATACCCCAGGTGCTTTTTTTGTCCAAGAGAGGCATCCACTGCAATAACCAGACCTTCGGGATGCAGAATTTTGATCTGGCGGGAAATTCTGGAAAGATTTAAAGCATGTACGGGGCTTTTCAGGGTACCGTAAACATAAACGCCATGAGTGTCCGTATTCAGATGTTCAAGTAACTGGTGTCCGATATAGGGACCGAGACAGTCTCCTGTCACGCGGTCACTTCCGATACACAGAAAAACCAGTTCCGACCATCTGCCGGGATATTGAAGAATACATTTATTTAAAAGAAAAGCGATTTCCTCAGCAGAACTGCTTTTCTGTGAGTCCACATAAAATACCATAAAACCTCCCTGATCGTATTATGTACTCGCAGAGTCTCTATTGTACCTGCACAAAAAGATTTCGAGAGCACATTATTGATTATATCTTTTAATTGCTATAGTCCCTTTGCTTCATAACAACAAGCTGCGAAGAGGCTTCTGATAACATCATATCCTTACCGGGATAAAAATATGCACTGTGCAAAATCTGTCGCCAAATTCTGGTAAATTCCTCTTACAATGTGATAAAATCTGCAATTTATCTGTGTTATCCTGATACCCGAAGGGGTGATGAGAGATGATAGAAGTAATCTATAAGGACGAATCTCAGGAAGGACAAAATGGTGAGGAACCGTTTGGATTACCCAGAAATATACGCCAGATCGGCCTGGCAGCCGAAGATTACAGGATTTATATGGAGGACTATGTGTACACATTTCTGGTAAGACTTGCCAGAACGGAAGACTCTCTGGGAGAAGCAAAAACCAGAGTGGCAGTTCTTACAGGAAATCTTAAATGGCGTTCTCAGACAGCTTATCTGTTTATCAAAGGTGCTATTATAGCGGAGGAGATGGAGGCAGCACCTGATCATATCGATTTTTCGGAAAATCAATGGAAGCAGATACAGGAAGCCCAGAAGGAGTACTTCGAAGATCAGGAGATTGTGGGATGGTTCTTTTCACAGCCTCAGCTTCTCCTGAAAGTATCGGAAGTGATGTCAAAAGTACACATGAAACATTTTGGAGGAGAAAAAGTCCTGATGCTTATGGAACCTCAGGAAAGGGAAGATGCTTTCTTCCGTTATGAAAACAATGAAATGGTGCGTCTGGGAGGGTATTATCTTTATTATGAAAAAAATCCCGGTATGCAGACGTATATGATCGACAAAAATGAAGAACTTCAGCCGGAACCTCAGGAAAAATATGAAGATCAGGCTGTGAAAGATTTTCGCAAAATAATTGCAGATAAAAAGGAAACCAGGAAGGAGCCGGCAGCTCCTTCTGTTTTTTCATATGGATTAACTGCATGTCTGGCAATTGCAGTACTGACAGTGGGTGTTAATTTTTACAGAAGTTACCAGAATGTAAAACAGAACGAAAAGGAGAGCGCGACGGTTTCTTCAGTGATCGTTGAGGAGATAACGCCGTCTCCTGTTGTCGGGACTTCGAACAATGAAGCTGTCAGGCAGCATAAACAATACCGGACAGATACTATACAAAATGATGCAGGGAAGAATAAAAAGAATAATGAAGAGAATAATGAAGAGAATAATCAAAGCACCAGTGAAAAAGAAAATTCTGAAAAGAAAAACAATACTTCAGAGAAAAAAATATCAGCAGAGCAGACAGATACAGAACAAAAATCGGACAAAACAGAACAGCTTCCGGATGTAAAGACAGAAAAAGCAGATAAAACCGAACAAATCTACCAGCAGGAAGCAGATGAACGTAAAGCACAGAAACGTGTCAGGGAAGCTGTGCAGAAGGAAAACAGCGAAGCAGCGGGAAAAGCCCATGAGTCATATGTGATTCAGCCCGGCGATACTCTTTTTCAGATAAGTATGGACAGATACGGAAGTATCGAAGCCATAAGTCAGATCTGCAAATTGAATGGGATGTCAGCGGACGAAATCATTTATCCGGGACAAGTAATTGTATTACCTTAGAAAACTGTGCTATAATAAATGGCAAAAACTGAAACCTGATAATCAACAAAATGAAAGTGAGAAATAAGGTAAAGGCTAAAATGGCAAATACATTTAAGAAAATAATAAAAAAACATAAAAAGAAAAAGCTTCAGGCAGAGAGAAACAGAAAAGCGAAAGCCCGGGAGAGAGCTGAAGAGGAATATGCAGATGATTATGAGCGCAGATTGTCCCGCCACAAAAGAAGTGTAGTGAAAAAGACAGTTATTACAGTGGTGGCGATAGCTGCTGCTGTAACGGCTGTGGGATTTTACATAGAGAAGAGAAGCTATCATACTTATAAAGTAGTCCAGACAAGTGAGCAGGAGGATATTGTTTCTACAAATTATGTTGAAATGGACGGAAATATCCTTCGATACAGTCCGGACGGAGTTTCGCTTGTTTCTGATAAGATGAGTACATTATGGAGTGAAACCTATCAGATGCAGAATCCTGTGGCAGATGTCAATGGAACTCGTGCGGTGATTGCGGATAAAGATGGAACAACTTTGGAGATTTATGATAAATCCGGAAAAACAGGCAGTGTAACTACTTCTTACAGTATTGTCAAAGCAAAAGTATCCAAAAGCGGTCTTGTTGCGGCAATCCTGGATGGCGGAGATGATACATGGATTGATTTTTATGGTACAGATGGAAGTCTGATTGCTGAAAATCAGACGAAGATAGATGATCCGGGATATCCCCTTGATATTGCTGTATCTGAAGACGGAGTGATCATGATGGTAACCTATCAGTTCGTAGATGGAAGTGATACGACCAGTTATGTGGCATTTTACAATTTTGGAGATGTAGGACAGAACGAGGATGACAGAATTGTCAGTGGATATAAGTATGAAGGCGTGGTAGTTCCGCAGATCCAGTATCTTGATAATAACCGGTCTGTAGCACTTAAAGATAATGGATTTACAATTTATCATGGAAGCCAGATTCCGAAGGAAGTAAAAACAGTAAAAGTAGATAAAGAAATTGTCAGTACTTTTTATGATAATGATATGATTGGTCTTGTGTTTAAGAATGACAGTAAAGACAAACAGTATACAATGGAAGTTTATACTACAGATGGCAAATTGAAATTCAAAGAAAACTTCAATATTCCATATACGACGATTAAATTAAGCGGTGGAAATATTCTGATGTACAACAGTTCCCAGATGTGTGTAATGAACAGCAGAGGAGTACAGAAATATCTTGGCAGTGTGGATGGAACGATCAAAGATTTCTTCAAAATCGGAATGAACAGATATCTTCTGGTATTGGACAGCGGTGTAGAGATAATAAAACTTAGTTAGGAGGATGAAAATGGCTTTAACGTGGGCCGGAGTCATTACGATACTTTTTCTGGCGGCTGCATGTGTCAGAGGTTATAGGCGGGGACTGATAAAAGAACTGGTTTCGCTTGTATGTGTTTTTCTGTCGATGGCGATCGTGTGGTTTATAAATCCTTATGTAAATGAGTTTATTCGGGAAAATACATCAATTTATGAAAAAGTACAGGAAAGCTGCCGGGAGTTTGTAGGAGAGGAATACAGCACATGGACAGGCAGTGGAGAAAGCCAGACTGAATTTATAAATGAAATGAATCTCCCGGAGCTGCTGAGAAATGGACTGGTTCAGAATAATAATTCTGACAGTTACCAGTATTTGGCTGTAACTACATTTTCGGATTATATTGCTCAATATCTGGCGAGAATGGCAGTGAACGGAATTTCTTTCCTGATTTCTCTGCTGATGTCGACGATTATGGTGAGGAGTATCACATGGATGCTGAATCTTGTGACGAGATTACCTGTGCTGCATGGCATGAACAAGGTAGCAGGAGCGTTGCTGGGGGCAGTTAAATTCCTTATAGTAATATGGATTATCTTTCTGGCTCTCACCATTGTGTGCAATACAAAGGCTGGTGAGGCGGCCCTTCAGATCATTAAGAAAGATTGCATCCTGAGTTTCATATATGACAGAGATATCCTGATCAGGATATTTATGAGTATCTTCTATTAAAAAGGTTTGGTATCTGTGGACCGTAGGTATCGGATCCGAATGTCTTCCTGCGCAAATGCGAACGATTTTTGAATAATTGCGCGTCGCATTCTCGTTACTTAGTGATGAGTTAGACGCGCAAATTTTTTACCCAAAGGAAAACATATGTTTATTTTTAGCACTATATGTGCTAAAATATAGCCATGGGTAGTAGAAAAAACAACAGAATCTGAGAAAAGAGTTATCAGGGAAAAATAAAAATGCAGATAATATCCAGCTATGGCGTAGAATTACGAAAACAGAATATCCCGATCCGCCAGACACTGGAGATCTACCGTTCTGCTGTCAGCTATCTGATTGGGATCTATGTGCAGGTATGGGAAGAATTAGCAGAAATCCCGGATGCAAAGAGGCGTTTTAATGCTGCAGAACATCTGGTGCATACCACGAAGAAAAACCATGCCTGTTTTGATTTTGATATCCGGTTCCCAAAGATGCCGTCCTATCTGCGCAGATCTGCCATCCAGCATGCACTGGGGACAGTATCCTCTTATAAAACACGGCTGGATCTATGGGAAAAGACAGACGGAAAGAGCGGGAAACCAAAGCTTGTATATGAAAATCACGCCATGCCGGTCTTCTACCGTGATGTCATGTATCGTGAAGGAGTGGAAGGGAAAGACGAAGCATACCTGAAACTCTATGACGGCCATGACTGGAAATGGTTCTGTATACGTCTGGAGCATACAGATATGGAATATCTGAGAAAATGCTGGTCAGGGAAAAAGGCATCTGCCCCGATTCTGGAAAAGAGACACCGGAAGTATTTTTTGCGTTTTTCCTATAAAGAGGAAGTAACACTTACCAAAACACCTGTGAAAGAACAGATTATCTGCAGCGTGGACTTAGGGATCAATACCGATGCAGTCTGTACGATCATGCGGGCAGACGGAACTGTCCTGGGAAGAAGATTCATAGATCATCCCAGTGAAAAAGACCGGATGTACCGCACACTGGGACGGATCCGCAGATTCCAGAGGGAACATGGCTCTGCGCAGACACAGGGAAGATGGGCATATACGAAACGTCTGAACACAGAACTGGGTAAAAAGATTGCAGGTGCGATTGTAAGATATGCGGAAGAAAACCATGCAGATGTGATCGTGTTCGAGTATCTGGAGATGCAGGGGAAGATATCGGGAAAGAAAAAACAGAAACTGCACCTGTGGAGAAAGCGGGATATCCAAAGACGCTGTGAACATCAGGCACACAGGAAAGAGATGCGGATATCCCGGATCTGTGCATGGAATACCAGCAGACTGGCTTATGATGGTTCCGGGGTGGTAACACGTGACCGGGAAAATCACAGCCTCTGTACTTTTCAGACAGGAAAACGATATAATTGTGACCTGTCAGCATCCTATAATATAGGAGCCAGATATTTTAT